>NZ_PKFQ01000001.1:4282712-4594255 GCF_002939475.1 Streptomyces cinnamoneus | reverse complement strand
TGGCGCTGCTGTGCCTTCTGGTCAGCGCCGAGGCGGAGGGAGGGCTGCGCGAGGAGGCCCTCGACGCGGCACAGATCGAGCTGGACCGGCTCGCCGGGCTGCTGCCGGCGCTGGGCAGAGGGGCCCCGCCCCGGCGCTGGGCGGAGGCGCTGGCGGAGCTGCTCGGCGGGCGCTGCGACTTCCGCGGGTCGCCGGCCGACTACCGGCGCCTGGAGTCCTCGCTGCTCGACGAGGTGCTGCGGCGGCGCCGGGGCCTGCCGATCCTGTTGTCGGTGATCTGGATGGAGGTCGCCCGGCGGGCGGGCGCCCCGGCGTACGGGGTGGCCCTGCCGGGGCACTTCGTCGTGGGCTTCGGCGACCCGTACGGGCAGCACGTGCTGGCGGACCCCTTCGACGGGGGGCGGCCGCTGTCGGAGGAGGACGCGGGGCTGCTGGTCGCGGGGGCGACCGGGGCGCCGCTGTCCCCGGCGATGTTCGCGCCCGCCGAGCCGCTGGAGATCGTCCTGCGCGTCCTGAACAACATCCGCGCCTGGGCCGCGGCCCGCCCCGAGCGCAGTGACGTCCAGCTCTGGGCCGTCGAGCTGTCCCTCCTGCTGCCCAGCCACCCGGCCCGGCTGCGCTACGAGCGCGCGGAGCTGCTCGTGGAGCGCGGCGAGTTCGCGCGGGGCGCGCGCGAACTGGACGAGTACGCGGACGCGATCGCGCCCGTCGAGCCGGACGCGGCGGAGTCGGTCCGCCACCAGGCGCTCGCCGCGCGGGCGATGCTGAACTGAGGGGTGGCCCGACCGTCCGGCCCGTCCGGCGCTTGAGGACGAAGGGGCGAGGCGGGGGGAAGCCCTACAGCCACCCCTTGTCCCGCGCGATGCGCACCGCCTCCGCCCGGTTCCGGGCGCCCGTCTTCTGGATGGCGACCGACAGGTAGTTGCGCACGGTGCCCTGCGACAGGTGCAGCGCCGCCGCCAGCTCGGCGTTCGTCGAGCCGTCGGCGGAGGCGCTGAGGACCGCGCGCTCGCGGTCGGTCAGCGGGTTGGCGCCCTCGGCGAGCGCGGCGGCCGCGAGCGTCGGGTCGATCACCCGCTCGCCCCGCAGCACGCGCCGCACCGCGTCCGCCAGCTGCGCGGCCGGCGCGTCCTTGACCAGGAAGGCGTCCGCGCCGGACTCCATGGCCCGGCGCAGATAGCCGGGCCGGCCGAAGGTCGTCAGGATGACGACCTTCAGGGCCGGCAGCTCGCCCCGCAGCAGCAGCGCCGCGTCGAGGCCGGTCATGCCGGGCATCTCGATGTCGAGCAGCGCCACGTCGACGGGCGTGCGGCGGGCCGCGTCCAGGACCTCGTCGCCGCGGGCGACCTGGACGACCACCTCGATGTCCTCCTCCAGCCCGAGGAGCGCGGCGAGGGCCTCGCGGACCATCGACTGGTCCTCCGCGAGGAGGACCTTGATGGTCCGTCGGGTGTCGGGGGCGGTTCCGGGCGCAGCAGTCACAGCGAAAGGGTAGGGCGCCCCGTGGCCGTCCGGGGTCACGCCCGCGGCTCGGCGCTCTCCTCGGCCGCCGGGGCGGTGGCGGTCGGGCGGGCGAGCGGCACGCACGCCCGCAGCCGGAAGCCGCCGCGCGGTGCGGGGCCGGTCTCCAGGCGGCCGTCGGCGAGGGCCAGCCGTTCCGTGAGGCCGGTCAGCCCGTTGCCGTGCGGGCGGGACGGGCCGTGGCCGTCGTCGGTGACGGTCAGGCACAGTTCGTCGCCCGACTCCTCCAGGGCGACGTCGCAGCGGGTCGCGCCGCTGTGCCGGACCACGTTGGTGACCGCCTCCCGCAGCGCCCACGCCAGCGCGCCCTCCGGGTCCGGGGCGAGGTCGGGGTGACCGCCGGCGATCTGGCCGACGTCGGCGGCGATGCCGGCCGCGGCCAGGGCGGTGCGGGCGCCGGCCAGCTCCGCGTCGAGCGTGGGGCGGCGAAAGCCGCTCACCGCCTCCCGCACGTCCACCAGGGCCTGCCGGCTCACCCGCTCGATGTCCGCGACCTGCTGCGCGGCCTGCTCCGGCCGGTCCGGCAGCATCCGGCCGGCCAGTTCGCTCTTGAGCGTGATGAGGGACAGGGAGTGCCCGAGGAGGTCGTGCAGGTCGCGGGCGAGCCGCAGCCGTTCCTCGTTGGCGGCGAGGTGGGCGACCGTGGCCCGGGCCTCGCGCAGCTCCCGCATGGTGCGGCCCATCTGGACCACGGCGATCATGGCGACGCCGCCCAGCAGGGTGGGCAGCACCAGCAGCAGCATCTCCGCCGTCCCCGCCCCGTTCAGCAGGCCGAGGACGCAGACGGTGACGGCGATGAACGGGACGACGCGCAGCCCCCAGCGCGGCGGGAACAGGACGCCGCTGGAGATGGAGACGTAGACGAGCAGCACCGTCCACGCCCCGCCGAGCGTCAGCGTCAGGGCCAGCGCCAGACAGTACTGCCCGGCGAGGATCCCCACCTGCCAGCTGGCGAGGCGTTCGGGCCGGGGCCCCAGCACCAGGAAGAAGTAGGTGCTGACGAAGGTGATCATCCCGGCCCAGCCGAAGCCCGTCGCGACGGCCGTGTGGCGCCCGGACGTGAGGTCGTCGACCGCGTAGTAGAGGTACGACATGTACAGCAGGGTCCAGCAGACCTTCGCCACCACCTGGCGCCGGTCCTCCGGCGCCCGGCCGACGGTGGCGTACGCGCCGATCGCCGCCGGCTGCTCGCGCTCGTTCATGTTCGCAGTGTCTCCTCTGCCCGCCGGGCGCCTTCGGCCGCGGACGTCACGCCTTGTGCGTGTCCTTGCGGTACAGCCAGGCGGCGGCACCACTGAACAGCAGCAGGTAGACGAAGAGGATCGCCACGTCCTTCAGGTGCGGGGCGTCACCGACCTCGATGGCCTGGCCCAGGGCGGCGTACGCGTGGGTGGGCACCCACTCGGCGATGTTCTGCAGCCACTTCGGGAAGACGGCGGTCGGCATCCACAGGCCACCCAGCATGGACAGGCCGAAGTAGATGATGAAGGTGATGGGACGCACGGCGTCGCCGGTGGCGAGGTAGCCGACGGCCACGCCGAGCGCGGCGAAGACGATGCTGCCGGCCCAGATGACGCCCGTCAGGGCGAACCACTGCCACACGCCGTCGAAGCGCACGTCCTTCACGGTCGCGGCGACGACGAACACCACCAGGATCGACGGGAGCGACACCACGGCCGCCGACGCGACCTTCGCGGTGACGTAGCCGCGGCCGGGCAGCGAGGTGAGGCGCAGCTGGCGCACCCAGCCCTTCTCGCGCTCCTTGGCGATCCTCTCGCTGTTGCCGACGAGGACGGCGGTGATCGCGCCGAAGGAGGCCATGGAGACCATCATCAGCAGCGGGAGGGTCAGCCCGGTGCCCTCGACGACCTCGCTCGTGCTCGCGCCGCCCGCGATCATCAGATAGAGGGCCGCCGGGTAGATCACCGAGAAGAACATGAACTTCTTGTTGCGCAGGGTGCGCGTGATCTCCAGCTTGATGAGCGTGTTCATCGGTTCGCCTCCTCGGCGGTCGCGGCGTCGGTGATGGCGATGAACGCCTGCTCCAGGCCAAGGCCCGCGACCTCGAGGTTGCGGGGGTAGAGGCCGAGCCCGTAGACCGCGTGCACGGTCGCGTCGGCGTCGCGCGACTGGAGGCGGACCGTACGGCCGGTGATCTCCAGGGAGGTGAGGAAGGGCAGCTCACGCAGGGCCGCCTCGCTGATGTGGCCCTCCAGGTCGAAGACGATGCGGCGGGCGCCGGCCTTCGCCTTGATCTCGGCGGCGGAGCCGTCCGCGATCACCCGGCCGCGGTGGAGCACGATCACGCGGTCCGCGATCGCGTCGGCCTCCTCCAGGTAGTGCGTGGCGAAGAGGACGGCGCGGCCCTCGTTCGCCTGCTGGCGCATCACGCCCCAGAACGCCTGGCGGGCCGAGACGTCCATGCCGGTGGTGGGCTCGTCGAGGACGATGAGCTCGTTGGCGCCGGCGGTGGCCATCGCGAAGCGCACCCGCTGCTCCTGGCCGCCGGAGAGCTTGTTGACCATGCGGTCGGCGATCTCGGTGATGCCCGCCTGTTCCATCACCTGCTCGACGGGGTAGGCGCGGCGGTGGAGGTCGCACGCGAGCTGTACCAGCTCACGGACCTTCACCTCCTCCATCAGGCCGCCCGACTGGAGCATCGCGCCGACCTTGCCCTGCTCGATGGCCCGCTGCGGGGTGGTGCCGAAGACCTCGACGCGGCCGGCGTCGGGGTTGCGCAGCCCCAGCAGGAGGTCGAGCGTGGACGACTTGCCCGCGCCGTTCGGGCCGAGCAGTGCGACGGTTTCCCCCGGGTGGAGTTCCAGGTTGAGCTCGGCGACGGCCCGCACGTCGCCGTAGCTCTTGCTGACGTTCTCGAAGCTGACCACGGGAGCGCCGGTCCGGCGCCCGTCCCCCGTGAACACATGTGCAGTAGTGGTCATGGGCACAAGCATCGCCGGTCGGCGGGGTGCCGCGGCAGTGTCAGCCGTCGTGAGCCGGGGATGACAGATGTCATGGTCACGGCCGCACGACGGGACCCCCGCGCCCGAGGGGCGCGGGGGTCCGGGTTCTGGCCGCCACCGGGACCGGCTCAGCTCAGCGGGATCGTGGCGATCCGCTCGGCGGGGGTCTTGCCGCGCAGCGCCTTGCCGAGGGCGCCGGCCACGTCCGTCGGCTGGACGGGCTTCTTGGTCCCGTCGCCGCGCTGGATCAGCACGCCGTCGAACGCCTTGCCGTACAGCTCCTTGATCGCGTCCAGGTCGTAGTTCTCGACCAGCTTGCCGCCCACCTCCTTGACGGAGAGGATCTTCGGCAGCGAGCGGTCCGGCCCGAAGTTGATCTTGTGCGCCGGGTCCGTCTGCACCGTGACGAGGCCGGACATCGCGGGCTCCGCGAAGTCCTTCATCATCCGGTCGACCTCGGCCTTGCTGACCCTCGGCTGCTGGGCGCTGCTGGTCAGCTCGACGGGCTTGTCCTGGCCGGAGGCCGCGCGGTCGCGGTAGGCCTGGGAGACCGCCTTGACCGACTTGTCCACGTCCAGGCCCTCATAGGGCTGGCCGTAGACGGGCACCGCCTTGCCGGGTTCGAACTTGATGGTGCCGTCCTTGCTGGCGCCCGTCTGGCCGGCCACCGTCTTGAGCGCGGCGGCGATCTTCTCCTCGTCGACGTTCACGGTGGGCTCGGCCTTGCGGGTGCCGCCGACGAGCGAGCCCAGCACGGTGACGGGGTTGTAGTCCCGTCCGGCCGCGGCGCGCACGGTGGCCTGGGTGTCGATGGACAGGCCCGCCACGTCGGGCTTGAGCTCGGCCGTCTTGCCGCCGACGGACAGCTTGAGCGGGGCGCTCGCGCGGTCGCCGAGGGCGGCGTCCAGCTTCTTGACGGCCTCGTCCTTGGACTTGCCGCCGATGTCGACGCCGAGCACGGTCGTGCCGTTCGGCACGTCGGCGTGGTCGAGGAGCAGGCCGGCGCCGTACGCCACGCCGACCAGGGCGACGAGGCCGCCGCCGAGGAGGACGAGCTTGGAGCGGCCCTTCTTCTTGGGCGCGCTCTTCGCGGCGCCCTTGGCGGCGCCCTTGGCCGCCGGGGCGGCGGGGGGCTTGGGGACGGCGGGAGCCGGCTTGGGCTTGGGGACGGGCACGCGGGGCGCGCCGGAGTCCACCGAGGACTTCGGGCCCTGCCCCGCCGCCGGCGGCACCGGCGGCACACCGCTGACCAGGGTCTGGCCGGCGGCGGGCGCGGGGGCCTTGGGGCCGCCCTTCTTCTTGCCCTTGCCCCCGGCGTTGCCCTGGGGCGCGGGGGCGTCGCCCCCTACGGCCGGGACGCCCTGGCGCGGGGTGTCGGTGCGGCCGGGCGCGAAGGCGGCGCCGCCGGGCGCCTGCCGGCCGCCCGCGGCCTTGCCCTTGCGGCGCGCGGTGCCGGGGGCCTGGCCCCCGCCGCCGGGCCACGGCACCTCGCCGCCGGGCGTGCCGCCCGGCACGGGCGGCTGCGGCACGGCGCCCGTGGTGGAGGGGTCGGCGGGCCACGGCGTGGCACCGGTGGTCTGGGGGTCGCCGGGCGCGAACGCCTGCGGCATCGACGCCGTGGTGGACGGGTCGCCCTGCCACGGAGCGGCGCCCGGCGCGGAGCCCTGGGCCATGTCGCCGGGCCACGGCGTGGCTCCGGTCACGGAGGGGTCGCCCGGCACCGGGCCGGCACCCGGCACGTTCTGCTCGGCGGGCCACGGCGTGGCGGCGGTCGCCGAGGGGTCACCCGGCAACGACACCTGCGGCATGGCACCCGTCGCCGAACCGTCACCCGCCCACGGACCCGTGCCGGCCAGCGACGAGTCCGCCGACACCGGGCCCGCGCCCGGCACGTTCTGCTCGGCGGGCCACGGCGTGGCGGCGGTCGCCGAGGGGTCACCCGGCAACGACACCTGCGGCATGGCACCCGTCGCCGAACCGTCACCCGCCCACGGACCCGTGCCCGCGAGCGACGAGTCCGCCGACACCGGGCCGGCGGCCGGCATCTGAGCCTGCGGCACGGCACCGCCGACGGCGGGGTCGCGCTCCCAGCGCGGGGCACCCGCGCGGGGCGAGCCGCCCCGGGGCGCGGCGGGCGAGCCACCCTGTGCGGCCGGCCGCTCGGTGCCCGCGGGCCGGCCGGGCGCGCCGCGGCGCGGCAGCGGGGGCTGCTTGGCGGCGGCCTGCGCGGCGGCCTGGCGGCGTGCCGCGGGCGGCGCGGCCGGGGCACCGGACTTGCGCGGGGCGAACCAGTCGCTGGTCTTGTCCCCGGTGGCCTCGCCGTCGGCGCCGTAGCCGACGGCTCCGGGCGGGGGCGTGCCCGGCGCCCGGGGGGCGGGCTTGGGACGGGTCGGCAGGCTCTGCTTGCGTCCGCCGTGGTCCCCGCCGGGAGCGCTCGGAGCGGCCGGGGCGTCCGGGGACGCGGCGGCCGCGTCCTGGCCGGCTTCCGCGTCCTCCCCGACGGGCGTCCGCATGACGACCGGTGGGATGGGCCGCGAGCCCGGGATGTTGATGCGGATCCGCGTCGTCAGCGTGGTCTCGGTCTTCGGCTCACCCGGCTTGGCGCCGGCTTTGCCGGACTGCGCCGCGGACGCCGCGGCCGGGTCCCCGCCGGGGGACGTCCCGTACGGCGGGGTGCCCGAGGGGTAGGCGGCGCCGCCGCGACCCTTGGGCCCGGAGGACGAACTGTCAGATGCACGGCTCAAAGCAGGATCTCCCGATTACTCTTTGCCGCCCTCGTTGACCTCGCTTCGGGTCGCCCATCGCCGGAGGCCAGGGGAGGCTCGGCGGCGCGCACCACCATACTGGGCACCACCCGCCCGTACTTGACGACCGCCTGATGACGCCGCGGCCGGCCGAGTGCCAGTGGGGCAGAAGTCAGGCGAAAATCAACACGTCACTTGCCAAGTCGGGCCGGAGGCCCGGCTGGTTGCGGCACCTTGGGGATCGTGGCACAGATCACAGCCACGATCGCCCCGCCGAGAAGAAAAACGTATGAACCGATTCCGGCCTCGAAGAGGAAGTCCCCTTCCGGCCGGTTGGCGGCCAGGAAGAGCACCGCGGCCAGCCAGCCGACCGCCGGCACGCCGCCGCCCGCTCTGCTGCCCATGACCTTGAGGCCGCCGTAGCAGAGCCCGGCGACGGCGAGCAGGGCCAGCAGCAAGCCCCCGGGGAACCAGCCGCCTTGGACCAGCGATCCGGCGGCGCCCACGAGCAACCCCAGCAGAACCAGGCCGACATAAGCGACCAATCGCCCGGCACTGGGCATGGAGATCAGGCCACCGTTCATCCGTCCACCCCCGCGAAGAGGTCGTCCTCGCGCTCCGCGCCGGCCCGGCCGCGCACCAGCTTGTAGTACTCGGTGTCGAACAGCGGCTGCCCGAGGTCGTTGGAGAGCGCGAAGAACGGGCCGTCCACGGCGATCTGCGTGGCGTGGGCGCGCATCGCGGCGGCCTTCCGCGCGGCGTGGGCGGAGCCGCCGACCACGGCGGTCACCTCTTCGTCGGGCACCACTCCGGGCACGTCCGACGGAGCGGCGACGCCGGGGAAGAGGTCCCCTTCGCGGCCGGCCTCGCGCAGCCGCGCGAAGCCCTCCTCGACCGCCGACAGCGGCACGCAGTTCCAGTAGACCTTGGCGATTTCATGGGGATCGCCCAGATCCCGGCGGAATGCCGGTTCAGCGGCCAGGTCCGCGGCCCGCATGGCGACGCGGTGCGCCTGGATGTGGTCGGGGTGGCCGTAACCGCCGTCGGGGTCATAGGTGACGAGCACCTGCGGCCGCACCTCGCGGACCACCTCCACGAGCAAGGCCGCGGCCTCGTCGAGGTCCGCGCGCCAGAAGCAGCCGGGGCGGTCGTTCTGGGGGGCGCCCATCATCCCGGAGTCGCGGTAGCGTCCCGGCCCGCCGAGGAAGCGGTGGTCGGTGACGCCCAGCTCCTTCATCGCGGCCGCGAGTTCGCCCAGGCGGTGCGCGCCGAGCGTGTCGTCCCGGTCCGCCGCGAGGTGCCGCAGACCGGGCGGGATGACCTCGCCCTCCTCGCCGAGCGTGCAGGTCACCAGCGTGACGTGGGCACCCTCGGCCGCGTACTTGGCCATGGTCGCGCCGTTGTTGATCGATTCGTCGTCCGGGTGCGCGTGCACCAGGAGCAGCCGGCGGCCGGAAAGGTCGGTCATGGGAACAGCCTACGAGTCGTGCGGTCCGGACGGGGCGCCGCCCGGGCCGGACCGCACGGGACGGCCGGACCGTTCAGAACTTGATGTTGCTGATCATGCTCGTCACGCTCGTCGTCAGCTGATTGAGCGTCGGCGCCATGGACGAACTCGCCAGATAGAAGCCCAGCAGCACACAGATCGCGGCGTGGCCCGCCTTCAGCCCGGATTTGCGGACGAGCAGGAAGACGATGATCGCCAGCAGCACCACCGCCGAAATCGAGAGTGCCACAGCGGCTCACCTCCAGGGACGCGCAATCGGACGGAGGCATACGTATGCCCGGGGGGCCTACGACGCCAGGGAGTCATACCCACTATGCGCGAGCGATCATAACTTTCCGTGCCCGTGCATGACTCGGTGCACAGGCGCAAACACGGGGCGCACGGCGAGTTCTCGCCGCTCCGGGTGAACCCGTTGGTAGGCGCCCGTAGGCTCCGGGCCATGACCGGACACCTCTCGTTCCCCCGTCAGCACGCCCGTACCCAGCGTTTCTCGCTCGGCGCGCCGCGTGCGTTCAGCGTGTCGCCGGACGGCTCGCGTGTCACGTTCCTCCGCTCTCGCACAGGTACGGATCGGGCCAATCTGCTGTGGACACTGGATGTGACTGCGAGTCGCGAACACGTGGTCGCCGACCCGCTCGTCCTCCTCGGCGGCGCCGACGAGGAGCTGTCCCCCGAGGAGCGGGCGCGCCGTGAGCGCAGCCGCGAGGGATCGGCGGGCGTGGTGGCTTACGCGGTCGACGCGGCTGTGGAGTTGGCGGCCTTCGCCCTCTCCGGACGGCTGTGGGTGGCCGGACTGCGCGGCGGTGCGGCGCGGGAACTGGCCGTCCCCGGCCCCGTCGCCGACCCCCGCCCCTCCCCCGACGGCCGTCTGGTGGCGTACGCGGCGAACGGCGCCCTGCGCGTGGTGGCGGCCGACGGCACCGGCGACCGGGCGCTGGCCGAGCCGCCCTGCGCCACGACCACGTGGGGGCTGGCCGAGTTCATCGCCGCGGAGGAGATGCACCGGCTGCGCGGCTTCTGGTGGTCGCCGGACAGCGACGCGCTGCTGGCCGCCCGGGTGGACGACGCGCCGGTGCGCCGGTGGTGGATCGCCGACCCCGCCAACCCCGGCAGCGCTCCGGCCGAGGTGGCCTACCCGGCGGCCGGCACGCCCAACGCGCTGGTCTCCCTGTCCCTGCTGCGGCTGGACGGCGGCCGCGTGGACGTCGAGTGGGACCGCGAGCGCTACCCCTACCTGGCCCAGGCGCACTGGTCGGCCGGCGGCCCCCCGCTGCTGCTCGTCCAGGCGCGCGACCAGCGGACCCAGGCGTTCCTGACGGTGGACACCGAGACCGGGGCCACCCGGGTGCTGCACGTGGACGAGGACCCGAAGTGGCTGGAACTGTTCGCAGGTGTGCCCGCATGGACATCTGACGGTCGGCTCGTGCGCGTCGCCGACGAGGCGGGGGCCCGGGTCCTGGTGGTCGGCGACCGGGCACTGACCGGCCCGCAGTTGCACGTGCTGGCCGTGCTCGACGTCACCGGGGACGACGTGCTGATCGCCGCGTCGGCCGGCCCGGAGGCGGCCGACCCGGAGACGGGTGAGGCGCATGTGTACCGAGTTGACGAACGTGGAGTGGAGCGCCTTTCCGAGGAGCCCGGGCGGCACTCGGCGGTACGGGCCGGCGAGGTCATGGTGCTGTCGTCGGCCGCACTGGACCGGCCGGGAGCGCGGGTGAGGGTGCTGCGGGACGGCAAGCAGGTCGCCACGGTCACCTCGTACGCCGAGTCGCCCGTGCTGACCGCCCGCGCACGGCTCACCCGCGCCGGCGCCCGCTCCATCCCGAGCGCCGTGCTCCTGCCGACGGGGTACCGCGAGGGCGACGGCGCGCTGCCGGTGCTCATGGACCCGTACGGCGGACCGCACGGCCAGCGCGTGGTGGCCGCGCACAACGCCCACCTGACCTCGCAGTGGTTCGCCGACCAGGGCTTCGCCGTGATCGTCGCGGACGGTCGGGGCACCCCGCACACCTCGCCCGGGTGGGAGAAGGCCGTCCACGAGGACTTCGCCGGCGTCACCCTCGACGACCAGGTCGAGGCGCTGCACGCGCTGGCGCAGGACCACCCGCTGGACCTCGGCAAGGTGGCCGTCCGCGGCTGGTCGTACGGCGGCTACCTCGCTGCACTGGCCGTACTGCGCCGTCCCGACGTCTTCCACGCCGGCATCGCCGGCGCGCCGGTGACCGACTGGCGGCTGTACGACACCCACTACACCGAGCGCTATCTGGGCCTGCCGCAGGAGCGGCCTGAGGTGTACGCCCGCAACTCCCTGGTCACCGACGACGGTCTGTCGTCGCCGGCTTCACCGGCCCGGCCACTGATGATCATCCACGGGCTGGCCGACGACAACGTCGTCGCCGCTCACACCCTGCGCCTGTCCTCCGCCCTGCTGGCCGCCGGCCGGCCGCACGAGGTGCTGCCGCTGTCGGGGGTGACGCACATGACGCCGCAGGAGCAGGTGGCGGAGAACCTGCTCCTGCTGCAAGTCGACTTCCTCAAGCGGTCCTTGGGTCTCGGCTGACACGAGAGCCCGCCCGTGGGGGTGGTGTCGGGTGTGGCGCGCTTGACCGGCTGTCAAGCACGCCGTCACCTCGATCTGCACAACCTTCGCTCAAGAAGCCGCGAAGCGCCCCACCACTCACCGCAGCCCCCTTGACTGGGTCGTTCATCCATTGCGAAAGTCCGCTCAACCCAGCGCGTCCGGCCGGCTCGCGCGGGGCCAACCCGACGACAGGGCTGGGGACTTCCGCGATGACGAGTACTTCCCGGACCGAGGAGACGACCGCCGACGCCGCGCTGGTGGGGCGGTCGCCCGGACAGCTGATGTGGCGGCGGTTCAAACGCGACCGGGCGGGCGTCGTCTCGGCGTGGGTCGTCGTCTTCTTCTTCGCCGTGGCGCTCGCGGCGCCGCTGATCTCCAAGGCGTACGGCAAGGACCCGACCACGACCTACGGCCTCGACGAGCCCGGGCTGCTCAACGAGTTCGGCTACCCCGTCGCGCCCAACGGGGGCGTCTCGGGGCGCTTCTGGTTCGGCATCGAGCCGACCCTGGGCCGGGACGTGCTGACCCAGCTCGTCTACGGCATCCGCACCTCATTGCTGATCGCCGCCGCCGCGACCGTCCTGTGCGTCCTGACCGGCATCCTGGTGGGCGTGACGGCCGGCTACCTGGGCGGCAGGACCGACTACCTGCTGGGCCGCTTCACGGACCTGCTGCTGGCCTTCCCCAGCCAGCTGTCCTTCATCGCCTTCACCCCGGTCGTCTACTCGCTCTTCGTCAGCCCGGAGAAGGAGACGCCCACCTACCTGCGCGTGCTGACACTGATCCTGGTGCTGTGGGTGCTGGGCTGGATGGGTCTGGCGCGACTGCTGCGCGGGCAGGTGCTCAGCCTGCGCGAGCGGGAGTTCGTGGAGGCGGCGAAGGTCACCGGCGCCTCGCCCTGGCGGATCATCACCAGGGAGCTGCTGCCCAACCTCTGGACGCCGATCCTGGTGCAGGCCACGCTGATGCTGCCCACCACCGTGACCATCGAGGCCGGCCTGTCCTTCATCGGCGTCGGCATCGTGGAGCCCACCCCCGACTGGGGCCGGATGTTCGCGGGCGGCGCCCGCTACTACGAGAGCGACATCACCTACATCTTCTTCCCCGGGCTCGCCATGATCGTTTTCGTGGTGGCCTTCAACCTGCTCGGGGACTCCGTCCGTGACGCGTTCGACCCCAGGACCGGGCGCTGAGACGACAGGCAGCCGACGACCGACAGGCAGGTGCACCGACCCATGACCCCCACGTCGAGGTTCCCCCAGCACAGAGCCCGGTTCTCCGTCATGGTCCTCGCGGCGGGCGCGCTGACGCTGTCCGCGTGCAGCAGCGGAGGAGGTGGCGGCGGGGGCGGGAAGAGCCAGGGGCCGGGTGAGGACAAGAACAAGTCCTCCAACTACTCGATCGGCACCAAGGAGGACTCCACCGGCCCCGCGCCCGACGTCGCCGGCGCCAAGGAGGCGAAGAAGGGGGGAACGGTCACGGTCCTCCAGCGCGACGCCTTCGTGCACCTGGACCCCGGCCAGATCTACTACAGCGACATGCTGGCCAACCAGATGCTCTACAACCGCTCGCTCACGTCCTACAAGGTGGACGCCCAGGGCAAGGTCAAGGTCGTCGGCGACCTGGCCACCGACGCGGGCACGGCTTCCGACGGCGGCAAGACCTGGAAGTTCACGCTGAAGGACGGCCTCAAGTTCGAGGACGGCTCAGCGATCACCGCCAAGGACGTGCGGTGGGGCGTCGAGCGGCTCTACGCCTCGTTCGAGACCGACGGCCCCCTCTACATCCCGCAGTGGCTCTCGGGCGACGGCACCGACTTCCGCAAGGCGCTGCCCGACGGCCCCTATGGCGGACAGCACCTGCCCGCGTCCGTCCTCGACACCCCCGACGACAAGACGGTGATCTTCCACTTCCGTCAGCCGCACGCGGACACGCCCTTCGCCACCGCCATGCCGAACGTCGGGGCCGTGAAGGCGGAGAAGGACACCAAACAGAAGTACGACAATGCGCCTTTCTCCTCCGGCCCCTACAAGGTCGGCGACTACAAGGCCGGAAAGTCGCTCACGCTCGTGCGCAACGAGAACTGGGACCCGAAGACCGACCCCATCCGCCACCAGTACGCCGACCGGTTCGAGATCAGCTTCGGCCACCAGTACGCCGACTCCACGCGGCGCTTCCTGGCCGACCAGGGAGGCGACAAGACCGCGCTGTCCTTCAGCAACGCCGTCGCCCCCGAGATGACGGAGAAGGTGCTCGGCCAGGCCGACACCAAGGCGCGGCGCTTCGTGGAGATCCAGCCCTACGTCGACTACATCAGCTTCAACACCAGCCGGCTGACGGACGTCAAGGTCCGCAAGGCCCTCGCCTACGCCATGCCCAACGGGCAGATCCTCCAGCAGAACGGCGGCGAGACCGGCGGCGTCGTCGCCACCAACTTCCTCTCCCCCGCGATGGACGGCTACCAGCCCACCGACCCGTTCGGGAAGAAGGCCAAGCCCGCCGGTGACCCCGAGAAGGCCCGGCAGCTGCTGAAGGAGGCCGGCAAGGAGGGGCAGGAGATCGTCTTCGCCTACCCCAACACCGACATCCAGCAGCGTGTCTCCGTGGTCATCGCCCAGGCCCTGGAGCGGGCCGGCTTCAAGGTGCAGAAGAAGGAGGTCGACGCCAACACCTGGCGCACCGCGATCGCCGAGGTGAAGAACAAGTTCGACGTCTACCGCACCTCCTGGGGCGCCGACTGGCCCGTCTCCTCCACCGTCGTGCCCCCGCTCTTCGACGGCCGGCAGATCGCCGACGGCAGCCAGAACTACGGCCACCTCGACGACCCGAAGGTCAACGCCGAGGTCGACCGGATCAACGCGATCCCGGACGTGAAGCAGGCGGCGCCCGAGTGGCAGAAGCTCGCCGACAAGATCCTCACCGAGGACGTGCCGGGCGTGCCGACCTTCTACAACCGGCTGTTCACCCTGTGGGGTTCGAAGCTCGGCGGAGTGACCTACCACCCGGTCTACGGGACGGTCGACCCGACCGGGGTGTACGTGAAGTAGCCCGTGCCCGCGGCGGCCCCGCCCCGGGCCGCCGCGGCCCACGCCCCCCGGAAGAAACGACCGGTGGACACGCACAGGAAGAACCCGACCGGAAGAACCCGACCGGAAGAACGCGAGCCATGCTGAGATTCCTCGCCCGCCGCATCCTCGGCGCGATCGTCATCATCCTGCTGATCAGCGCGATCACGTTCTTCCTCTTCTTCGCGCTGCCCTCCGAGCCGGCCCTGATGTCCTGCGGCAAGAACTGCACCCCCGACGCGATCGCCCTCATCAACAAGAACCTGGGCCTCGACGCGCCCGTGCCCGTCCAGTACTGGCACTACATGGCCGGTATCTTCGCCGGCCGCGACTTCTCGGTGGGGCACTGCCCGGCGCCCTGCTTCGGCTACTCCTTCTCCCACCAGCAGCCGGTCTGGGACACCATCGTCGACCGCTTCCCCACCACCCTCTCCATCACGCTCGGCGGCGCGGTGGTGTTCCTCGTCGTGGGTGTGGGGCTGGGCATGCTCGCCGCCGCCTACCGGGGCACGTGGGTCGACAAGCTCTTCAGCTCCCTGTCACTGGTCGGCAACGCCCTCCAGATCTACTTCGTCGGCGTCATCGCCCTGGCCGTCCTCGTCAGCGGACTGCACTGGATGGACAACCCGGCCTACCACCCCATCACCGAGAACCCCGTGAAGTGGTTCACGGGCATGCTCATCCCCTGGCTGGTGCTCTCCGTCATCTTCGTCGCCAGCTACTGCCGCATGACCCGCTCCCAGATGATCGAGCAGCTCGCCGAGGACCACGTCCGCACCGCGCGTGCCAAGGGCCTCAGCCGCCGCACGGTCTTCTTCCGCTACGCCTGGCGGGGCGCGCTGGCCCCCATCGTCACCATCTTCGGCATCGACCTCGGCTCGCTCTTCGGCGGGGCGATCATCACCGAGTTCACCTTCAGCCTCCACGGGCTGGGCCGGCTCGCGGTCTCCTCGGTGAGCGAGACCGACCTGCCCACCCTGATGGCCGTGATGCTCGTGGGCTGCACCGCGATCGTCCTCGCGAACATCGTCGTCGACGCCGCGTACGCCCTCATCGACCCGCGCGTGCGGCTCGCCTAACCGTCAGGAGACACGAACGTGACCAGCGCTCCCCCACCCTTCCTTTCGGTACGGGACCTCTCCGTGCGGTTCACCACCGAGGACGGTGTCGTGAAGGCCGTCGACGGCCTGTCCTTCGACGTGGAGCCCGGCCGTACGCTCGGCATCGTCGGCGAGTCCGGCTCCGGCAAGTCCGTGGCCAGCCTGTCCGTGCTCGGCCTGCACGACCCGCGGTACACCGAGATCGGCGGCGAGATAGTCCTGGACGGCCAGGAGCTGACCGGGGCCCCCGAGTCCGTGCTGGAGAGGCTGCGCGGCAACAAGGTGGCGATGGTCTTCCAGGACTCGCTCACCGCGCTCTCCCCGTACTACACCGTCGGCCGGCAGATCGCCGAGCCCTTCCGCAAGCACACCGGCGCGTCCCGGCGGGACGCCCGGCTGCGGGCGATCGAGATGCTGGAGAAGGTCGGCATCCCGACGCCCGCCCTGCGGGTGGACGACTACCCCCACCAGTTCTCCGGCGGCATGCGCCAGCGCGTGATGATCGCCATGGCGCTGGTCTGCGACCCCCTGCTGCTGATCGCCGACGAGCCGACCACCGCGCTGGACGTCACGGTCCAGGCCCAGATCCTCGACCTGCTCAAGGACCTCCAGCAGCAGACCGGTTCGTCCATCATCCTCATCACCCACGACCTCGGGGTCGTCGCCCACACCGTGGACGACCTGCTGGTGATGTACGCGGGCCGCGCCGTCGAGCGCGGCACCGTGCGCGAGGTGCTGGGCTCGCCCCGGCACCCGTACACCTGGGGGCTGCTGGGCTCGATGCCGCGCCTGGCGTCCGCCGTGGACGAGCCGCTGCACCCGATCCCCGGCACCCCGCCGAGCCTGCTGGCGCCGCCGCCGGGCTGCCCGTTCCACCCGCGCTGCGGCTTCACCGGCGAGGTGGCCGGCGAACGCTGCCGCACCCAGCGGCCCGAGCTGCCCGAGGGACGGGGCGCGGCCTGTCACCTCGGCGCCGAACGACAGCTGCGCATCTCCGGCGAACGGACGCGACGATGACCGAGGACATCCTGGTGGCCGAGGGGCTGACCAAGCACTTCCCCGTCATGGGCGGATTCCCCGTCAGACGGCGGGTCGGGGCGGTCCAGGCCGTGGACGGCGTCGACCTGACCGTGCGCACGGGCGAGAGCTTCGGGCTGGTCGGCGAGTCGGGCTGCGGCAAGTCCACGACCGGGCGGCTGCTGACGCGGCTGCTGGAGCCGACCGCCGGGCGCGTCCTCTACCGCGGCCAGGACATCACCCGCGCCGGGCGCAGACAGCTCGCCTCGATCCGCTCCGAGATCCAGATGATCTTCCAGGACCCGTACGCGTCGCTGAACCCGCGGCAGACGGTCGGGAGGATCATCACCGGTCCGATGGAGATCAACGGCATCGCCCCGCCCGGCGGCCGCGAGGCCCGCGCCCGGGAGCTGCTGGAGGTCGTGGGGCTCAGCCCCGAGCACTACAACCGCTTCCCCCACGAGTTCTCCGGCGGCCAGCGCCAGCGCGTCGGGGTGGCGCGGGCGCTGGCGCTGGAACCGAAGGTGATCGTCGCGGACGAGCCGGTGTCGGCGCTGGACGTGTCCATCCAGGCCCAGGTGGTCAATCTGCTGCGGCGGGTCCAGCGGGAGCTGGGCATCGCGTTCCTCTTCATCGCCCACGACCTGGCGGTGGTGCGGCACTTCTCCCAGCGGGTGGCGGTGATGTACCTGGGCCGGATCGTGGAGGTGGGCGGCCGGCAGGACATCTACGAGCACCCCCGCCACCCCTACACGCACGCGCTGCTGTCGGCGGTGCCGCAGCCGGCCGACGCCACCGGCACCGCCCGCGAACGCATCCGGCTGGCGGGCGACGTCCCCTCCCCCGTCCTGCCGCCGTCGGGGTGCCGCTTCCGCACGCGGTGCTGGAAGGCGCAGGAGGTGTGCGCGACGCAGGTGCCGCCGCTGGTGCGGGCGGAGGGCAGCGCGGAGGGCCACCTGGCGGCGTGCCACTTCCCGGAACCGCCGACGGTGGAGCGGGACACGGAGGTGATCCTGGACCCGGCGCTGCGGAGCGCGGAGGGTCAGGGGTGAGGGGTGAGCCCCGGGGAGGGGATCTCACCCGCCCCCCGTACCGCCCGGCCCCGCCACCGGTACCACGGGCCGCTCCTCCGCGAAGTGGCACGCGGAGACGTGGGCCGCCGGGCCGCCGGCCGCTCGGAACCGTTCCGGGACCTCCAGCGGCGGCACCTCCAGCGCGCACTTCTCCTGCGCCTTCCAGCACCGCGTGCGGAAGCGGCATCCCGAGGGGGGGTCGGCCGGCGAGGGGATGTCCCCGGCCAGCAGGATCCGTTCCCTCCGCTCCCGTGCCGCGGGGTCGGGCACCGGTACGGCCGACAGCAGCGCCTGCGTGTAGGGGTGCGTCGGGTGCTCGTAGATCTCCGCGTCCGTGCCCGCCTCCGCGAAGCGGCCCAGGTACATCACCGCCACCCGGTCCGAGATGTGCCGCACCACGGACAGGTCGTGGGCGATGAAGACGTAGGACAGCTCGAACGCGTCCTGGAGCTTCTCCATCAGGTTGATCACCTGGGCCTGCACCGAGACGTCCAGCGCCGACACCGGCTCGTCCGCCACGATCACCTCGGGCCGCAGCGCCAGGCCGCGCGCGATGCCGATGCGCTGCCGCTGGCCTCCGGAGAACTGGTGGGGGTAGCGGTTGACGTGCTCGGGGTTGAGCCCGACCACGTCCAGCAGCTCGCGCACCCGCTGCCGCCGGCTGCCCTTGGGGGCCGCCTCGGGGTGGATCTCGAAGGGCTCCCCGACGATGTCGCCGACGGTCATGCGGGGGTTGAGCGAGGTGTAGGGGTCCTGGAAGACCATCTGGATGTTCCGGCGGACGGCCTTCAGCGCGCGCCCGGACAGCCTGGTGACGTCCTCGCCCTTGTAGCGGATCCGCCCGGCGGTCGGCCGTTCGAGGTGGACCAGCAGTCTGGCGACCGTGGACTTGCCGCAGCCGGACTCGCCGACGACGCCGAGCGTCTCGCCGCGCCGCAGGTCGAAGGAGACCCCGTCGACGGCGCGGACGGCCCCGACCTGTTTCCTGAACAGGACGCCCCGGGTGAGCGGGTAGTGCTTGACCAGGTCGCGTACCTCGAGGATCGCCTCGCCGTCAGCGGTCACCGAGGGTCTCCTTCCAGAAGTGGCAGGCGCTCGCCCGGCCCGGGCCCACCGTGAACAGCGGCGGGCGGTCCGTGCGGCAGACGTCCTGGGCCATGGGGCAGCGCGGGTTGAAGGGGCAGCCCGGCGGGATCGCGGTGAGGCTGGGCGGCAGGCCCTTGATCGCGTACAGTTCCCGGCCCTTGCGGTCCAGGCGCGGGATCGAGTCCAGCAGGCCCCGGGTGTACGGGTGGGCGGGCGCGGCGTACAGGTCGTGGACGGGTGCCGTCTCCACGATCCGCCCGGCGTACATGACCGCGATCCTGTCGGCCACGTCGGCTACCACGCCGAGGTCGTGGGTGATGAGGACGAGCCCCATGTCGTACTCCCGCCGGAGCTCCGCGAGCAGGTCCATCACCTGGGCCTGGACGGTGACGTCCAGCGCCGTCGTCGGCTCGTCCGCGATGATCAGGTCCGGCTCCAGCGCCAGCGCCATGGCGATCATGATGCGCTGCCGCATGCCGCCGGAGAACTGGTGGGGGTAGTCGCGCACCCGGTCCTTGGCGGCCGGGATGCGGACCCGGTCCATCAGCTGGACGGCCCGGGCGCGGGCGTCCTTGCGCGTCATCCCCTGGTGCACCTCGTACATCTCGCCGAGCTGGGCGCCCACGGTCAGCACGGGGTTGAGGGAGGACAGCGCGTCCTGGAAGATCATCGCCAGTTTGGCGCCCCGGAGCCTGCGGCGCCGCTCCTCGCCGGCGGTGAGCAGGTCCTCGCCCCGGAAGAGCACCTCGCCGGCGGTGACGTGGCCCGGCGGCGAGTCGAGGATGCCCATGACGGCCTGTGCGGTCACCGACTTGCCGGAGCCGGACTCGCCGAGCACCGCGAGGGTCTGCCCGGCGTCGACGGTGTAGCTGACGCCGTTGACGGCCTTGGCCACGCCGTCCCGGGTCCGGAACTCCACGTGCAGGTCGCGCACGTCGAGCAGGGTCGTCGTTCGCTGGCGTGTCATCGGCCCGCTCCTCAGCGCAGCTTGGGGTCGAGGGCGTCGCGCACCGCGTCGCCGAGCATGATGAACGCGAGCACCGTGATGCTCAGCGCCCCCGCCGGCCACAGCAGCATGTGCGGGGCGTTGCGGATCTGGTTGGAGGCGTTGGAGATGTCGATCCCCCAGGAGACGGTGGGTGGTTTGAGTCCCACGCCGATGAACGAGAGCGTGGCCTCGAGCGCGATGTACGTGCCGAGCGCGATGGTCGCCACGACGATGACGGGGGCCACGGCGTTGGGCGCGATGTGCCGCAGCAGCAGCCGGCCGTTGCCGGCGCCGAGGGCGCGGGCGGCCTGGACGTAGTCGTGCTGCCTGGCGCCGACCACCGCGCCGCGGGCGAGGCGGGAGAGCTGCGGCCAGCCCAGCAGCACGATGAAGCCGACGACCGGCCAGACCGAGCCGCCGGTGACGACGGACAGGAAGACCAGGCCGCCGAGGATGATGGGGATGCCGAAGAAGACGTCGGCGAGCCGGGAGAGCAGCGCGTCCCACCACCCGCCGAAGAAGCCGGCCAGCCCGCCCAGCACGCTGCCCAGCAGCGCCGCCCCGGCCGTGGCGCAGACGCCCACGGTGATCGAGGCCCGCGCGCCGTAGACGGTGCGGGTGTAGACGTCGCAGCCCTGGGTGTCGAAGCCGAAGGGGTGGCCCGGCTGGGGGCCCTCCTGGGCCTTGGCCAGGTCGCACTGGAGGGGGTTGCCGCTGGCGATCAGGGACGGCCAGACGGCGATCAGGGCCAGGAAGACGATGACGAGCGCGGAGACGACGAAGACGGGGTTGCGCCGCAGGTCGTGCCAGGCGTCGGTCCACAGGCTGCGTGCCTTGCCGCTGGCGGGGCCGCCGGGGACGGGGCCGCCTTCGAGGGTCTCGGCGTCGCCGGTGGCCAGGGACATGGCCCCGCCGCCGGCCGGGGTGATGGTGTCCTTCGCGTCGTACGGATCGGGTTCAGGCATAGCGGATCCTCGGGTCGAGCACGGCGTAGAGGAGGTCGACGAGCAGGTTCGCCAGGAGGAAGACGATGACCAGGATGGTCACGAAGCCGACGACGGTCGGGGAGTTCTGCCGCAGGACGCCCTGGTAGAGCTGGAAGCCGACGCCGTGGATGTTGAAGATCCGCTCGGTGACGATGGCCCCGCCCATGAGGGCGCCGACGTCGGTGCCGATGAAGGTGACGACGGGGATGAGGGAGTTGCGCAGCAGGTGCCGGGTGACGACCCGGTGCCGCGGCAGGCCCTTGGCGACGGCCGTACGGAGGTAGTCGGCGCGGGAGTTCTCGGCGAGCGAGGTCCGCGTCAGCCGGGTCACGTAGGCCAGTGAGACCAGTCCCAGCACCACGCCCGGCAGCAGGAGTTCGTCGAGGGGTGCGGCGGGCGAGACGGACGGGGAGACCGCGCCCCACTTGACGCCGAAGAGGTACTGGAGCACGTAGCCGCTGACGAACGTCGGGATGGAGACCACGACGAGGGTGAGGAGCAGGACGGTGGTGTCCACCGCCCGCCCCCGCCGCAGTCCGCTCAGCAGGCCGAGGGTGATGCCGACGACGATCTCGAAGAGGACGGCCACGAGGGTCAGGCGCAGGGTCACGGGGAAGGCGTCGGCCATGAGGTCGATGACCTCCTGGCCGTTGAAGGCGGTGCCGAAGTTCCCCGTGAGGATCTGGCCCATGTAGTGGAGGTACTGCTTCCATAGGGGCGCGTCGAGGTAGAGATCCTTGCGGATGCGGGCGGCGGTCGCCGGGTCGGGGGCCTTGTCGCCGAAGAGGGCGGCGACGGGGTCGCCCAGGGCGTAGACCATGAAGAAGATCAGGAACGTGCTGCCGATGAACACGGGGATCATCTGGAGCAGCCGCCGGATCACATACCGTCCCATGGGGTCTCCGGGGGTTGCCGGGCCGAGCCGGATTCGCTGGTACGACGACGGGGCGTGCGGGCCGTTGCGCCTACTTGACCTGGATCCGGTCGTAGACGGGCACGCTGAAGGCGTTCAGCTGGACGTCCACGAGGTTCTCGGAGTAGCCGGCGCTGCCGTTCTGGTACCAGAGCGGGACGGCGGGCATCTGCGCGGCCAGGATCTTCTCCGCGTCCTGGAACGTGCCGACCGCCTTGCCCGTGTCGGACTCGGCGTTGGCCTCGTCGACGAGCCTGTCGAACTGCGGGTCGCTGAACTTGCCGTAGTTGGAGGAGGCGTTCGTGTAGTAGAGCGGCTGGAGGAAGTTCTGGACCAGCGGGTAGTCCATCTGCCAGCCGGAGCGGAAGAGGCTGGTCATGCGCTGGTCGGCGACCTGGTTGCGGAAGTCGGCGAAGGTGCCGACGGGGTTGACGGTGCACGCGCCGTCGTTGCCGAGGGCGTTGTTGATGCTGTTGCAGACGGCGTCCATCCACAGCCGGTGGGAGCCGGTGTCGACGTTCGAGGTGATGGTGACCTTGCCGCCGGGCAGTCCGCCGCCCTCCTGGATCAGCCTCTTGGCCTCACCGGGGTCGTAGGTGCACGCGCCGCCGCACAGGCCGGCCTTGTAGCCGCCCTGGTCGCCGAGGACCGGTGAGGTCCAGTCCGTGGCCGGGGTGCGGGTCTTCTGGTAGATCTGCTCGGTGATCTGCTCGCGGTTGATCGCCATGGACAGGCCTCGGCGCACCTTCTCCATGCCCGGCTTGGACCACGCCTCGTCGTACATCGGGAAGACGACCGTCTGGATGATGCCGGCGGGCTGGTTGATGTAGCGGTCGCCGAGGTCGTTCTTGACGTTCTTCAGCTGGGCGCTGGGGATGTCGTCGACGAGGTCGAGGTTGCCGGCCTGGAGGTCGGTGTAGGCGGTGTTGTTGTCGGTGTAGACGCGCAGCTCGACGCCGCTGTTGCGGGCCTTGTCGTCGCCGGGGTAGCCGTCCCACCGGGAGAGCTTCATGGAGGAGCCCTTGGTGTACGAGTCGACCATGTAGGGGCCGTTGCCGACGGGCCGCTTCAGCCAGCCCTGGTGGTCGTCGAAGAACGCGCGCGGCAGCGGCGAGTAGGCGGCGTAGCCCAGGGTGTCGGGCCACGTCGAGAACTTGGTGCGCAGCCTGACCGTGAACGTCCGCTCGTCCTTCACGACGAGGCCGGAGAGGGTCTTGGCGGTGGCGGCCCCCTTGGCCGGGTGGACCTTGTCGTAGCCGTCGACGTCCTGGAAGAAGGAGGCGTTCTTCTGTTTGTTGTCGACCAGGGCGGCGTAGTTCCAGGCGTCGACGAAGGACTTCGCGGTGACCTTCTCGCCGTTGCCGAACGTCCAGCCGTCCTTGACGGTGATGGTGAAGTTCTGCTGGTCGGCGCTGTCGATCTTCTCGGCGAGCATGTCCTGGGCCGCGCCGGTCTTCGGGTCGTAGCGCTTGAGCCCCCGAAAGATCATGTCGAGGACCTTGCCGCCCTGCACCTCGTTGGTGTTGGCGGGCTCCAGAGGGCTCTGCGGGTCGCCCCAGGAGGCCCGTACGACACCGGCGCCGCTGCCGCCCGCGCCGCCCCCGCAGCCGGTCGCCAGCAACGCGGACCCGAGCACGGCGAGGGCCAGTGCGGCTCCGCCGAGGGTCCGGGCGCGCGTGCCTCCGAGCATGGGGCCTCCTCGATGATGAGCGCGTATCACTGATGAGCACGTATCGCTTTGGCCTAAATAACACCTCATATGGGGACAAAGGGATGGGTTCGAAGTGCACATTGACGAATAAACCGCCCGTATGCGCGAGTGACCGTCACCGGCGCGAGCGGTACGACTGGAACGCACGGTTCACCACGACCGGACGGGGGGACGCCATGGCCGGGAGACCGGATGTCGCGGGGGCGATGAACGCCACGGGGGACGTCGTCGAACTGGTGGAGAAACCCGGCGGCGCGCTCGACGACGTCCTGGTCGTCGCCCTCGGCGGCGACGGCGCGCCGCCGCTGCCCGGGCCCGGTGCCGTACCGCCCCGCGCGAGCGCGGACGAACTGCTGAGGGCACGGTGCGAGGCGTTGCGGCCGGGGGCCTGAGTCCGTACGAGTCCGCGCTGGCGGCCCTGCTCGGGACGTGGCTGCTGCTGGCGGTGCTCGCCCAGCTGGGCCCGGTCGCCCCCTGGCTGGGCCAGGCCGTCGGGCGCCTGGACGTGCTCGGCCTCGTGCCCCGCTACCACCTCGTGGCGACGTGCCCGGCCACCCACGACTACCACCTGCTGATCCGCACGCGCCCGCCGGGCGGCCGGTTCGGCGCGTGGCGGGAGGTGACGACGGAACCGCGGCGCCGCCGGTGGAACGCCGTCTGGAACCCCGACCGCCGCCACCACCAGCAGCTGTTCGACCTGGCCATGGCACTGGCCCGGACCGATGCCCGGTCCGACGACCCGGCGACCCCGCTGCCGGTGCCGTACCTGCTGCTGCTCCGCCACGTGAGCGCGCTCGCCGGGCGGACGGAGGGCGCGCAGGTGCAGTTCCTGATCGCCCGGTCGGCGGGCCACCGCCCGGCGGAGCAGCCCGCGGCCCTGTTCGTCTCGCAGGCCCACCGGACCGGGGCGGCGGCCCGGTGAGCCCGGCGACGGCCCTGCGCCTGGTGGAGGTGCTGGCGGCGACGGGCGTCCTGCTGTCGTCCCTGGAGTGGGTGTCCCGGCGCCGCACGCTGGACGACACGTCCTTGGCGAGCTGGCCCGTGCTCCGCCTGCGCCACCCCCGCTACGCCCACGGCCTCGCGGGCGCCGCCCTCAGCCCGTTGGCGGCGTACCCGGCGGTCCTGTGGCTCCTGACCACCCGCGCGGCGGCCGCGGCCCTGCTCCCCGCACCACTCCCGGCCCGGGCCCACGCGGCGGCGCTGGCCGTGGTGGTGGGCACGGGCGCGGTGATGAGCCTGCGCGGCACGTACGGCGGCGAGAGCGCGGACCAGATGCTGGAGCTCGTCTTCTGCGCGCTGCTGCTGGCGGCGCTACGGCCGACGCCGGCGGCGCCGCGGCTGGTGCTGTGGTTCCTGGCCCTGAACGCCTGCCTGGCGTACGCCACGTCCGGGATCTACAAGGTCACGTCGGGGGCGTGGCGGGACGGCACGAACCTGACGGGCGTGCTGAGCACGCGGTGCCACGGCGACCGACGGGTGGCGGCCTGGCTCACAGCACACCCGGTGGGCGCGAAGTGGCTGTCGCGGGGCGTGGGCGCGTGGGAGACCCTCTTCCCCCTGGTGCTGGTGGCGCCCCCGATCTGGCTGCCGGTGTTCCTGACGCCGGGGCTCGCCTTCCACGCGGGATGGGCGGTGGCGAGGGGCCTGGACGGCTCCCTGTGGGCGTTCCTGGCGCTGTATCCGGCGGTGGGGTGGGTGGTGGTGTCGGGTGGGTGAGAGGGCGCGAATCGAACTCACCATGTCGTCAACGGCGGAGGTGAGCATGACGCCTTTCGGGGCCCGCCCCTGGGCACGGACCGGCCCCTGGGAACCTCACTCCGGGTGCGCCTCCCGCAGATGGACGCCCATGGCGACGGTCATGCGGGTCGCCTCCTCGGTGTCGCCGTCGTCGACGGCGCGGTAGCGGCGGTGCTTGATGTCGTCGCACGTCGCGCAGCGCGGCCGCACCTCACCCCGGCCTTGCCGGCTGCGCTCGTTGACGTCGGCCACCTTGGCTCGGAGCGCGTCGTTGGGGGCGGCGGGGCGTACGTCGCACGGGAGCGCTTCCCACTCCCGGCCGCCGCCGGGCGCGCGCAGCATGAGGCGGCCACCGAGGGTGCCCATGACCTCGCCTACGCGGTCCCGGCGGGCGTCGACGACGAGGGTGCCGATCTCTGGCGCGTCACTCATCGGATGCCCTCCCGGCGCGGGCGGATGTCGATGCCGTGGGCGGTGACCCAGAGGGTGGGGGTGGCGGTGCGCTGGCGGGGGATTCGGGGCGGCGGGGCGGCGCACGCGGGGGTGGTGATGGGCGGGAGCTGAGCTCTCGCCCAGGCAAGGCAGCGGAAGATAAACTTCGCCATGTCGACGCTCCTTGAGCAGCGTTGGCCGTGCCCCGGGCCCGGTTGCAGCGGTCGCCGGGGTCTGTCGTTTACAGCGACCGTACCTAGAACGGTATGCAATGCTCTGCTTGCTAAGAAACCGAATGAACCTGTTCATTGCCGCGCACACTAAGAACACGTAGCGTGCCCACGTGATCGAATTCGCTCCTGACATCCCACGCTGGCGTCAAGTGGCCGAAGTGATCCGCCAGCGCATCAAGGACGGGACCTACCCGCCCCGCACACGCGTGCCGTCGGTTCTCCAGCTCACCGAGGAGTTCGGCATCGCGACCATGACGGCGCACAAGGTGCACCGAGGCCTGCGCGAGCAGGGCCTCATCTACACCGAACCCGGGCTTGGCTCGTTCGTCTCGGCGAAGCCTGACGCCTGACCCGGTCCGACTCGCCTGAGAAACGTGGGAAGCGTTAGCCAAGCAGCTGCACCACCTGCCCAGCGAACGCGCCGCAAGAGCGATCGGGCACTCCCTAGAAGCTGAGCGCATCAATGGCCGACGTCATCAGCGCCCGCGCCTGAGCGCCGTACACCGCCATCTTCTGCAGCTCAGAGAAGGCCTTCGCATATCGTGACCCGCCCGACAGTCCTCAGACCTCGCGTGACGGCAGGACGGAGATCTGCGACAGGTTGACGTGGCGGGGGCGGCTGACGGCGAAGGCGATCAGTTCGGCGACGTCGGCCCCGCTGGGGATCTTCTCAATGGAGTCCATGGCTTCCTGAACGGCGGCGCTGATGGCGGGATCGTCGATGTGGTCGCGCAGTTCGGTGTCGACGGCGCCCGGCTCGATGGTGGTCACCCGTACGTCGCTGGGGGCGAGTTGGGTGCGCAGGTTGCGGGAGAGGTGACTGAGGGCGGCCTTGCTCGCGGCGTAGCCGCCGAAGCCGGGCAGGACGGTCTGCGCGGCCACGGACGAGATGGTCACCAGGTCCGCGTGGCCCCGGTCGGCCGCCGCAGCGAGCAGGTCCGGCACGAAGGCGTCCACGACGGCCCAGGCACCGGTGACGTTCACCTCGATCATGCGCTGCCAGTTGGTACCGGCGGCCTGGCCGAGGAGGTCGGGCAGGGCGAGGCCCGCGTTGTTGACGACGAGGTCGACATGGCCGAAGCGTTCCCGGACGCGGGTAGCGGCGTCCGCGATCGAGACGGGCTCGGTCACATCCGACGGGACGGCGAGCGCGGTGCCGCCAGCCGCTTCGATGCGCGCCACGTGCTCGGCCAGGCGATCACCGCGCCGGGCCAGCAGGGCGACGTGGGCTCCTTGCGCGGCCAGCAGATCCGCGGTGGCCTCGCCTATGCCACTGGAGGCTCCGGTCACAACCGCCACCCTGCCAGTAAGGGGCCGGGCGGACGAGGTGGTCTGCGACGCAATCGTGGTCGTGGTGGTCATGGGGGTCATGGTGTTCTCCGGGTGCGCGTGTGCATGTGCGTGCGGTGCCGGTTGGCGATCTCGACTCTGCTCGGAGCGCGCACGCCTGCCCAGGGCTCTGTTCGACCCTGGGTCTGGCAGAACCAGGCTTGGCCGACACTTGAGTCATGGACTTTCGCACCGAACTCGCCGCATTCCTTCGGTCCCGGCGCGCCCGCCTGCGCCCGGAGGACGTCGGCGTACGTCCGTTCAGCGGACGGCGGCGCGTGCCCGGTCTGCGCCGGGAAGAGCTGGCGGAGTTGGCGGGAGTCAGCGTCGACTACTACATACGGCTGGAGCAGGGCCGGTCCCAGAACGTCTCCGACAGCGTCCTCGACGCGGTCGCCGGGGCGTTGCGGCTCGATGCCGCCGAGCGCGCGCACCTGGGCCACCTGACACGTGCCCTGCGCGACTCGCCCGCACAGGCTCTCGCCCCGCAGCCGGTCCGCGCGGGCATCCAGGTGCTGCTGGGGGCGCTCGACGAGGTGCCCGCCTACGTCCTCGGCCGGCGCCTCGACATCCTGGCCTCCAACCGCCTGGCCCGTGTGCTGTTCGGCGACTTCGACGCCCTGCCCGCCGAGCGGCGCAATGTGGCCTGGCTTCACTTCCTCGACCCGGGTGCCCGAGAGCGGTACCCGGACTGGGAGCAGACGGCCCGCGACACCGTGGCCGCGCTGCGCATGGACCTGGGCCGCTATCCCTGCGATGACCGGCTGTGCGGCCTCCTGGGTGAACTCTCCGTCCGCAGCGACGACTTCAGCCGCCTGTGGGCCGAACACCATGTACGGGAGAACTCCCACGGCATCCAGCGGATACGCCACCCCGCGACCGGCGAGCTGCCCCTGCTCCGCGAGACACTCCACCTGCCCGACGAGCCGGACCAGGCCCTGGTCATGTACGTGGCGGAGCCGGGGTCGCGGGCCCAGACGGCGCTCGGCGCACTCGCAGGTCGCGGCCTGGTCGGCGGCGGACCAGGCGGGTATGGGCCGCTGTCGCGGAACTGACCGTCTCGGCCACCCGACAGCCGTCGATCCCCTCCGATGCGTGCCGTACATGGTGGGTGCGCACGTCACACCAAGTCGAACGATGTCCCGCACCGACCCGTCGGACACGCCCTGAAGCCACTCGCCAGCCACCCCGCCCGTGCACCCATCTCCGCAGGTCGCACGGGCGGAGCTGTTGCGCCCGACAACGCCGGCAACCACCGCCGTGACCGGAAGGATCGACTGGGACGTCTCAGTCAGGCGTTCACCGGCGGGCAGGCAGCGCCCCGTCAGCCCCCAGCCCGCACCCCCGCCCACCCCCGCTCCAGCAAGCCGAAGACCTCCTCCACCGCGCGCCGCGGATCCGCGTAGCGTCCCGCGAGGGCGCGGGTTTCCAGGGCGAAGTGGGCCAGGGCCGCGCAGGCGGCGTCGTTCTCGGGGGCGCCGATCTCCTGGGCGACGGCCCGGGCCACCGCCTCCTCGTGGCGCATCCACATGCGGTGGGCGTAGTCGCGCAGCGCCGGCGTGTCCTCCACCATGCGGAGGAACTCGGCGAACCGCGGGTCGTCCTTCTTCGTCAACGTGCGCAGCACGTGGGCACACAGCGCCTGGGGAATCGACTGGCCCGGCGCGCGGTCGCGCACCGCGGCGACGAGCGCCGCCTCCCGGTCGTCGTCCTGGTCGAAGACAAGGGCCTCCTTGCTCGGGAAGTGCTTGAACAGCGTCGTCACCGAGACGTCGGCCGCGTCGGCGACGTCCTTGACGCCCACCTGGTCGTAGCCCCGGTCGAGGAAGAGCTGGAGAGCGGCCTCCGCCAGGGATCGGCGGGTCTGGGCCTTCTTGCGCTCGCGGCGCCCGGTCGGTCCGGTCACGTCAGTCACGGCCCCACCGTACCGCGAAGACACACCCACTAAAAAGGTTTAGCCATTGCACTTATTGAGCGAGTCTGCTTTCTTGGAGGGAGTGCCGGACCGCCCGGCACCCCGCACTCCTCCCGGAGGAACCCACCCATGCCCTCCCACTCCACTCCCGCCCCACGCGTCGCCGTCGTGGGCGGCGGGCTCGGCGGCCTCGCCTGCGCCCGTGTCCTCCAGCGCCACGGCCGCTCCGTCACCGTCTTCGAAAGCGAGGTGTCCGCCGACGCCCGCCCCCAGGGCGGCACGCTCGACATGCACGCCGGCACCGGCCAGGCCGCGATACGCGCCGCGGGCCTGTACGAGCGGTTCCAGGCCCTCGCCCGGCCCGAGGGGCAGGAGATGCGTCTGCTCGACCACACCGCCGCCGTCCTGGAGCACCACCACCCCGCCGAAGGCGACGAGAGCAGGCCGGAGATCGACCGGGGACAGCTGCGGGGCCTGTACCTGGACTCCCTGGCACCGGGCACCGTCCGGTGGGGCCGCGCCGTCACCGCGGTCACCCCGCTCGGCGGTGGCACCAGCCGCCTGCACTTCGCCGACGGCGACAGTGAGGACTTCGACCTCGTCGTGGGCGCCGACGGGGCGTGGTCACGCGTCCGCCCGGCCCTCTCCCCCGCCGCGCCCGTCTACACGGGCGTCACGTTCACCGAGACCGCTCTCGACGACTGCGACACGCGCCACCCCCGCATCGCCGAACTCGTCGGCGACGGCCTGCTGATGGCGAAGGGCCCCGGCAAGGGCCTGTTCGCCCAGCGCAACAGCAACGGCCACATCCGCGTCTACGTCGCCCTGCGCGCCCCGCACGACTGGCACGCCGCCGCCGGCCTGGACCTCGACGACGCCGAAGCCGTGCGCGCCCACCTCCTCAGGCTGTTCGACGGCTGGGACGAAAGCCTGCTCGCCCTCATCCGCGACAGCGACAGGGGGTTCACCGACCGGCCCCTGTACGCGCTGCCTGTCCCGCACACCTGGCGGCACGTCCCCGGCATCACCTTGCTGGGTGACGCCGCCCACGTGATGCCGCCCCTGGGCCTGGGCGCCAACCTCGCCATGCTCGACGGCACCGAGCTGGCCACCGCCCTCCTCACCGAACCGACCGTCGACGACGCCGTCCGCGCCTACGAGAGCGTCATGCTGCCGCGCTCGGCCGACGCGGCCAAGGCATGCGGAGAGGGCCTGGCCACCCTCCTGCCTCAAGCGAGCTGACGCTCGATCAGCGGACGTCCGAGTCCGGGTGTGCCGCGTCCCACGTCTCGCGTGCCGCGGCGATGGCCGGGCGGTGGGCGATCGACCAGTCCGCCAGCGTCTTGACGAGGTGAGTCAGGCTGTGGCCCATATCCGTCAGCTCGTACTCGACCTGCGGCGGGATCGTGGGGTGGACGGTGCGCTTCACCAGCCCGTCACGCTCCAGGCGGCGGACCGTGAGCGTGAGCATGCGCTGGGAGATGTCGCCGGGGATCGCCCGCTGGAGTTCCTTGAAACGCAGGACCCCGGCGGCGAGTTCGACGACGACGTAGACGGACCACTTGTCGCCGAGCCGGTCCAGCACGTCCCGGACCCCGCACTCGTCCTGCGGCGTCTCGCACGTGATCACCGGCTCGCCGGCCACCGGGGTGGTTACCGCGGTGTGCCCTGCTGACATGAAAGTGCCTCCTTATGCGATCCGGCCCCTCTGATGAGGATGGAATCACACGCCTCAGGAAGGACTTCCCATGATCCTGGTCACCGGTGCCACAGGCGCACTCGGGCAGCTCGTCGCCGAGAAGCTGGCGGCGCGCGACGACGTGGTGCTGGGCACCCGCTCGCCCCGCTCCGGCGCCGAGCGCCGCGTCGACTTCGACGACCCCGCGTCGCTCGACTTCACCGGCGTGGACACGCTGCTGCTGATCTCCGCCGGATACGGCGAGGACGACGCCGTCATCGCCCGCCACGAGGCGGCCGTGTCCGCCGCCGAGCGTGGGGGCGTACGGCACGTCGTCTACACCAGCCTCAGCGGTGACGGCGACCACCTGGCGTACGCGCTCGCCCACCGCTGGACCGAGCGCCGGCTCCGGCGGAGCTCCCTGGAGTGGACGATCCTGCGCAACGGCCTGTACGCCGAGTTCCTCGCCGCCGTCGCCGCCCCGGGCCCCGACGGGACCATCGCCGCGCCGCTGGGTGAGGGGCGTCTGGCCGCCGTCGCCCGGGAGGACCTCGCGGAGGTGGCGGCCCGGGTCGTCACCGACCCGCGGCGGCACGCGGGACGGGTGTACGAACTGGTCGGCGAGCAGCCCCTGGGCGGCGCCGACCTGGCGGCGGCGGTCGGCGGCTCGTACGAGCCCGGTGGGCTCGCCGCCACCAGGGAGGCCGTCATCGCGGCCGGACAGGCCCTGCCCTTCCAGGTGCCGATGCTCGTGGGCACGTACTCCGCGATAGCGGGCGGCTTCCTGGACGGCACGGCCATCGAGCACAACTCCTTGCGCGAACTGCTGGGCCGCGAACCGCAGTCCGCCCTGAAGGTGTACGCGGCCGCGGTGGCGCAGAGCGCCCGGGCCTCGTAGCGGCCCTGGGGGTGTGCGATGGGTCAGCAGGGACCTGTGGCTCCCCAGCTACCGCTGGGAGGTGCCCCGGCACCGGACACCGCAGGGCCACACCGACCCACCGGACTCGCTAGAAGTCGAACGTCTCGAAGGAGACGACGGCCCCGTCCCGCCCCTCCCCGTGGACGCGCACCCTCACCTCGTCGGCCTGAGGAGTGCCCGGCGGCTCCTCGACCCTCAGGGTGAGCCCGTCCTCCCGCTCCACCACGCCGTCGGGAGCGGCTCCGTCCACCGCCCCGTGTTTCCCGGGGAGTGACGCGAGCCAGGGTCGCACGTCGGCGCGCGCCATGCGGAAGGTCCCCGACCAGGTGCCGCCCCTCAAGCCGGTGAGCGAGGTGCACGCCTGGTCGCTCGCACTCTCCGGGAGCTCCCAGCCGATGGTCGACATGGCCTTCGAGCAGGCCACCGCGCGCCGCTGCGGCCCCTCGTCGAGCGCCCGCCTGACGCCGGCGACCCAGTACGCCAGGCCGCCGAGGACCACCGTCACGACGAGGGCGACGAGCCACTTCCTCGCCCTGCTCCTGGACGGGGGCGGGGGCGTCGGGTCCGCCGGGTCCATCCGGTCCGCCGGATCCACCCGGTCCGCCGGATCCATCCGGTCCGCCGCCATCACCGCGTGCCCGCCGCCGGCGCCGCCAGCAGCCCCCGCAGCGACTCCTTCACGCTCACCACGAACGCGTCCCGCGACGCCTCGTCCAGCAGGTCCAGCGACAGGTACGGGTTGAGGTCCTCCAGCTCGACGAGGAGCAGCTCGCCCTCCGGCGTGCGGCAGGCGTCCACCCGCTGGATGCCGTGTTCGACGGCGTTCCAGTCGATGAAACCCTGGGCGAAGGCCAGGTCCTCCGCCGTCGGCTCGTACCGCTCCAGGGCCCACCGGCGCTCCGGGTCCGGCGCGTGGAGTGCGTACTGGAAGGCGTGGTCGACGAAGTAGAACGAGACCTCGTAGCGGAAGCGGACGCGCGGCTGGACGAGGACGCCGCCCTCGAAGTCCAGGGCGCCCAGGTCGTCCCGGGGGACGAACCGCAGCCCGATCGAGTCGGCCCCGGCCTTCGGCTTGGCCACGTACTCGGCCACCTCGGGCAGCCTCGTCAGGTCCTCGGCACGGTCGGCCGTCGGGATGACCGGGTGGCCGGCCGCGCTCAGGTCGACCAGGTACTGCTTGCCGGCCATGTCGGCCTTGCCCGTCAGCTCGTTGTAGACGCGCGCCCCGCACCGTGCCGCCCGGGCGCGGAAGTCGTCGTAGGCGGCCTGGTAGTGCAGGACGGGACCGCTGTTGCGGACCACGACCGCGTCGAAGGCGCCCGTCTCCGTCAGCGCGGCCGCGTCCAGCGGGTGGCACAGCGCGAGGTCGAAGTCCTCGCGCAGCCGGGACGAGAGGTAGATGTCCTCGTCGCAGTACCGGCGCCCCCGGGCCTCGTAGGCCAGGTCGGTGACGTACAGAACGCGGGGCCGGGGGGCGGCGGGCGGCATGGAGCTCTCCTGGTGATCGTCTGCACCGAAACCTACCCGCCCGCCCGTACGCACGGAAAAAGGGGCTCCCCCGGCGTCCAGCCGGGAGAGCCCCCGCACAAGCGATGCGGGACGGCGGCTACGCCGCGCCCACCACCTGCTTCTCCTCCGCGAAGTGGCACGCCGACTCGTGCGCGGCCGGCGTCTTCTTCCCCACGAAGACCTCCGGCACCGCCAGCAGCGGCACCTCCTCGGCGCACTTGTCCTGCGCCTTCCAGCAGCGGGTGCGGAAGCGGCAGCCGGACGGCGGGTTCGCCGGGGACGGGACGTCGCCGGTGAGGATGATCCGCTCGCGGCCCTCTCGGGCGTCCGGGTCGGGGACCGGGACGGCCGACAGCAGCGCCTGCGTGTACGGGTGCGTCGGGTGGTCGTAGATCGCCGCGTCCGTACCGATCTCGGCCATCTTGCCGAGGTACATCACGCCGACCCGGTCGGAGATGTGCCGCACGATGGACAGGTCGTGCGCGATGAAGAGGTAGGAGAGGTTGAACTCGTCCTGGAGCTTCTCCATCAGGTTGATGACCTGCGCCTGCACCGACACGTCGAGCGCCGAGACGGGCTCGTCGCAGATGATGATCTCCGGGTTCAGCGCCAGGCCGCGCGCGATGCCGATGCGCTGCCGCTGACCGCCCGAGAACTGGTGCGGGTAGCGGTTGATGTACTCCGGGTTGAGGCCCACGACGTCCAGGAGCTCCCGGACGCGCTTGCGCCGGTCGCCCTTCGGAGCCACCTCGGGGTGGATGTCGAAGGGCTCCCCGATGATGTCGCCGACCGTCATGCGCGGGTTCAGCGACGTGTACGGGTCCTGGAAGACCATCTGGATGTTCCGGCGGACGGCCTTCAGCGCGCGCCCGGACAGCTTGGTGATGTCCTGGCCCTTGTAGAAGACCTCACCCGACGTGGCCGTCTCCAGGGTCATCAGCAGCTTGGCGACCGTGGACTTGCCACAGCCGGACTCGCCGACGATGCCCAGCGTCTCGCCCTGGTAGAGGTCGAAGGAGACGCCGTCGACGGCCTTGACCGCGCCGACCTGCTTCTTGAAGAGGATGCCCTGGGTGAGCGGGAAGTGCTTGACCAGGTTGCGCACCTGAAGGATCGGCTCGCCGCGCTCGACGGGGGCGTCCAGGACGGCCTCCACCTCGGCGGTCGTGCTCGCGTCGCTGACCTCCACCTCGGAGACGTTCGGCGTCGCCTCGGCCACGGCCTCGTCCTTCTTGCCGGTCTCAGCCATGGATCGTCTCCTTCCAGAAGTGGCAGGCGCTCCGTCGACCGGGCAGCGCCGCGCCGTCCCGCTCCGTGACGTCCAGCAGGGCCGGCGTCTCGGTGCGGCAGATGTCCTGCGCCTTGGGGCAGCGCGGGTTGAACGCGCAGCCGGTGGGGATGCGCAGGAGGTTGGGCGGCAGGCCCTTGATCGCGTAGAGCTCCTGGCCCTTCTGGTCCAGGCGCGGGATCGAGTCCAGCAGACCCCGGGTGTACGGGTGGGCGGGGCGCTTGTACAGCTCGTGCACCGGCGCCGTCTCCACGATCCGGCCCGCGTACATCACCGCGATCTTGTCGGCGACGTCGGCGACCACACCCAGGTCGTGGGTGATGAGGATCAGGCCCATGTTGTACTCGCGCTGGAGCTCCGCGAGCAGGTCCATCACCTGGGCCTGGACGGTGACGTCCAGCGCCGTCGTCGGCTCGTCCGCGATGATCAGGTCCGGCTCCAGCGCCAGCGCCATGGCGATCATGATGCGCTGCCGCATGCCGCCGGAGAACTGGTGGGGGTAGTCCCCCACACGCTCCTTGGCGGCCGGGATGCGGACCCGGTCCATCAGCTCGATGGCCTTGGCCTTGGCCTCCTTCTTGGAGAGGCCCTGGTGCACGCGGAACATCTCGCCGAGCTGGTAGCCCACGCTCAGCACGGGGTTCAGCGAGGACAGCGCGTCCTGGAAGATCATGGCGATCTTGCTGCCACGGATCTTGCGGCGCTCCTCGGCGGACATCTTCAGCATGTCCTGGCCGCGGAAGAGGATCTCGCCCTGCGGGATCTTGCCCGGCGGCATGTCGAGGATGCCCATGACGGCCTGCGCGGTCACCGACTTGCCGGAACCGGACTCGCCGAGCACGGCCAGCGTCTCACCGGCGTTGACGGAGTAGTTGACGCCGTTGACGGCCTTGGCCACGCCGTCCCGGGTGTGGAACTCCACGTGCAGGTCGCGGACTTCCAGCAGGGGGGTGCCGTCCGCGTCCCCGGCCCTGGGCTCGGGGACGTTCGCGGTCTTCTCAGTTGTGGTCACGTACGCCTCCCTCAGCGCAGCTTGGGGTCGAGGGCGTCGCGCACCGCGTCGCCGAGCAGGATGAACGCGAGCACGGTCAGGCTCAGGAACGTGGCCGGGACCAGCAGGTTGTGCGGGGCGTCACGCAGGTTCTTCTGTGCGTCCGAGATGTCCACACCCCAGGAGATGACCGGGTCCTGAAGACCGATGCCCAGGTAGGACAGGGTCGCCTCGGTGGAGATGTAGCCGCCGAGCGCGATGGTCGAGACGACGATCACCGGGCCGATCGCGTTCGGCAGGATGTGCCGGAACAGGATGCGGCCGGTGCCCGCGCCGAGTGCGCGTGCTGCCGTCACGAAGTCCGCCTGCTTCTGCGTGATGACGGCACCGCGCATGACGCGCGCGATCTGCATCCAGCCGAAGAGCGTGAGGCCGAACACCACCGTCCACACGGTGCGGTGGGTGAACGCCTGCAGCGTGACCAGACCGCCGAGCAGCAGCGGGATGCCGAAGAAGATGTCCGTGACGCGGGACAGCAGGGCGTCCACCCAGCCACCGAAGTAGCCGGCGAGCATGCCGACGAGGCCACCGAGGATCGTGACGGCGAGCGTCACGCAGATGCCGACGATGATCGAGGCGCGGGCGCCGTAGACCGTACGGGCGTAGACGCTCTGGCCCTGGATGTTGTAGCCGAACCAGTCCTCCTGGAAGAAGTGCGTCCAGTTCGGCTTGCCGAGGAAGTGGTTCCGCAGGTCGGCGTGGCGCGGGTCCACGTCGGTGAACACGCTCGGGAAGGCCGCCATGAAGATGAACAGCACCAGCAGCCCGGAGGAGATCCAGAACAGCGGGCTGCTGCGCAGCTCGCGCCAGGCGTCCTGGCCGAGGCTGCGGGGCTTGTTCTGCACGGTCTCCGGCGCGGCCAGGACAACGGACTCCGGCCCGGGGGCCTCGGGCGTCAAGGTCTTCTCAGGCATAGCGGATCCTCGGGTCCAGGACGGCGTACAGCAGGTCGACGACCAGGCTGCTCACGAGGTAGACGAGAACGAGCACGGTCACGATGCCGACCACGGTCGGGCCCTCGCTGGTCTGGATGGCCCGGTAGAGCGTGTTGCCCACGCCCTGGACGTTGAAGATGCCCTCCGTGACGATCGCGCCGCCCATCAGCATGCCGAGGTCGGTGCCGAGGAACGTGACGACGGGGATGAGGGAGTTGCGCATCAGGTGCACTCCGATCACCCGGCGCCGCGGCAGGCCCTTGGCCACGGCCGTGCGCATGAAGTCGGCGCGCAGGTTCTCCACGACCGTGGTCCGCGTCAGTCGCGTGACGTACGCGAGGGACAGCGCCGCCAGCACCGCGGCGGGCACCATCAACTGGCCGACGTCCATGGAGTCCTGGACCGTCGGGGTGATGAGCTTCCACTTCATGCCCAGCGCGAACTGGGTGAGGAAGCCGATCACGAAGACGGGGATCGAGACCACGATCAGGGTGAGCACGAGCACGAGCTGGTCGACCAGCTTGCCGCGCTTGAGGCCCGTCAGCATGCCGAGCGAGATGCCGAGGACCAGCTCGATGCCGAACGCGAGGAGCGCCAGGCGGATGGTCACGGGGAACGCGTCGGCCATCAGGTCGGCGACCGGCCGGCCGGTGAAGCTCTTGCCGAAGTCGCCCTGGAACAGACCGGTCAGGTAGTTCCAGTACTGCTCGAGCAGGGGCTTGTCGAGCCCGAACTCGTGCCGGAGCCTTTCGACGGTCGCCGGGTCGGCGGCCTTACTTCCGAAGAGTGCCTTGACGGGGTCGCCGGGCAGCGAATAGACCATCAAGAAAATGAGCAAAGTGGTCCCGATGAAGACCGGGATCATCTGGAGCAGTCGCCGCGCGACAAATCGCCCCATGGTGTTCCTCCTGTCGCCGACGGGGCCCAGTGGCCCGCCTCCCCCGTGGGGCGGCGGTCACTGGGCCTCCGTCACTGCAGCTTCCCGGGTTACTTCTTGACCTCGACCTCGGTCCAGATGGCCTGGCGGAAGGTGTCGAACTTGACGTTCTTCACCTTCTTCGAGTAGCCGGCCTTGGTGTGGTCGAAGAAGAGCGGGATGGAGGGCATCTGCTCGGCGAGCTTGGCCTCGACCTGGTGGTAGATCTTGTTGGAGTCCTCGACGGTCTTGGCCTCGTCGGCCTGCTTCATCAGGTCGTCCAGGCCCTTGTCGCTGAACGCCATGTCGTTCGCGCCGGCACCGGTGCGGTACTGCTCCGCGATGAAGTTGGAGATGTTCGGGAAGTCCTGGACCCAGGCCATCCGGAACGCGCTCGTCATCTTCTTCTCGGTGATGTCGGCGCGCACCTGCTGGAAGGTCGGCTTCGGGTCACCCACGCACTCGACACCGGTGTTCTGGCGGATGTCGTTGCAGACGGCGTCGACCCACTCCTTGTGGCCGCCGTCGACGTTGTAGGTGATGGTGATCTTGTTGCCGGGGACGCCGCCGCCGGCCTTGATCAGCTCCTTGGCCTTGGCCGGGTCGAACTTGCAGAACTCGCCACAGGAGTTGGGCTGGTAGCCCTCGACGACCTTCGGGGTCCAGCCGTCGGCCGCGTCCTTCGAGCCCTTGAGGGCGGTCTTGGCGATGGTCTCGCGGTCGATCGCCAGGGACAGGCCCTGACGGACCTTGGCCTTCTCCGGCTTCGCCCACTCCTCCTGGTACAGCGGGAAGGCGATGTTGGTGTTGCCGCCGTACATCTGGTCGACGGCGCGGTCGCCCAGGTCGTTCTTGTACTGGTTCATGACCGAGGTCGGCACCTGGAACATGACGTCCAGCTTGTCGGAGACGAGGTCGTTGTAGGCCGCGTCGTCCTTGTTGTAGAACTTGAAGATCACGCCGCCGTTCTTGGGCTTGTCCTCACCCTTGTAGGCGTCGAACTTCTTGGTCTTGAACTCGACCTTGTGCTGCCAGTCGCCGTCCTGCATGTACGGGCCGTTGCCGACCGGGTGCTCGCCGAACCCCTTCGGGTCCTTGTAGAAGGACTTGGGGAGCGGGAAGAACGCGTCGTAGAAGAGGCGCTCCTTGAAGGTCGAGACCGGGTGCGACAGCTCGATCGTGAACTCGTTGTCGTTGACGATCTTCAGACCCTCGAGCTTGTCGGCCGAGGGGTCGCCCTTCTCCGGGTGGACGGCGTCGTAGCCCTTGATGTCCGCGAACCAGGAGGAGTTGAGCTGCGCGTTCTTGGCGTTGGCGCCCCAGTTCCAGGCGTCCACGAAGGAAGCGGCCGTCATCGGCTCGCCGTTGTGGAAGGTCCAGCCCTGCTTCAGCTTGACCGTGAAGACCTTGTTGTCAGGGCTCTCCACGCTCTCGGCAGCCATGTTCCGCAGCTTGCCCTTCTCGTCGAAGTCGACGAGGCCGCGGAAGAGGTTCTTGACGATGTAGCCGCCACCGGTCTCATTGGTGTTGCTGGGGATCAGCGTGTTCTGCGGCTCGGTGTTGTAATACGTGTAGGTGCCGTTGGGGTCAACAGCCGCATTGTCATCACTGCTGCTTCCACCGCCGCCACAGGCGGTCGCAGTCATCGCGACAGTTATCGCACCCGCGACCCAGACAGCACTCTTGGCACCGCGCATTGGCTTGCCTCCTCAGGAGTCCACGTATCACTACAGGAGAGGCGCCGGCCCCCCGCTGACACCCCTGACAGCGGAGACGGGAACCGGCACCTCGAGTGTGCTCGTGAGTCGGCGCTCCCCACAGCGCGTGACCCATTGACCCGAGCTCAGTGAACCCAACTATTAAGTACGTCCGCCCTTTAAACCACTCTTATAGGGTCTCGCTTTGGTCACATCGATCACCCCGTCAGGTTCGAAATCCGGACAAAGGCAACCCAGGCAGACACCGACGAAACGGACTGTTAACACGACATCCGGCGTTATCCGTCCGCTATCCGGGCCCTGCGCGGGGAGATTGGCCGAAGCCTGACGGTGTATCGGTGATCTTCCCCCGCCGATGGTTCCAGAGCCTCGGCCGCGGCCGCATGCGAACCGAGGATCCGATCAGGCAAACCGGCGCCCGCGCGAGGACCCCCGCGCACGGGCGAGGACGAGCACCCCCGCGGGGGCCCAGAACGCGAACGGGCCCGGCGCCCCGCGTGAAGTGCGGGGGCACCGGGCCCGTTCGGTCGGACGGTTACGCGACCACGGAGAACCGTCAGCCGTGCTTGGCGCGCGAGGCCGTGCGGCCGCGCTCCTTCTGGTCCAGGACGACCTTGCGGATGCGGACCGCCTCCGGGGTCACCTCGACGCACTCGTCGTCGCGGCAGAACTCCAGGGACTGCTCCAGCGACAGCTTGCGCGGCGGGACGATCGCCTCGAAGGAGTCGGCGGAGGAGGAGCGCATGTTGGTGAGCTTCTTCTCCTTGGTGATGTTGACGTCCATGTCGTCGGAGCGCGAGTTCTCGCCGACGATCATGCCCTCGTACACCTCGGTGCCCGGGTCGGTGAAGAGCACGCCGCGCTCCTGGAGGTTCGTCATCGCGAAGGCGGTGACGGCACCGGCGCGGTCGGCGACCAGCGAACCGTTGTTACGGGTCTGCAGGGTGCCGAACCACGGCTCGTGGCCCTCGTGGATGGAGTGGGCGATGCCGGTGCCGCGGGTGTTCGTCAGGAACTCCGTACGGAAGCCGATCAGGCCACGGGACGGGACGACGAACTCCATGCGGACCCAGCCGGAGCCGTGGTTGGACATGTTGTCCATCCGGCCCTTGCGGACACCCATGAGCTGGGTGACGGCGCCCATGTGCTCCTCGGGCACGTCGATCGTCATGCGCTCGACCGGCTCGTAGGTCTTGCCGTCGACCTCCTTGGTGACGACCTGCGGCTTGCCGATCGTCATCTCGAAGCCCTCGCGGCGCATCTGCTCGACCAGGATGGCCAGCGCCAGCTCACCGCGGCCCTGCACCTCCCAGGCGTCGGGGCGCTCGGTGTCCAGGACGCGCAGCGAGACGTTACCGATCAGCTCGCGGTCCAGACGGTCCTTGACCTGACGGGCCGTGACCTTGCGGTCCTTGACCGCGGCCTTCGCGTCCGCGCCCTTGCCGGTGCCGCCACGGCCGACCAGCGGCGAGGTGTTGGTACCGATGGTCATGGAGATCGCCGGCTCGTCGACCGTGATCAGGGGCAGCGCGACCGGGTTCTCCGGGTCGGCCAGGGTCTCACCGATCATGATCTCGGGGATGCCGGCGACCGCGCAGATGTCACCGGGGCCGGCCACCTCGGCCGGCTTGCGGGTGAGCGCCTCGGTCATCATCAGCTCGGTGATGCGGACGTTCTGGATCGAGCCGTCGCGCTTGATCCACGCGACCGTCTGGCCCTTGCGCAGCTCGCCCTGCTCGACGCGGAGCAGCGCGATGCGGCCGAGGAAGTTGTCGGCGTCGAGGTTGGTGACGTGGGCCTGGAGCGGCGCGTCCTCCTCGTACGTCGGGGCCGGGACGTGCTCCAGGATGGTGGAGAAGAACGGCTCCAGGTTGGTGCTGTCCGCGGGGACGGTGCCGTCCTCCGGCTTGGTCAGCGAGGCGACGCCGTCACGGCCGCAGGCGTAGACGATCGGGAACTCGATCTGGTCCTCGTCGGCGTCCAGGTCGAGGAAGAGGTCGTACGTCTCGTTGACGACCTCGTCGATGCGGGAGTCCGGGCGGTCCGTCTTGTTGATGCACAGGATGACCGGCTTCCGCTGCTGGAGCGCCTTGCGGAGCACGAAGCGGGTCTGCGGCAGCGGGCCCTCGGAGGCGTCGACGAGCAGGACGACCGCGTCCACCATCGACAGACCGCGCTCGACCTCGCCACCGAAGTCGGCGTGGCCGGGGGTGTCGATGATGTTGATCGTGATCGGGTCCCCGCCGTCCTTGGGGTGGTACTTCACCGCCGTGTTCTTGGCGAGGATCGTGATGCCCTTCTCACGCTCCAGGTCGTTCGAGTCCATGACGCGGTCGTCGACGGACTCGAGCTGGTGCGCGGCGAAGGCACCGGCCTGCTTGAGCATGGCGTCGACGATGGTCGTCTTGCCGTGGTCGACGTGGGCGACGATGGCGACGTTACGGATGTCGTGGCGGGTGGGCATACTTGCGGCGCTTCTCCCGGAATCGTGGATGGCGGCGCGTACGGTCCGGCACGCGCGCCCGCCGGGCTAATCACGCCGCGGCCACTTCCATGGTACGGGGCGTCGCCGCCTTCGGCCCCCCAGGGCCGGTGATGACCGCCTTGACCTGGGATGATGCAGCGGTATTCGTTCCTGGAAGCGGCTCCCCGGGAGCCTGGGGACCCCTCAGCGCGCGAATCCCATGTCCTGGTAGCGCGGCGTCGCCAGCCCGAAGGCTCCGGCGTTGACGACCGTCTTGCGCACGCCCACCAGCTCCGGCCGCTGGTAGAGGGGGATCGAGCCGGCGGCCGCCCAGATGCGGGCGTCCGCCCGTGCCACCAGGTCCCGGGACGCCTCCTGGTCCAGCTCCGTGGAGGCCTGGTCGAAGAGCCGGTCGATCTGGTCGGTGCCGACCCGGGTGTAGTTCTGCTCGACCTGGAGCGAGCCGTCGGCCGCGGGCTGCGGCTTGGCGAAGATCGGCCGGGCGTCGGTGGCCGGGTAGGCGCCCGTGGGCCAGCCGTACAGCGCCAGGTCGAAGTCGCCGGAGGCGATGTGGTCCTTGAAGAAGGAGGCGTCGTCGACGCCCACGATCTCCGTGCGGACGCCGATCGCGTCCAGCTGCCGGGCGATCCGCTCGCCGACGGCCCGCAGCGGCTCGGCCCCGGCGCCCTTGGGCAGAACGAAGCGGAGCATCAGCTTCTTGCCGTCCTTGAAGCGGGCCGGGGCGGCGGCCGCCTTCCCGCCGCTGTCGCCGGCGCTCTTGCCGTCGCCGGCGCCGGTGACCTGGCCGGCCGGGGCCTCCAGGTCCGGCCGGTGGCCGGCCGGGGGCACCTGGCCCAGCGCCTTCTTCCGGGGGGCCGCGCCGTGGCCCTCCTTCCAGCCGGCGTCCGCCAGCAGCGCCTGGGCGGCCCGGGGGTCCGGGGCGCCGATCGCGTCGCTGTTGTCCTCGTAGCCCTCCTGGCCGGCCACCAGGACGTGGCTGCCCATGGGCTCGGCGGGCAGGCCCAGCGGCGTGAGGACGAACTCGGCGAGGGCCTTGCGGTCGACGGCCCGGGCGACGGCCCGCCGGACGCGCTCGTCGGCGAGCGGGCCGGAGGAGCCGTTGAGGGCGAGCTGGGTGTAGGCGGGCTCCAGGGACTTGCGGACGACGAGGCCGCGCAGCGCCGTCGCGTCGGCGGCCACGGGCTTGTTGGCGCCGTCCCCCTTCTTGGGCGGGGTGTTCGCCTTGATGATGCGCTCGGCGCCGGCCGGGCTGATCTCGGCCAGGTCCGCCTTGCCGCTCGCCAGGGCCTCGACCCGCTGCTCGCGCGGCACGGCCCGCAGCACGAGCCGGTCGAGCTTGGCGGGATCGCCCCACCACCTGGGGTTGCGCACGAGCGTGAGGGTGTTCTGCTTCTGGTCGCGGGCGCCGACCTTGAACGGGCCGGCGCCGACCTTGAGCTCCTTGCGGGCCGAGTCGTTGAAGGCGCCGCCGCTGCCCATGACCGACCGCGGGTACAGCGGGGTGAACAGGGCGGGCCAGTCGGCGTAGCTCTTCGCGAACGTGACCTTGACCTCGCGGTCGTTCGCCCCGCGCTCGACGCGGTCGATCCGGTCGTACCCCGCGTTGCGGGCCGTCCAGAACGCGCTGTCCTTGCCGCGCAGCGCCTTCCACTGGGCCTCGAAGTCGGCGGCGGTGATCGCGCTGCCGTCGCTCCAGACGGCCCTGGGGTTCAGCTTGTAGACCACGACCTGCCGGGGCTTGCGATGGAAGAGCTCGGCGGCCTTCAGGTAGTCGGGGTTGCGCTGCGGGCGCCCGCGCTCGTCGAGGGTGAACAGGGTGGGCAGTGCCGCCTGGGCGACCTTCTGCGCCGCCGCGTCCGCGTCGGCCTGGAAGACGTTGAAGGTGGCGGGCAGTGCGTCGACGGCCCAGGTCAGGGTGCCTTTGTCGGCGACCTTGGCGCGGGCGGCGGTGGCGATGTCGCGGGGGGCCGCGGGGCCCTCGCCCTCGTCGCCGGCCCTGCCGCCGGCACAGCCGGCCAGGGCGGGCAGCGGAAGCAGGACCACGGCCGCGAGGAGAACGGCGGGGCGGTGCGTACGGGACCGTGTGCGCATGGACGACATGGGTGCTACCTCCGCCGGACGGTCCGGGATCGTTCACAGCCGTCGCGTCCGCGCAGCTGATCGCATCTTTCGCGGCCCACTGAAAGCGACGCCCCGGGCGAAGACGTGCCGACACGGCGCCGCCGGCGCGCACGCCACCCGCCTGGACGAACGTTCACCAGCCAAAGGGGCGGCCGGGGAATGCGCTCCCGCGAAGGCGCGATCAGGACGGCTATCTTCCCCTCAAGGGGTGTGACGCGCGACACTCTCAGTCGCATGACAGGGCGCCACCCGCGACCGCCGAGGCGGAAGGCCAAATCATGTCCGTTAAAGATGAATTGACGATGATGCAGCGCTGTCTCGACGATCTCGACCGGGCGATCGGGCGGATCGAGCAGCGCCTGGGCAGGGGCGGCCTCGACGTGCGGCGGGTCCGTACGGACGCCGGTCACCTGCGGGAGAGCGTGGCCCTGCTGAGCCCCGACGGCTGCGGCCCGGGCGGCGTCCACGTGGAGCGGCTGCCGCGCGAAGCGATGGTGCAGATCTCCGACGCCCCCTACGACGCCTCGCTGTGGACGGACGCGCAGGACGAGGGGCTCGGCTCCCCGACCGGCCACGCGCCCTGAGTCCGCCCAGGCAGCGGCGCGACCACACCGTTCCCTCACTCCTGACCGGAGTCCTCCTTGGCCACTGGTACCGACCCCCAAGCCTCCGCCGCGACCGCGGGGCGCCCCGCGGGCCGCGGCGTCGACCACGCCTCCCGCGCCGCCATCCCGGCCCGCCACCTGCGCGGTGACCGCTGGTGGCTGGCCCCCGCCGTCACCGCCGCGGGGCTGCTCGCGTTCATCGTGTACTCCACCTGGCGGGCCTTCGCCGGCGACGACTACTACGCCGCCCCGTACGTCTCCCCGTTCTACTCGCCCTGTCTCGCGGCGAACTGCGTGGACATGCCCGCCGGGGCGGACTGGGAGATCGTGGGCTCGTGGTGGCGGCTGTCGCCCGCCCTGCTGGTGCTGATCTTCCCGCTGGGCTTCCGGCTGACCTGCTACTACTACCGCAAGGCGTACTACCGCGGCTTCTGGGCGTCGCCCCCGGCCTGCGCGGTGCCGGAGCCGCACGCGAAGTACAGCGGCGAGACCCGCTTCCCGCTGATCCTCCAGAACGTCCACCGCTACTTCTTCTACTTCGCGGTGCTCGTCGCGGGCGTCCTCACCTACGACGCCCTCCTCGGCTTCCGCGACGAGGACGGGGCCTGGGGCCACATGGGTCTGGGCACGCTCGTGCTCCTCGCCAACGTCGCGCTGATCTGGGCGTACACCCTCTCCTGCCACTCCTGCCGGCACATCGTCGGCGGCAGGCTGCGCAACTTCTCCCGGCATCCGGTGCGCTACCGCCTGTGGGGCTGGGTCGGGGTGCTCAACGCCCGCCACATGCAGCTGGCCTGGGCGTCGCTGGTGAGCGTGGCGGTCGCCGACTTCTACGTCTACCTGGTCGCCAGCGGCGCCTTCGACGATCCGCGCTTCTTCTAGGAGAGGGACTTCTTTTCGATGACACGGGTGGACCGGCAGTCCTGGGACGTGGTCGTGGTGGGGGCGGGCGGCGCCGGGCTGCGCGCCGCCATCGAGGCCCGCGAGCAGGGACTGCGCTGCGCGGTGATCTGCAAGTCGCTGTTCGGCAAGGCGCATACGGTGATGGCGGAGGGCGGCATCGCCGCCTCGATGGCCAACGTCAACGGCAACGACAACTGGCAGGTGCACTTCCGCGACACCATGCGCGGCGGCAAGTTCCTCAACAACTGGCGGATGGCGGAGCTGCACGCCCAGGAGGCCCCCGACCGGGTCTGGGAGCTGGAGACCTGGGGCGCGGTCTTCGACCGCACGGTCGACGGGCGGATCTCCCAGCGCAACTTCGGCGGGCACGAGTACCCGCGGCTGGCCCACGTGGGCGACCGCACGGGCCTGGAGCTGATCCGCACCCTCCAGCAGAAGATCGTCTCGCTCCAGCAGGAGGACCACCGGGCCTACGGCGACTACGAAGCCCGCCTGAAGGTCTTTCAGGAGTGCACGGTCACCCGCGTGCTGAGGGAGGACGGCCCCAAGGGCCGACGGGTGTCCGGCGTCTTCGGCTACGAGCGCGAGTCGGGCCGTTTCTTCGTGATCGAGGCGCCGGCCGTGGTGCTGGCCACCGGCGGCATCGGCAAGTCCTTCAAGGTGACGTCGAACTCCTGGGAGTACACCGGTGACGGGCACGCGCTGGCGCTGCTGGCGGGGGCGCGGCTGGTCAACATGGAGTTCGTGCAGTTCCACCCCACGGGCATGGTCTGGCCGCCGTCGGTGAAGGGGATCCTGGTCACCGAGTCGGTGCGCGGCGACGGCGGGGTGCTGCGCAACAGCGACGGCAAGCGGTTCATGTTCGACTACGTCCCGGACGTCTTCAAGGAGAAGTACGCCGAGTCGGAGGCCGAGGGCGACCGCTGGTACACCGACCCCGACCACAACCGCAGACCGCCCGAGCTGCTGCCCCGCGACGAGGTGGCCCGCGCCATCAACGCCGAGGTCAAGGCCGGGCGCGGCTCCCCGCACGGCGGGGTGTTCCTGGACGTGTCCACCCGGATGCCGGCCGAGGCGATCAAGCGGAAGCTGCCGTCCATGCACCACCAGTTCAAGGAGCTGGCGGACGTGGACATCACGGCCGAGCCCATGGAGGTCGGCCCCACCTGCCACTACGTGATGGGCGGCGTCGAGGTCGACCCGGACACCGCCGCCGCCTGCGGGGTGCCGGGCCTGTTCGCGGCGGGCGAGGTGGCCGGCGGGATGCACGGCTCCAACCGGCTCGGCGGCAACTCGCTGTCCGACCTGCTGGTCTTCGGGCGGCGCGCGGGGCTGTACGCGGCGAAGTACGCGGCCGCCTTCGCGACCGGTGCGACGCCGGCCGTCTCGGAGGCCGACGTCGAGCTGGCGGCGGCGGAGGCGCTGCGCCCGTTCGGGGCGGAGGGCGGCGACCCGAGCGTCTCGCACGGCCCGGCCGAGAACCCGTACACCCTCCACCAGGAGCTCCAGCAGTCGATGAGCGACCTGGTCGGCATCATCCGGCGGGCCGGCGAGATGGAGGAGGCGCTCCACCGGCTGGCCGGGCTGCGGGCGCGGGCGCGGCGGGCCGGGGTGGAGGGGCACCGGCAGTTCAACCCCGGCTGGCACCTGGCCCTGGACCTGCGCAACATGCTGCTGGTCAGCGAGTGCGTGGCGCGGGCGGCGCTGGAGCGCACGGAGAGCCGCGGCGGGCACACCCGGGACGACCATCCGGGGATGGACCGCCGCTGGCGGCGGGTCAACCTGGTCTGCCGGCTGGCGGACGAGTCCACGGGGCCCGCGGTGACGGACTCGGCCCTGGGCCTGATCCGGCTGGAGCGGCGCGAGACCCCGGCGATCCGGGAAGACCTGCTGGCCCTTTTCGAGAAGGAGGAGCTGGCGAAGTACCTGACCGACGAGGAGCTCACTTCATGAGTTACCAGGCCCGCTTCAAGGTGTGGCGGGGTGATGCGGACGGTGGTGGTCTCGTCGACTACGAGGTGGCCGTCCACGAGGGCGAGGTCGTCCTCGACATCATCCACCGTCTCCAGGCCACGGCCGCGCCGGACCTCGCGGTCCGCTGGAACTGCAAGGCGGGCAAGTGCGGCTCGTGCAGCGCGGAGATCAACGGCCGGCCGCGGCTGATGTGCATGACCCGGATGTCGGTCTTCGACCCGGCCGAGACGGTCACCGTCACCCCCATGCGGACCTTCCCGGTGACCCGGGACCTGGTGACGGACGTGTCGTACAACTACGTCAAGGCGCGCGAGGTGCCGTCCTTCGTGCCGCCGGCCCGGCTGAAGCCGGGCGAGTACCGGATGCGGCAGGAGGACGTGGGGCGGATTCAGGAGTTCCGCAAGTGCATCGAGTGCTTCCTGTGCCAGAACACCTGCCACGTGGTGCGGGACCACGAGGAGAACAAGACCAACTTCGCCGGCCCGCGTTTCCTGATGCGCGTGGCGGAGCTGGACATGCACCCGCTGGACGCCGCGGACGAGGCCGGCGTGGACCGCAGGCAGGGGGCGCGGGAGGACCACGGCCTGGGCTACTGCAACATCACCAAGTGCTGCACGGAGGTCTGCCCCGAGCACATCAAGATCACGGACAACGCCCTGATCCCGCTGAAGGAACGGGTGGTGGACCGGTCCTACGATCCGCTGGTCTGGCTGGGCAGCAAGATCCGCCGCCGCAAGGAGTGATCACCCTCCGTAAAAGCTCGGGCCTTCCCAGTAGCGGACCCACCAATACGGTCATACGCTCCAAAATGTGACGCGGCTTTCGGGTGGGCACGGGCCGGGGGCGCCGAGCCGGGCCCTGCTCGGCGCCCTCCTCGCGCTGTGCGCCGTGCTGCTTCCGGCCGTGGTCGCCGCCCGCGCGGACACGCCCCTCGACCTGGACGCCTCCGGCCGCATCACGGACACGGTCGGGGCGCTCGGCCGCCGCCGCGGCCAGGTCGAGGCCGCGCTCGACCGGCTGTACACCCACCACCACGTCCGGCTCTACGTCACCTACGTGCGCGACTTCTCCGGCCGCTCCGGCCGCGCCTGGGCGGACGCCACCGCCGACCGCAACGGCCTCGGCCCGCACGACGTGCTGCTGGCCGTCGCCACCCACCACCGCCAGTACGCCGTCTCGGCCGACAAGGACTCCGGCTTCCGCAAGGCCCAGATCCAGAAGGTCTCCGTCACCGCCATCGCCCCCGCCCTCGCCCAGCACGACTGGGCCGGCGCCGCCGTCGGCGCCGCCGCGGGCTACGCGGCCGTGCTCGAGGGCTCCCCCGTCCGCACCCCCCGCATCCGGCCCGGCAGCAGCGACCCCGGCGGCGACGGGCTCGTGCCCGGCGACCACGGGGTGTGGATGCCGGTGGCCGGGGCGGCCGGCGCCGGGCTCGCCGGGCTCTACCTCTGCTCCCGGCACACCCAGTCCGTCCGGCTGCGCCGGTCCGGGCGGGGCCGCCCCGTGCTCACCACCGCGACCACCGAGCCGGGCCTCGCCCGCATGGTCCAGCCGCTCACCCCCCTGCCGGAACTGGAGGCCGAGGCCGCGCGCAACCTCGTCGACACCGACGACGCCGTGCGCACCAGCGCCGAGGAACTCCTCTTCGCCGCCATACAGTCGGGCGAGGCCGCCACCCGCCCGTTCGCCGAGGCCGTGGCCTACGCCAGGGGCGAGCTCGCCGACGCCTTCCGGCTGCGGCAGCGGCTCGACGACGCCCCGCAGGAGGACGACGGCTTCCGCCGCCACGCCCTGGACGAGATCTGCTCCCGCTGCACCAGCGCCAACCGGCGGCTGGACGCCGAGTCGGAGGCCTTCGACCGGCTCCGCGCCCCCCGGGCCAACGCCCGCGCCATCCTCGAACGGGCCGAGGCCACCGCCCGGGCCCTCGCACCCCGCGTCGACACCGCCGAGGCCGCCCTGGCCGCTCTCGCCCCCCACCACGCGCCCAGCGCCCTCGCCCCCGTCGCCGGCCACCCCGCCGAGGCCCTCGACCGCCTCACCTTCGCCGCCACCGCCCTGGAGGAGGCCCGCGCCGCCCTGGCCGCCCGCGACGCCTCCCAAACGGCCCTCTCGCTGCGCGCGGCCGAGGCCGCCCTCGCCCAGGCCCGCACCCTCACCCTCGCCACGCTCCGGCACACCCACGACCTCACGGCGGCAGCGGCCCGGCTGCGCGACGCCCTGACGGAGGCCGCGGCGGTGCCGGCCGCGCGGGCGGTGCTGGCGGAGGTGCGACGGGAGCTGGCCCGCGGCCCCTGCGACGTCCCCGCCCTGCTGCGCCGCCTCGACACGGCGGCGCTGCCGGGCCGGCCGGCGCGGGCGGTGCTCGCCGCCCGGGCGGAGGTGGCGGCGGCCCGGGACTTCATCGGCACCCACCGGGGGGCGATCGGCTGCCGGGCGCGCACCCGGCTGGCGGAGGCGGAGCGCCACCTGTCCCTCGGGCACGCGGACCGGGCGGACACCCTCGCCCGCCAGGCCCGCGCCCTGGCGGAGCAGGACGTGGAGGCGTACGGCACGCCGTACGCCCCGGACGCCCCCTCGCCGGCCCGGGCGCTGGGGGGCGCGGTGGTGGGGGGCATCATCCTGACCGGCCTGCTGCCGGCCACCTTCGGCGGGGGCGCGACCCGGGGGCGACTGGCGGGCTGAGGCCCCGAGCGCCGGCTCCCCCGGCTCAGTACAGGCTCAGCAGCGCCTCCACCGCGTCCGGCGCCGGCGAGTCGTCGTCCGGGAGCGCCAGCTCGAACCAGACCGTCTTGCCGTGCGGGATCCGGCGGCTGCCCCAGGCCGCGCTGAGCAGCCCCACCAGCTGGAGCCCCCGCCCGCCCTCGTCCGTGTCGCGCGCCCGCCGCCGCCGCGGCTGGACGTGGCCGCCGTCCCACACCTCGCAGACCAGGGTGCGGTCCAGCAGCAGCCGCAGCCGGATCTCGCCCTCCCCGTACCGCAGGGCGTTGGTGACCAGCTCGCTCACCAGCAGTTCCGTGGTGTCGACGAGGTCGGTCAGGCCCCACGTCTCCAGCTGCGCCCGCGCCAGCTCCCGGGCGCGGGCCACCGAGCGCGGCTCGGGCGGCAGGGTCCAGTCGCCGGCGCAACCGGGGCGCAGACCCCGCAGACGGGCCATCAGGAGCGCGATGTCGTCCTCGCCGTGGTGGGTGTCCAGGGCGCCGAGGACGTGGTCGCAGACGTCCTCCAGCGGCCGTTCGGGGTCGGCGAGGGCCTCGCGGAAGGCCTGGAGGCCCTCGTCCAGCGGGTGGTCGCGGGATTCGACGAGGCCGTCGGTGTAGAGGGCGAGCAGGGCGCCGTCGGGCAGCTCGATCTCGGTCTCCTCGAAGGGCTCGCCGCCCACGCCCAGCGGCATCCCGGGCGGGACCTCCAGGAGCATCGCCGGCTCGCCAGCCTCGACCAGGACCGGCGGCAGGTGACCGGCGTTGGCGACGGTGCAGCGGCGCGTCACCGGGTCGTAGACCGCGTAGACGCACGTCGCGAGGTAGACCTCGGAGAGGTCGGCGGGGCGCACGCTCCCGCGCACCCCGCGGGAGGCGGACTGCTTGCCGCCGGGGCGTCCGAGGCCGTGGGCGATCTCGTCCAGGGCGGAGAGCACCTCGGCGGGCTCCAGGTCGAGCATGGCCAGGGTGCGCACGGCCGTGCGCAGCTCGCCCATGGCGACCGCGGCCCGCAGGCCGCGGCCCATGACGTCGCCGACGACGAGAGCCGTGCGGTGTCCGGGCAGTTCGATGACGTCGAACCAGTCGCCGCCCACCTCGGTGGCGGCGTTGCCGGGCAGGTAGCGGCAGGCAATCTCCACGCCGGCCGCCTCGGGGTCGCCCGGGGGCAGCAGGCTGCGCTGGAGCATCAGGGCCCGCTCGTGCTCGCGCCGGTAGAGGCGGGCGTTGTCGATGCAGACGGCGGCGCGGGCGGCCAGCTCGACGGCGAGGGCGGTGTCCCGTTCCCCGAAGGGCTCGCTGCCCTTGGTGCGGGAGAACTGGGCGAGCCCCACGACGGTGTCGCGGGCGACCATCGGCACGGCGAGCGTGCACTGCACGACGGCGCCCAGCTCCGGGCCGTCGTCGCCCTCCCGGCCGGGGACGACCTGGACCTGGGCGGTGCGCAGGGCCTGGGCGCAGGGGGAGTGAAAGGGATAGCGGTGCACCTCGCCGACCTGGATGGGCTTGTGGTCGGGGTCCACGGGGGCTCCGGAGACGGCGCTGGAGTAGGCGACGCGGCGCAGTTCCGCGCTGCCGTCGGCGAGGCCGGGCGGGGCCTCGTCGCCGGCGAGCAGGCCCTGGTAGAGGTCGACGGAGGCGAGGTCGCAGAACTGGGGGACGGCGACGTCCAGGAGTTCGCGGGCGGTGGTCTCCAGGTCCAGGGAGTTGCCGATGCGGGCGCCGGCCTCGTTGAGCAGGGCCAGGTTGCGGCGCACACCCGCGGCCTCGCGCTCGGCACGGCGCCGTCCGGTGACGTCGGTGGCGAGGGCGGCCACGCCGATGGGCCGGCCGCTGCCGCTGTGCAGCCGGTAGAGCGAGACGGACCAGCGGCGCCGCTCGCTGTTGCCGGGCACCGGGCCGACCAGTTGGATGTCGGCCACCGGTTTGCCGCTGTCGAGGACCTGGCGCAGGGCCGCGGTCAGCCGGTCGGCCTCCGGGCGCGGCAGGAAGTCGTGCGGGGTGCGGCCGCGGTGCCAGGCGGCGGGGCGGCCGAAAGTCTGGGCGAAACTCTCGTTGACGCGCAGCAGGGTCAGATCCGTGCCGAAGAAGAAGAACCCCAGCGGAGATTGGCCGAAAACGGCTTCCGCCGCGGCGATGTCGGTCTCTATTCCCCGCAGGGCTTTGACGTCGACCGCGACGCAGAGCGCGGCACGGTCCCCGACGGCGTTCTCACTGGGCATCACATAGATCTCGGCGACGCCCTGTTGGCGGTCGCCCCGCTGGTAGGGGACGAGGCCGGTCCAGGCGCGGCCGTCCAGGCCGCCCTCGGCCAGGAAGGGCACGGCGGGGCGGTGCCGCCGGTGGTGGGGGTCCACGGGCGTGAGGACCTCCATCGGGTCCTTGCCGACGGCGTGCCGGGCCGCTGTTCCGAAGAGTTCGGCCGCCCGCTCGCTCCACTGCTCGATCCGGCCGTCGGGGCCGAGGGAGAACGACGCCACGCGGATGTGGTCGTAGAGGGAACCGGGCGGACTGTTCTGCCACGTTGACGTGGCGTCCGTTCCCTCTGACCTGTCCGCCGTACCCGCTGGCTTCTCGCTCACGTGCCCGTCCCCTCCGGCTCTTGTGCTCGCACCGGCATCAGAAGGCCGAGTATCCAGCACAGGGGCCCTTCGGAACACGGACTTCACGATCACAGCACGGTCTCGACCCGCTATGTCTCCTCCCCGGGTTACTAACCGGGCAGGGCGAGCTCGAACCACACTGTCTTACCGGTGTTGCCGGGACGGGTACCCCAACGGCGCGAGGCCAGCGCCACGAGTTGGAGTCCGCGGCCGCCCTCGTCGTCCTCGGCGGCGACGCGTTCGCGCGGCGGCTCGGGCAGCGGGTCGGACACCTCGACGAGGAGGAAGGGGCCGGCGCGGGAGTACATGCGGACGCCGATGGGGCCGCTGGCGTACCGCAGGGAGTTGGTGACCAGCTCGCTGACCAGCAGCACCGTCACGTCCGTGAGCGCGTGCATGCCCCACTCGCGGAGCGTGTCGCGCACCAGCGTGCGCGCGGTGCGTACGGCTCCGGGCTCGGCGGGGAAGCTCCACTCCGCGAAGCCGGGCGTCGATGCCAAGGTCTCCGCGCCGTCACTCACGCCGACCACTTCCCAGCCCGCTGCGACCCCTCCGGCATGTCCGGCTTTGGGGATAATAATCAGCACATACCCGATATAGGGGCGTGAGTATCTTCTTTCTTCGCAGCCGTCCGCGAGAAGGGGTGCATTCGGCGTAGACACCCTCCGCCCTTTGTGCGGGCGTCGCAGGTCAGCGAGGTGAGCGCGGCAGCACGGAGGCGGCTCAGCGGGGCTGCCGGGGCGGTTCCCCGGCCGCGGCGAGCAGTCGTACGGCTGCCGCCACGGCGGGGCGGTCCTGCTCCAGCCAGTCGACCTCGTCGATCCGGTCCGGGGTGAGCCAGCGCAGCTCGTCGTGGTCCTCCAGGGGGCGGGGCTCGCCCGACAGCAACCGCGCCGTCCACACGTGGAGGACGTAGGGGGGCTTCAGGGGCCACTCCCCCTCGATGCGCTCCAGGGGCTCGGCCTCGACGCCCAGCTCCTCGCGCAGCTCCCGCACGAGCGCCTCCTGGGGCGTCTCGCCGGGCTCCATCTTGCCGCCGGGCAGCTCCCAGCGGCCGGCGAGCTCGGGCGGGGCGCTGCGCCGCGCGGCGAGCAGCCGGCCCTGGTGCAGCACGGCCCCGCCCACCACGACACGTACGGAAGTCGTCATGGGGGGAAAGCCTAGGGCCCGGCGCCTTCGCGCCGGGCCCTGGGTGGAGCGGGAGCCGGGGACGGGCCGCCCGGGGGCGCACGCCGCCGGGCGGTACGCGCCTTCGCGCGCCGCGCCGGGACGACGAGCGGTCAGGTGACCGCGCGGCCGACCCGCTCGACTATGTAGAGCTGGCGGTGACCGTGGGCGTCCAGCCGGTCGGCCACGCGCTCCGCCTCCATGCGGGTGGCGTAGCGGCCGACGCGGTAGCGGTTGCCGTTCTCGTCCTGGCGGATCACCAGCCAGGGCAGGACCGGTCCGGTGTCAGTCATCGCCCCTGCCCTCCCGTCGCCGCGCGCACCGGCGCACGCCCTTCGGTGACTTCCGAAGAAACCGCAGTCCGCATATGCCCGAGCGTACGCCCGACCTTTACGCAGCGGATACGGGTTTTCACGAAGAGGTACGCATTCGGCCACCCGCCGGGGTCACTTGACCGTGGCCAGCTCCGACTCCGCGGCCTCGTCGGACTCGGCGACGGCCTTCATTTCCTCCTCGACCTGAACAAGGGTCGGGTTGCGCCACGCGCTGCGCACGCCCCACACGTAGAAGACGAGAGCAATCAGGACAACGACGGCGATGTCCACGCCCTGCGGAAGGTAGCCCTTGCCGCCGAACTCGGTGCCGCCGGCCCAGGAGACCACCGCCATGACGAGCAGGTAGGTGACCATCCAGGCGCCCGCCTGAAGGTGCGGCTTCAGCTCGGCCCACGGCTTGCGCAGCTCGTACCAGGCCCAGATCGGCAGGCCGATGGCCATGATGAAGATGACCTTGCCCGTGAGCGGCCAGCGGGCCCAGTACATGACCAGGGAACCGAAGATCATCGCGACCGGGGCGATGACCGGCATGGCCTTGAGCTTGACCGGGCGCTTCATGTCCGGCGCGATGCGGCGCAGCGACATCACGGCGACGGGGCCGGTGATGTAGGAGATGACGGTGGCGACACCGACGATCTCGGCTATCGAGCCCCAGCCGCGGAAGACGGCGAGGAAGATGAAGGAGATCACCAGGTTGAGCAGCAGGGCCGGCTTCGGGACGCCGGTCTTGGGGTCGACCTTGCCGAAGACCTTCGGCAGGTGGCCGTTCTCCTGGACGCCGTTGATCATGCGCGAGGTGGTGGCCGCGTAGATCATGCCGGTGCCCGACGGGGAGATGAAGGCGTCCGCGTACAGCAGCAGCGCGAGCCAGTTCAGGCCCCAGGTGATGGAGAGGTCGGCCAGCGGGGACTTGTACGCCAGGGTGTTCCAGCCGCCGGAGAGGTCCGCGGCCGGGACGGCCATCAGGAAGGCGACCTGCAGCGCGATGTAGATGACCAGCGCGATCAGGATGGAACCGACGACGGCCTTCGGCAGCGACTTGCCGGGGTTGCGGGCCTCGGCGGCCATGTTCAGCGGCGACTGGAAGCCGTTGAAGGCCCAGACGATGCCCGCGACGGCGACGGCGCTGAAGACGGCGCTCCAGCCGTTGGGGGCGAACCCGCCGTGGGCGGAGCCGACGTTGCTGGTGTCGAAGTGCGCGAAGATCAGCGCGCCCGCGGTCAGCGCCGGCACCACGACCTTGAACACGGTGATCGCGTTGTTCGTCTTGGCGAACAGGGTGATCGCGAACCAGTTCAGGAAGAAGTAGAAGACGACCAGGACGCTGGCGGCGGCGAGGCCGGTGCCCGTGAGCTCCTTGCCGTCGAAGAGCTTGCCCGCCCAGTCGAACTTCCACGAGCTCATGTACTGGATCGACGCGGTCGCCTCACCAGGGATGACGGACACGATGGCGATCCAGTTCGCCCACGCCGCCATGTAACCGGCCAGCGAGCCGTGCGAGAACTGCCCGTAACGCACCATGCCGCCCGCCTTGGGGAACATCGAGCCGAGCTCGGTGTACGTCAGGGCGATGGTCAGCGCCACGACGGCGCCGATGACCCAGGCAAAGATGGCGGCCGGGCCGGCCAGCACGGCGGCACGCTCGGCACCGAACAGCCAGCCGGAGCCGATGATCGACCCCAGGCCGACGGCGGTCAGCGCCGTCGTGCCCAGAGTCCGGCGGTAATTGGAGGTCGAACCCCGTTCGGTACTCAAGCCCCGGATCTCCTTTGCTTTCTAACTCCCCCACGGCAGGACACAAACCGCGCCATCGTACGAGCGATTTGGCCAGTTTGGTTCCACCAAAAGGCCCTGACCTGGGAGTCTGTGAGTTTTGCAACATCGAAGTGACAGGTTCCGTATAGCCACCAAACGATGCAAAAGCCACAGTTCCTACTCGCTGGTACGGACCTGTGAGGGGGTCTCCGGGGCGTGCCGGACTGACTTCGGCGTCAGTTTCGTCGCCTGTTCGTGATCAGTTCATCCGCGCGCCATCGCTACTTCACCGGGAGGTGGTAGGCCACCCGGTGCCGCTCGGCGAGCGTGATCACATCGGCCGTCTCCACCGGGCAGCCGCCGGCGAAGTACGTCCGCGAGACCACGAGCACGCAGTGGCCCGGCACCCCGCCGAGCGCGAGCGTCTCCTCGGCGAGCCCGGGGCGCGCCCCGACCTCCTCGGTGACGTTGTCCACGATCAGGTCGATGGCGGCCATGCGCTCCACCACCCCCCGCCCGGCCAGCGGCCCCTCCTCGGGCAGCATCACCGGCGTCCGGCCGGTCAGCGCCAGGGGCTCCCAGGAGGTCGAGAGCATGCAGGGCTCCCCCTGCGACCGGAACAGGTAGTCGGTGCGCATCACCCGGTCGCCCGGGGCGATCCGCAGCCGCCGCGCGACGGCCGCGTCCGCGACCCCCTGCTCGCTGCGGGACTCCCAGGTGCCCTTGACCCGGTCGTCGGCCTGCTCCTGCCGGAACGGGGTGGACTCCCCGGCCGCGCGGTAGCCGGTCCGCACCAGGGCGCGGGGGACGGGTTGCTCGCGCACGTACGTGCCCGAGCCGGAGCGGCCCTCGACGAGGCCCTCGGCCATGAGGACCTTGCGGGCCTCCAGGGCCACGGTGTCGGAGACGCCGTACTGCTCTCGGATGCGCGCCTGGGACGGCAGCCGCGTGTGCGGAGGCAGCTCACCCGCCACGATCTTCTGCCGGAGATCGCCGGCGACGCGAAGGTATGCGGGCTGGTCACCGAAGGCCACGTCCACTCCCGGGGGGTTGACAGTCTGCAACAGCTTGGCAACCGAACGTTGCGGTCCGCAACTTCTGGCCAATGCATAACGAGAGGTAGCGATGCGCAGCTCAGGGCCGCACGGGCGTCGCACCCGGGCACATGCGGGCAGCACGCACCGACGGCATGTCCGCAACTATGCGTATACGTCCACGACACAGTGCGACGACCGAGCCCTCCCCCGATTGCCACCTCAGGAGTGCCCCGGGCCCGGCCGGAGGTGACGCTGGTGACCGAGGCCGATTCCCCCGCGCGAGCGTTCCGCTTCCGCACGTTCCCTTGAGGATCCCCGGAGAACCCATGACACGGAGAACCCCCGTCCGGACGGCGATCGTCACCGCCGCGGTCCTGCTCGCCGGCGCGGGCCCGGCCCACGCGGCCGCGAGCTCGCCCCCTCCCCCGCACGCACCCCGGCACGCCGCCGCCCACCCGCACGCCGCCGCCAGGCCCACCACGAGGCAGATCGCCGCCCTCTTCGACCGGTGGAACGCGGCGCTGGCCACCCGGGACGCCCATGTCGTCGCCGCGCGCTACGCGCGCGACGCCGTCCTCCTGCCGACCGCCTCCGCGCAGGTCCGCACCACGCACGAAGAGATCGTCGACTACTTCGAGTACTTCCTCCAGCAACGGCCCCAGGGCAGGATCCAGCAGCGGCGCATCACCGTGCTCAGTCCCAGCGCGGCCATCGACACCGGCCTGTACCAGTTCACCCTGACGGACAAGCACGGCAAGACCAGCAAGGTGGACGCCCGCTACACGTTCGTCTACGAGCGGCACGGCCGGCACTGGCTGATCGTCAACCACCACTCGTCGGTGGTGCCGTAAGGCGCGCGGCGGTACGCCGAAGGGGCCGGCTCCCCAGGAGCCGGCCCCTTGCGTGCGGCGCGCGACGGAGGTTTCGAGGTCGTCCCAGCACACGAGGGACAGCCCAACACTCACCACTCAGTAGTGGTACCGGGCGGCGAGGATGACGATCTCCTTTTCTGTCACCAGGTAGACGAGGCGGTGCTCGTCGTCGATCCGTCGCGACCAAGCCCCCGGCAAGTGGTACTTCAACGGTTCAGGCTTGCCGATTCCCGAGAAAGGATCACGCCTGACGTCCTCGATGAGCTTGTTGATTCGAGCGAGAGTCTTCCGGTCGTTCTTGAGCCAGGACGTGTAGTCCTCCCAGCCCTGATCCTCGAAGACGAGCCTCACACGGCACCCGCACCAGCGTCCGCCGGATCCGGATCGATCAGCTCACGCTCCGACACGTTGATGTGGGACAGGGCGTTCTCGTACGCCTTGAGCAGCCGCCGCGCGTTCGCCGGCGAGCGCAGCAGGTACGAGCCCTCGCGCAGCGCCGCATAGTCCTCGGCCGAGACAAGCACAGCGTTGCCGTGCTTCGAGACGATCTCGATGGCCTCGTGGTTCTCGTTGACCTTCTTGATCAGCGGAAACAGTTCCTTGCGGGCTTCACTCGCCGTTATGGACATGACCCGGCCTTCCATCAAGTGGTACCTAATAACGTACCACTCTGGCGGCATTCACGGAGGGGAAAGCGACTGACGGACGATCAGCCATCCCGGCACCGATCCAGCACGGCGGGAGTGCATCCAGCACATCCAGCACTGGCTCGCAGTGAGTGAGTATCGAGCCGTCTTCCGACCCGAGGCCCAGGCCGGGCTCAGGAAGATCCCCCGCGACACGGCGTTGCGCATCCTGGCCAAGCCGACCGAGCTGGAGAGCCACCCCTTCGGCTTCGACACCACCGCGCTCGTGTCGCAGCCGGAACGCCGTCGACTGCCAGTCGGCGACTACCGCGTCGTCTGCACGATCGACAACGGGGAGCTCGTGGTGTGGGTCGTACACGTCGGGCATCGCTCCACCCTTCACGACACCTGACGTCGGCTGATCCGACATCAGAACATCCAGCACCCATGCAGCACGGTGACGACGAAGGGACCGACTCCGGGAGGAGCCGACCCCTTCTGACCTGCACGCTTGACGGATCACCTAGCGTGCAGTAACGAAGTAACTACACGTTGAAGCGGAACGCGCACTACAACGCTCCCACCTGCGAAAACGTGGTTCCGAGGCGTCCAAGTCAGCACAGGATCATCACGGGAGAACAAGGTCAGCAGCCAGGCGCACCAAGATCTATCACGCGTGTCGCCGCCTGAGCTGAGCCAATCGTGAGTTTGGGCGGGTGTTCGGCGGACTACACCGCCTCGACGTACCCCACTGGCGACGACCCGGCCCAGACCGCACAGGCCGCCTGCGCGCTGCTCACGCAGCGCGGTCCAGGAATCGGCGTACGCCTGAACATCTCACCGGCCGGTGTCGGAGCACGAGATCAGCCCGGATGACGCCCAGTCGCGTCTCGGCGCCCCGCCACCGGCACCACTCCCGGCTCCGTTCGAGCCCCATCATCCCGACGACCCCCATGCGCCGATTATGGATCAGCGGTAGAACACCCCCTCTGACGACCGCAATCGCTAGGGTTGGCCCATGACCGCACTGCCCGACTGGATGCGCCCGCCGCGCGCGGAAGGCTGGTTCGCGGAGGACCTCGACCGCCTCCCCGAGGCACCACGCCACACCGAGCTGATCGACGGAGCCCTCGTCTTCATGATGTCGCCCCAGAGGTGGTGGCATGGCCACCTCGTCACCATGCTCACGGTCGCACTCATGGAGCAGGTGCCCGCCGGCACCAGAGTCGGCCGCGAGATGACCATCAAGCTCGACCCCCGCAACCGTCCCGAACCGGACCTGCTGGTGACGACGGCCGACTTCGATGGTGACCGCACCTGGTTCGCACCAGAGGACGTCCAGCTCGTCATCGAGGTCGTCTCCCCCGAGTCCGCCCATCGCGATCGCACAGTAAAGCTCCGCAAGTACGCGGAGGCCGGCATCCCGCACTACTGGTGCATCGAGGACGAGGACGGGGCACCCGTGGTCCACGTCTACGAGCTCGACGAACCCACCGGCGCCTACGCGCCCGCCGGTATCTTCCGGGGCACCCTCCAGCGCCCCGTGCCCTTCGAGGTCAGCCTGGACCTCGACAAGCTCACACCGCCCCGAAACAAATGAAAAGTCAGCACCAAGTCAGCACGGGAATACGGAAGGGTCGGACTCACTAGAGTCCGACCCCTTCTGACCTGCACGTTTAGCAAAAATTAGCAACATGCAGTAACGAAAAGACTACACGTTGAAGCGGAACTTCCACCACAACGCTCTGACCTGCGGAAACGCCGGTTCCGGCAGGCCAAGTCAGCACGGTATCAGCACGGTTTTCGCAGGTCAGCACACTCATGCGACAGTCCCGTAGCCCTCGGCCTCCTTCGAGGCCGGGCTCTCCACGTCCAACGGTACCGGCCGCATTGCGTTCTGCATGACCTCGCGGCAGCGGTGCCAGGCCCCCGGGACGAGGTGTCCGTACACGTCGGCCGTGATCTTGATCGACTTGTGGCCCAGCCAGCGCGAGACCTCGTGGATGGGGATGCCATTCGCCAGGGCCGTGGAGGCGAAGAAATGCCTCAAGGAGTGCGGCGTGTACTTCGGCTTGCCGTTCGCGTCCACCAGCCCTGCGGCCTTGCACGCTTTCTTGAAGTGATATCCGAACGTGGACGCGGTCGGCATGGTGCCCTTGCCGCGATCACGGGGCGCGAAGAAGACTTCGAGCTGCTTATCCTTGCCAGCCTTGTTCTGGAAGGTGACCGGGATCGGCTCCCACTGCTCAACGTGAGCGTCGATCTCCTCCTCCAGGAAGAGGGCGATCGGAATGTCGCGGTACTCGCCCTCGGCGCGATGCTTCAGCGGCACGAAGGTGGTGCGGCAGTCGCCTGCGTTTGCCTTCGCGCTGACCTGCCAACGAACCCTGATGAACTCGGTCCGCCGGCACTCGCTCGCGAAGGCGAGTGCTTCGCTCGGGCGCAGCCCGGCGCCCGACATCAAGTAGATCGTCAGCCGGTATTGCTGCGCGATGTGATGCGCAAGGAGATCGACTTCTTCGAGGGTCGGGATCTCGTCCTCGTCCACGGCGATCGAGCTCGTCCGAGCGATCTTGACGCCGACCGCCGGGTTCTCGGCTATTCGCTTCTCCTTGACTGCGGACTCGATCATCGCCGTCACGAACTTCATGCGGTCGTTGATCGTCGAGGCCGCCATGCCCTCGCCCTTGCGGTGCAGGGCGGCGATGAACCGTTCGAAGTCGGCTCTCGCAAGGCCGGCCAGCGTCTTCCGGCCGAGGTGGGGGACGAGGTGGTTCTTCGTGAAGCCCTCGTAGTTCCGCATGGTGCCTTCGGCGAGGATCTGCCGGTCGAGCCAGTCTTTGGCCCATGCCCGGAGGGTGATGGCTCCTCGCTGCGGGTCGAGGTAGATGCCCATGCCCTTGTCGTGCTCGACCTTCGAGGCGAAGGCGTCGGCTCCGTCCGGGCCGGTCTTCTTAGCGAAGGTCTTTTCGCGCTGGCGAGCGGTACGCCCTCCGGGCTCGCGGTATCGGACGGTCCACTTGTGTCCGCAGCGGTTCTTCTCGCAGGGGTAGCTGCGGTCCTGCGGGTCTTCTTTGCACTTCTGGAAGACGGTTGCCATGTGGCCCCCTTTCATGCTGGGGCGAGGCAACGTTGTGCCTGTTACCCGTAGTTGTCTTCGAGGTAGGCGACGATGTCGCGCTCGCGGAATCGCAGGAGGCGGCCGACCTTTTGGGCCTTGATCCCCCACGTCCGGTACTTGTTCTTGACGGTGATCTCGCTGACCTTCAGCCAGTCGGCCACCTCTTCCGGCGTCAGCAGCCGGTTACTCCCGCCCAGGCTCACGCCTTACCCCCGGAAGGTCGCCGGGTGAGCTCGTGAACGGCATTCCAGGCGGTCGCCGCCGAGGCAAGGGCCTTCTTGCGGTCTTCCTGGAGCGTTCGGATGGCGGCCGGCACCTGGGACGGGTCGTCGAGGCCGAGGAGCTTCGTGACCCGTCCGAGCAGCTCCGCCGGGTCTTCCGCCGGAGCCTGCTGGGCGGGGCGCGAGTACACCCGGCACTCCTCGCCCGAGACGCCGAGGACCCAGCCCCAGCCGTTCGCGAGCGCCTTCTCGCTGTGCTTCACGCGGCGGCTCCGAGGTACTCGGAGCGGGACAGCGCGGTCAGGTGGAAAAGACCGTGTTCGCACTGGTAGTACCGGTTCTCCCGATACAAGCCGCGACGGTGGCCTTTGCGTTCTCCGACTCGGTCACGCTTCGCCTGGGCTCTCCCGAGTGCCTTAGCGGCGGTGTGCTCGTCCTGGTAGGCGCGGCCGTGGCCGCACTCGCAGCTCACAAACTTGACGGCCCTGATGGTCATGTCCGGTGTCCTTGCTCTACTTGCGGAATCGGTCGCACGGGCAGGTGGGTATCTGGCAAGCGCCCCGTGCGGCGCTTGCTGCCGAGTGGGTGAAGGGGGCATGGCCGCAGTCGGGATGCTGGCAGTAGCCCTTCCAGCCCTTCTTGCCGCCGACGTTGGCGAGCATGACCCCGGGGCTGTGGAGCTTGACCAGTCGGCCGGACCCTCCGATCGAGACCTTCTTCGCGAAGGCTTCGGCTTCGGCGGCATTGCCGAATGGCGCCCAGTTCAGCCCGCGGCTTCCGTCACTCCAGGTGTGGACGAGCGCGATCCAGTCGCGCATCTGGAGGACTTCGGCGATCTCCTTGATCAGCGCCTTGGCCATCTGATCGGCGCTCTCGAAGGAGGGGTCCTCCAAGAGCGCCTTCACCACCTCGACCTCCTCCTTGCGGGGGGTGAGCCTCACTCGCTGCCCTCGGTGTCGACGAGCTGCTCCAGTCGGCGCAGAACGGCTGCGAGCTTGTCGGAGTCCTGCTCCACGTGGATGTCGTACCGGAGCTCGTCCCAGCGCCGGAGGTTGCCGCTGGGGACGTCGCCGTTCTCGTCGCGGAGCTCGTCGAGCTTGTCCTCCTGGCTCGTGCGCAGCGTTCGGATATCAGCGACGACGCTGCGGAGCTCGGCCATGAGGTCGGGCAGCCGGTGCAGGCCGGCGAAGTCGGCTACCAGCAACGCTGTCTCGGGGGTCGGGTTGACGACCTCGACGGGGAATCTGAACCAGTCCGGGTCCAGTGCCACCGGGAAGCCGATCACCTTCCAGGCTCCGTCTTGCACCTTCGTGCCGGTGTCCCCGTCCGCGTCGCGTATCTCTGTACCGGCTGGCAGTTCATCGAGGACCACCGGGTGGCCGATGCGGTATGTCGTCGTGCTGGTCACGGGCTCTCCTCCTTCGACACCAGTGACACTATCTCAATGGCCTCGTCGGATCAACTCTTACATTCGGATGGGGAGGAGGCACGTCGCAGACTTGTGCAGATCCTCGATCGTCCCCGTGTTGAGCACGATGACGTCGAAGTCCCAGTCCTTCAACGCGTTCTCACTGATGTGGTCCGCCCCATTGATCAGGATCTGCTTGGGGCGGCGCACCTCGACTACGAGGCCGCCCCGGTCCTTGATGGCCCGCGCCTCGTTCGGGAAGCGCACGTCGGTGATGACGACCGGCGCGTCCCACTCCCCCTCACCCTGGAAGAGGGCGTTCACCCACACATCGGGGCCGAGGATGTGGCGGCCGGCCTCTGTGCCACACCGCTGGAGGAGCTCGCGGACGCCCGGGTATTTCTTCACCTCGTCCCACCCGAAGGCGTCGACATCAGCCGCCAGCGAGTACGCGCCGTTGTCTTCCTCGTCCGGGAGGAGCGGGTTCATCACGTAGAGAAAGTCCTTCACCTTGTCGGCGAAGGCCCTGCGCTTCCAGCCCTTTACAGCGAGCGCGCGCCCCACTTCGTCCTTGCCTGCCCCGGCCGCGCCCGCCAGGCCGATGAGCCTCGGCTCGCCAGTAGGGCCTTCCGCCCGCTCATTCAGGGCGGCGCTGGCCCGCCTCTCGAACTCGATGTACTCGACGTTCAGGGCCTTGGCCCACCGGGGCCAGAACCGGTAGGCGGGCATGCCGTGCCCGGCGAGGATGCGCTCGACGGACGAGCGGGTCGTTCCCACGGCCGCGGCAACCTTGGCGGCGCCGCTGGCCCGGGGGACGTTCACCGGGTGGCCGGCATGGACGGCCTTGCGGTTGATCCAGTCGGCGAAGTCCTGGTGCTTGGCGGTCGTGCTGGTCATTCCGTTACTCCTTGTCCGATGGGTGGTCAGCCTTCTCGGCTGTCGATGAGGCGGTAGAGGCCGGGCGCGCGGACGTGGCCCTCGCACACGTCGCAGTCGCAGTCGTGCAGGCACGTCGGACACGGGCTCTCGTCGCAGTAGGGGTCCGGACCGTGCCAGGCGTGGGATGGGTCGGGGTCGGGGCAGCCCCACGCCTCGCATGACCGGTCCTTGGCCCACGTGGGGTAGACGATGTGCTCACGCTGCCCGAGGAACCCGTGCACCAGCGGCTCGCCGGGGCACGGGGATGTCGAACGCTTGGCGGAGGCTTCGTCGATGAAGGCGGCCCGGCAGCGCAAACACTGGAGGCGCTGCTCGGGCCGCTTACGGAGCTGGTGCCTCATGCTTCGGGGAGCAGCTCGACTTCAGCGCCCATGGGAAGCGACAGGGAGTTGCGGTGGGCGGGCATGGCGCCAGGCTCGTCGGAGATATGCAGGCGCCACTTCTTGATGCGCTTGTCCCAGTCCTGGGCCATCACGCGCTTGGGCGCGGCCAGAAGGCGGCCGGCCCGGGTCACGGTGTACCCCCTGGTGTCCTTGCCGGTGGCCTTGACGCGCTGGCCGGCTTTCACGTCCGCGACCTTCCGCATCCGCGGGCTCGGCTCCGAGCCGGTCGAGTTGGTGGTGGCACTGGCAGTCATGTCACTCCTAGGTAAACTCTATCAATGGGGTCTGAATTACGCGGCGAGCATCGTCTTGCTCGTATGGGCTTCGAGTGCGGCGCGGGCCTGGGCGGCGGCCCAGCCATAGCCGTAGTGCCCCCAGCAGGAGTCGACTTCTTCCCAGGTGGACATGGTGTCGTCCGCGTCCGCCCGCAGCCAGTCGACGGCCTCTTCGACGATGTAGCCGTACACGTCGCCCTCGGCCCACGCCTCGTACTCGGTGCGCTCGGCGTCGAGGTATGCCTCGGGCAGCATCCCGAGGTCTTCGGCGTCCTCACGCAGCAGGTACCACAGGGAGACGGGGCCGCGTGCCGGCCGCGACTCGATGACGATGGCGCCGTGGAAGATGCGGGCCCAACGGGTGAAGATCGCGACACCCCTCCACCGGTTCCAGCTCACGCGGTCCCAGGCTTCGGCGAACGGCCCGCCGTCCTTGTCGATGTGGGCGTACTGGCCCAGGTGGGTGTCGATGGTGATCACGTGAGCCAGGTGGTCGAAGTCCTCGCGCGGGTTTCGGGCGTACTCGTCGGGGACCAGGCGCACGCGGAAGCGGTTGTCGGTCGTGGTCGCGATGATGTTGTCCATGTTGGTCTTTGCAGATCAGAGGGTCGGGGCGGGGAAGTGGACAAGGCAGGAGGTCCGGCGGCAGGGGTGGCCGAGGGAGGCGATGAACTCCTTGTGCGCATCGAGTGCTTCGGTCAGCCAGTCGTCGCCCTCGACGAACTCGGGGCGCTTCTCGGCCCACAGTCCACGGGCCCATGCGATGTCGCGGACTTCGTGGAACTCGCTCGCACCGTGCTGGCGGATCACATCGATCCAGGAGGCACGGGCACGGTCGTACGCGGCGCGGGAGTGGTTGTATCCGGTGGCGGGATCGATGTCCTCGATCGCCACACCGGAAGCGACGCAGATGGCTATGCGGGCGTCAGCCATCGATGTGAGCCGGTCGGCTTCGCAGGCGGGGCAGTCGAGGGGGCTACGGGCGTAGTGCATCAGCAGGAGGTTGGCGCGCATGTTCTCTCTTCGGTGATCAGGCCGCGAGCGCGTGCTCAGGCCGTACGGGTTCGTGGTTGTAGATCTCGGCGAGGTACTGCCGGAGCTGGTCCTCCCAGTGCTGGGACAGGAGGCTGCCAATCACGACGGCGCCCATCGGAGGAGCGACCACGTCGCCGATCTGCTGTGTGCAGCTCGACCGGGAGCCGGTCCACGGATAGCCGGGGCGGAAGCCGACCAGGAGCGCGGCCTCGTCGAGGCTGAACTTCCTGTCCTTGTCGTGCTCCCAGTACCACCCGCGGATCTTCGAGGTGATGCCTGTGGCGGCCTTGTCCGCGCTCCAGCAGTTCCCTCCGGCCGTCCGCCTGACGCCCCGGGTGTTGACACGGATGCCGGCGGGCCAGTCGAGGGCCTCGGCAGCGGTCGTGGTCGGGAGGGGGGTCTTGGGGGTGAGGGCGCTCATGTCGACGTAGGAGTGGCGGGCGGCCATGAGAAAGACACGCTTGCGACGTGAGGCGAGGCCGTAGTCCACGGCGTCCAGGACGCGATACTCCGCGCTGCACCAGTCCGCCGACCAGAGTTCCTCACGTATTCCGTCGAGGATGTTCTCTGGCAAGGCCGAGCTCTGCTCCATGGCCAGCCAGCGGAGGTTGTCCCACCGGGCGGTCAGGGTGAGAGCCCAGATCAGCACCTCCGCGAGCAGGCCGATCCGCTCGTCGGTCATCTCGGCAATCGGGGCCCGCACTTCGTCGAGGGTGAGCAGGGGCCCGGTGAAGCCGGAGTAGCCGTCCCAGTCGGGGTCGCTACAGATCAGGCAGATGTCGGCTTCATCGCAGGGGCCACATTCAGCGCTGTCATGCCAGTGCCCGAACGTCGCCTCGAAGGCTGCGGTGAACACGTCGAGCAGCAGGTCCTGATTCCGCGGGTCCTGCCCGGCCCTCTTGCCGGCCGGGGTCCAGCACTGGCACGGGGCCGAGACGATCAGCCCACGGACCCAGCGCAGCGCGGGGTGTTTCGGGTCGAGGGAGCGGACGTCGGCGACGATCCGCCGGAACCCTGCCGCGCGGGCGGTGGCTGAGGCATCCTTGTGCATTTCGACGCCGACGGTGTCGAGGTCGTGTTGGAGTACGTCGCGCACACCCACGTCCCAACCCCCGGGGCCCGCAAATAGGTTGATGACGCGATCGGGGTCTCCCGGCTTTGGCGGGAAGAGCCAGTGGACCGGCCAGGGTGCGGCGATCTCTTCCAGCTCTTCGGGCGTCTTGCCACTGAGGTCTAGCTGTTCGGGGGTGCCGAGCGCTCCGGCTGTGTCGAGGCGGGTGAGAGACATCAGTCCACGTCCACAGTCTCGACGCTGGTGAGCCAGTCGTTGACGATCTCCCAGTGGTAGCCGACTCGTATCAGGCCGTCAGCCATGGAGACATTTCGGCCGCAGTCGGCGCACTCGTAGGGCTTGCGGTCGATGTGGCGTATGGGGCCAATGCACTTGACGCAGCGCACGACGTTGGTGGGTGGGGTCAGGGTGGTCACGGCGGGCCTAGGCAGAGAGGGCCGCGAGACGATCGGCCACGTAGGCGACGCGGGCCTCGGCCTTCGCGAGGTCGTCGCGGGCTATGGCCACGCCGACCTCGGCGCTGCGTAGATCGTCCTCCAGCTCCAGGCGCTCGCTGATGAGCTTCCATCCCGGATGCTCGGCCTCGAAGCGGTCGGCGGCCTCCCTGACCATGGCGCTGAGTCGCTCCCTCGCGGCGGTGCCGTGGGAGAGTTCTTGGTCGCGGTCGTTGGTGAACTCCCAGCGCCGAAGGGGGCTCTGGTAGGTCCACAGAGACGCGTCCGGGTCGTTGCGACGGAGCAGAGCCTCGCGTCGGACGTGCGCCCGCTCGCGACGGGAAGCGACGCGGTACGCGCGTCCGCGGATCTTCACGTAGCCCGGTTCGTGGTTCTCGTCGCGCGAGGAGCTGATCCCGATACGGGCTTCGGGAAGCGTCAGGTCCTGGTCGCCCCATCGCTCCTGCTTGGTGACTGCCGGGAGGATGGTGACGTACAGGTCGCCCTCGGGGAATGCATACGTGGCGTCGTAGTTCATGGTCGATTTCCTTGGGGTGGTTCAGGCGGGGAGGGGCAGGCCGGCACGGAGGGACTCGACGAGCCCGGCGGTGGCGCGGCGGTACTGCCAGAGCGCCTGCTGAGCCGTAGCCCAGTCCCCCGTGTGCAGGTCGGCGATGTCGTCGAGCCACTTGAGGCAGGCGGCCGGGGTGAGGAAGACGTGCACGGTCCCGGTCTCGTCCACGGACCAGACCTCATCCGGGTCGAGGTAGAAGTCGCGGCTGTCGAGCCGGTGGCCGCACTCGTCGCACGCGAAGTGGGCGTCGGGACGGACGGCGTACGGGGCGAGGTCGCACTCGCGGCACTGCATGACGCTCATGGGCATCCTTCGGTCGGCGCCCGCGCAGGGGCGGGCGCCGTGAACGTGGTGGTGTGGTCAGGAACCGAGCTGTTCGAGCAGCTCGTCGACGAGTTGCTTCTCGTAGGGGGTGAGGGGACGGGCCTGCTCGGGCTCCTCCTTGAACCAGGAGGGCGGCCAGATGGCGGCGGGGAGCGCGAGGATCAGGGCCTCGGCAGCATCGGCGAGGTTCAGTCCCGCGACGTGCTCGTCTTCCCAGGACCAGGTGCGGCCGTCCTCGGGCTCTTGGCGCATGGTCTTGACTGCCTCGTCCAGTTCGTTGACGAGGTGCTTGATCCGGTCGGTCATGGGGATGTTCGTCATCAGAAGGCGTTGGCGATCTCGATGACTTCCTTCGACTGGATCTCCTCGAAGACGGGGTCCAGCTCGTACCACTCGTGCTCGTTGTCGTTGAGCCAGTCGCGAAGACCGTCCTCGTCGCGAAGCTCGCCGTCCTCGTCGAGGAACTCCTCGGGCACGTCGATGTCGATCTCGATCTCACCATGCGTGACGGTCTCGACGGGGAACTTCACGGTCATGTTCATCAAGGAGTCCTTCAGGTAAAGGCTGATGCGGCAGAATCCGCAGGTCAGGTCTTCGTCGAGCAGCTCGGGCACGTCCCCGCACTCGACACAGGCTTCGGTGTTCATCGCGGGCAAAAGACGTGGACGCCGCCGAGCACTTCCTCGGCATGGAAGCCGCCGCTGAACAGTTCCTGGGCGGCGTAGTCCCAGTCGATCGCGTTGAAGGGCCAGACCGACATGCGGGCCCGGTTCTCCGGCTCGGAGGTTTCCTCGGCCCACTCCTGGGCGAAGTGCCCTTCGCTGTCGTGGAATCCGCGGTACTCGCTGCGGAAGCGGTCGACCCACCCTGAGCGGTCGCCGGACTCGCCCCACTCCCGCACCCAGACGGAGAAGGCGGCGGCCTCATCATGGGTGAGCTCGCTAAGGGCTTCGGCTATCTCGGCCGCCTCGGACGGCGAGCACTCGCCCTCCAGCGCGCCGCAGAAGTCCTCGTGGTCCATGACCCACAGCTCCTCGTGGAGGGTCGGCCGACCGTGAAGGTCTTCGGGGGTGACGAGGTTCGCTATGTCAGCGTCGTACCAATCCCCGGTCAGGCGACCGGCGTTGTAGCAGGCAAGGCAGCCGATCCAGACGGTCGGCCGGATGGCAGTGGACAGGGTGGGCATGTTGCTCCTTGCTGAGGATCTGGGGCAGCCGGACCGTTCGTCCGGCCCGGCGACGGGACGAATTAGCGCTCGTCGGTGCGACGGTCGACGTACTGACGCAGCGACCGGACCGCCTCCAGGACGAGGAACGCGCCGACAGTCGAAGCCGCGAACTGCGCGGTGCTTGGGTCCTCACCGACGAGGACCCAGAAGGCGCTGGTGAGGGCGACGACCATCAGGGCGTCGAGGGCCACTGGGCCGATTCGCGTCATGGTGTTACTCCTTGCGAGCGATGCGGGCTGGCATCGTCAGGGGGGAGGGACCGCCTCCCGCCGACCTCCTTTCGGAGGTTTCGCCTTTGCGTCGGTCAGGAGTGGGCGGCGAGGTGGTTGGCGAGGTCGCGGCGTACGCCCTCCCATGCCGCGATGGCGAACTCTGCGGTGGACAGGTCCAGCAGCGCCATGTGGCGTCGGGTGGCGGTCCTGGCTGTGGCCTGACGCTGCTTGGCCTCGGCGAGAGCGGCTTCAAGGTCGGCGGTGATGGCGGCCTCGGGCTTGCCCTTGATGCGGGCCTCGGCGAAGCCGTTCAGGATGATCGGCAGGCCGTCGCGCATGATCCGGTTGGCGTCGGCCCGGCGCATGTCGCCCTGACGGACGTAACGGTTGACGACCTCGCGGGCAGCCTTCTCTGCCTCTGGCGTGCGGGGGTACTTCATGTGACGCTCCAACGTTGTTGCGGGTGAACTCGCGGATTAGAAAGGGGATTTGGTGGGTCGACCGGCGAGCACGGTGGCGAAGTTGGCCATGACGACCATGGCCATGTGCTCAAGCTCCAAGCCGCCATCTGGGACGGGTGCGCCGAGGATGCGCAGAGTGATCAGGGAGCGGGAGACCAGGCGTTCCATGTCGTCGGTGTCGACGAGGTCGGAGCACAGGTCGCACGCACGCCATCGGCCGTCGTTCGGGAGCGGGGTTACCACGCCGTTGTCGGACATCAGGGCGACGGTGGCGCGGTCCTGGGGGATGTACAGCCAGCGGGCGCCGGGCAGGCAGCAGAAGTCACACTCGGACATGTGAGGCTCTCTTCCGGCTCAGGATGCGAGAACGAGCTCGACAGGCTCGGACCGCTCACCCTGGTAGTGCAGGTCGTCTTCGTCGTCGTCGCCCTCGGCGTGGCACTCCAGCCAGAGATCGGCGACGTCGGGGTGCTCTACAGCGCGGAAGAACTTGGCGATCCCCTCTGCCTCTGAGCAGGTGAAGCGCTCCGCGACATGACTCGCCAACATGCCGTCGTTGAACAGGGAGGCGAACTCGCAGGCCGCATCTCGGTACTGATCGAGTCGCGTCTCGATGATGTCGACCGTGTCGGCGGCATACGTCAGATAGAGAACCGTTGCCTCCCGCTCCGCCCGAAGGGCACCCCACGGATTCAGGGCGCAGCTCAGCCGTGACCAGACGGCCGGCATGTGGCTGAGCAGAGACTTGGTGGTCGCGAAGACCGTGTCGAGACGCTTGAAGGCACGCATGATGTGTTGCTCCTGGTGGTGGGTGTCTACAGGCAGAGCAGGGGCGGGGTGATCAGGGAGAGCTCTCCCTCGACCTCTTGGGCCGAAATGCCGTGGGGCTCCCAGACGCCGCATTCGGGGTCGTCCTCGCACGGGCAGTCGCGGCGGGAAGTTTCGACGAGGGCCTCGGCGCCGAGCCGGGCGAACGACAAGGCGTCGCCCTCGGTCTCGAAGCGGGTCTCCTCGCGGTGGTCGTGGGTGACGACGAACTGGCCGTCTTGGTCCTGCTGGACTTCCCACAGGCCAAGCAAGTCGGCGATCTCGTTCCAGACACGCACCTCGTAGGGACGGGTGGCGGTACGCATGTGTCCTCGCATTCGCATGACGAGCCACCCCTCCCCGAGAGGGGAAGGCAGGGAGGGGTGGCGGTTCAGGGGGGAAGGGTCAGGCCGGCATGAGGGCGAGCTGACCGGGAATCTCGTTGCGCATGAACTCGCGCCCGAGATTCAGGAAGTGCTCACCGCGGCCGTAGTCGTACGCGTCGCGGACGTCGTCCCAGTCCGCGTAGCCGTCCGGCTCGTTGTCGGACAGGTCCCAGAGCCGCTCGGAGGCGTGCTCGACGATGCTCTGGTGGTCGGCGTCGGTGTCGTACGGGTAGTGCAGCGCGACGTCTTCGAGGGCCTCATCGAGGTTCTTCTCGAACACCTCGCGACGCTGGTCGTAGTAGTCGTCCTCGTCGAGGAACGGGTGATCGTTCTTGACGAACTCCGCCAGGGCAACGGCCTCATGGAACGCTGCGGTGTACGTGCGGCGCCCGTGGCAGTCGCCTTCACACTCGGCGCCGTAGCACTCGTCCTCGTACGGGTCGCAATCCGGCTTGCAGTCCTCGGTGTGAGTGCCGAGGCAGTCGAGGGGACAGATCTGCTCGTAGACCTGGACGAAGAGCTGGGCCGTGTCCCAGGCGCTCGACCCTCCCCCGCACTCGTAGACGTGCTCGTCGGAAACGCTCGTGTCTTCGCGGCCTTCGTCGGCGGCGGTGCGGATGGCGTCACGAGCAACCTCGAAGTTGCTCTTGTCCCCGATCCAGCCCGCTCTGTCGTCGTTCCACGTGAACATCTCCACGTGGGTGGGCAGGTCGTCTACGGAGAACCGGCCGGTGTACCACGAGGGCCAGGCGTAGCAGTCGTCTTCGAGCCGGGCGGCGTAGGTCGCCAGCGTCTCGTCGGATGGTGCGTCGAGTCCGTGTTGCATGAGCATCCTTACGGCTAGATACACTATTACAAACGGACGGACGTCAGGCGTGCAGCGTCAGCCCGAGCTCCAGGCCGAGGCTCACCGACAGCACCTCCACCGTGTCGCGCAACACCTCGTTCTCGACCGCCGTTTCGAACGAAAAGCGGACCAGCTCCAATTCGATGTCCCTACGGACAGCAAGCTCCGCGTTCACCGCGTCGAGCTCTCGCGCCAGCATCCAGACGCGCTCCTGGAGGTTCTGGAGCTGGGCATCCACGGACAGGCCGGCCGTCAGGTCCGACGCCTTCGCCAGGGACACACCCTGCGTAGCGATGTTCATGTTTCTCCTTCGGGTTGCGGCGGGCACCGCCCGCCTTGCAGGCCGCCCCGCCAGATGGCGAGCCGGTAGAACACGACCAGGAGCGCAGTTCAACTATTACATACGCTTCGCGATCATGGCGCCTCCCGGCGGCTTTGCACCTACGCCCTGTGGCGTCCGGGAGGCTCGGCCCTCGCGGGCCGAATGTTCAACGTGAGCGATTGATGGGTGAGGCTCGCTCGTACCTCGTCTCACCGTCCACCCTCGCGCCGTACCGCGTTCCGTTCACCTCGTTTTCGAGGTTCCCGATCCGTTTCCGGCCGTCCGATGGACGGTGAGCCCTGACACACGCCAGTCACATTCCTGCCGACCGATCCACCTGACCTCCTGTCCACCGCACCACAGGGCATCCCATGGGACGGCACAGCGAGTTGAGCCAGTTGAATGCGGCGCCCGACTGCTACCGGCTGGATAGACCGGTACGGGCAGCGTTCCTTACACCTGGGTGGCTGTACCCGAAGGGGTTCTCGGTGCCGTCCGATCGCGCTCCCATCAAGCGGCAGGATGCCCTACCTACGTTCGCGCTCTCTTTCGGGCCGTGGTCGCCCTTCCTTCACCCCCGACGCCTGCCTCACGGCGGTATCGGGACGGCGGTCGTGCTGCCCGCGCTGCGGCATGTAGGCCAACAGGCAGGGAGTTCGAGTGCCTGCCCGGTGGACCGGGCGGCTGTGGCTCCGACCCTAGCGGATCTTCGCCGTTCGGTTCAACTCTATCAATCGCGGCTGAACCTTCCGCCTCCCCCGCCATCCGGCGGCGCCGCTCATGCGGCCCGTTCTCAGTGGTTGGTGTGGCGTTGGCTCCGACTCTAGCGAGTCCAAGCCGTTGGTTCAACTCTTGCAATCGCTTCGAGCGACCGCCCCCGCTCTGGTCTGCCTGCCTTGCGGCTGGCGTCCCGTTGCGGCGACAGGCAGAAAGCTAGCCCATCCGGTTCAACTCTTGCAAACCCTGACTCGAAAGCGCAGGTCAGAGGCTGTTTGGTGGGCGTTCTGGGGTACTGCCTTGGGGGGTGCGGGGGGTGTGCGTGGTGCAGGCATACGCGTACGTGCGCGACCCCCCGGCGCAGGGGTGGGGGATGACCCCCGGTACACACGCGCGCGGACCGCCCTGTCATAGCAGCTCGAATTGCGCCACGGTTCCAAGGTCCCGCACGCTCTACCGCGCCTGGCGTCAGCGCAGGTCAACGGCACGAAGAGCCAGTTCGCGGCGGCCCTGAAACTGCACAGGAATGCGCGCCAGGAGGGCCGTCGCGAGTCGGCAATCGATGCGTCGTCAGGCGGCGGCGGGCAGGCGGTCCCGCCATTGCTCCAGCGTGCTGACGGCGTGCCGGAGGTCAGTGATCAGCTTGTCGAGCGTCTCGGCGGAGGAGACCGGGACGTAGTCGTGTACCGCGCCTTCCCGGTCGGACTCCGTACCGAGGTCTACCCGAGCGGGGCTGCGGCCTTCGCCCGGAAGCCGGTATGCCTCGCTGGAGGTGGTGACGAACGCGAGGCGGAGGCGTTCTCCGTTGATCAGCGGGGGCAACTCGACGGCGACAGGGGCAGACTCGTGGAAGACCGAGTCGTGCTCCGGGTCCTCATCGGCGTGGTCCGCGGAACACCACTCCGGGCAGTTGTCCCCCGTCACACTCAGCTTCCAGTCGTTCGCATTCATGACTGCGATTCTGCCACGCATGCGGAATGATCCATTCCGGCGATGGCGATAGCTCAGCGCCATCCGGCTAGCCGACGAGGACTCTCGCGCCGCCCTGCCCAGAGAGAGAGTCGGCGCGAGAGTCGGGTCCTGCCTACGCGGGCCGGACTTCGCCGAGGTACCGATACCCAGACCGGACCGAGCAGCCCAGACGCTCTGCCAGCGTCGGCCCGGACACCTTGGCGCCCTCGGCCTTCATCGCCGCGACGGTTTCCTTCACGACAGTCAGCGGCACTGCCTTCCGGCCGCGACCACCCTGACGAACGCCGCCGAGGCGCGGCTTGCCTTCTGCCTGCTCGGCTTCCGCCAACTCGTCGTCAATCTCTTCTGTCAGCCCGTCGCATCCGTCTGCCAGCTCCCCGGCGGCCTCGGCCAGCTCCTCGTACTCGTTCACGATGCCGTGACTCTTGGACACGAGGCAGCGACCTGCCAGGTCGAGGGCGTCTGTCAGTTCACCGGCCAGGTACTCGGCCGTCGCTTCCAGATCACGCATCTTCTGGGCGGCCGTGATCTCGGCGCCCGGGGTGGCTGCCATGTGGAGCATGTGCGCCACGACGAGCGGAGGCACGGCTGACACGACGGCAACGAGCACGGCAGAGCTCACCATGTATCCACGGTCGATCAGGTGTGCCACAACCTGTGCTGCCAGTGCCAGGCCGAGCGCCATGCCGGCGCCAATGGTGGCAGTGACGCGGCCGGGCAAATCGGCACGGCGGCGCACCTCGGAAATGACCGCAGCGCAGGCGGCGTAGGCGGAGACGCACACCGGCATGAGCCAGGTGAACCATCCGTGCCAGCCTGCCAGTTCTGCCATCCGGACCTCGCCCGGCACGGACATGACCAGGGCGGCGATGAGGACGAACGGGCGGCCAGCGGTGAAGACCACGCGGGCGTACCAGGGCATGAGCATGTGGGTTCCCTTCGGTAGCACGGCGGCGGTCAGGCAGCCAGGACGGCGCGGCACAGAGCACGGCCTCGGCTGGCAGGGGTGTCCGTCTGGGCGGGCTCGGTGGTTGGCAACTCCGGGTCGGCGGCGAGGAAGGCGGCGGCTCGGTCGAGTTCTTCTCGGCAGGCTCCGCAGAGGTCGCCTTGGCGGCCCTGGGGGAAGGGGGCTCGGCAGACGTCGCAGCGGTCGCGTGTGTCCGGCGCCGGGGGTGCCTTGGGCGTGGGCTTGGCCGGCATCTGGTTGCGCAGGCGGTAGGCGACCAGGGCCGCAGCGGAGTCGACTCGTTCGGGGAGGCGCGCGCTGAGGACGGCGGTGATCTTCATGGTGCTGTGGCCCTCGGCGAGCCACTCGGCGGCAAGGGGCGCGAGGCGGAGTACCTCGTTCGTGCTGAGCTTGAGGCGGCTGTCGATGGCGCCGAGGTGGGCGAGGGTTGTAGCTGCCCGGCCGGTCTCGGCGTCAGCCGGGGCGGTCTGGGCGTTCTTCTCGCCGGAGGCTTCATCCTCCTCCGCGTCGGCCTTGGGAGCCTTCTCGGCCTGGGCCTCGGTGGAGGGGTCGGGGAGGAGGTTCTTTTCCTGGTTCTTATCCCCCTTGGGGAGATCGCCGACGTTCCGATGCCTCGGTGCACCGACCGTCGGAATGCGGTTCATCGGCAGGTCGGAGACGTGGGTCTGCGTGCCCCACAGGCCCGTCTCGGGGTCCTGGCCGCGCTCCCGGCGCAGATAGCCCGCGTCCTCCAGGGCGCTGAATGCCTTGGCCACGGCTCGGCGACCTTCGGAGACCTGCTCCGTGACGGTGTCGATTGTGGCCTTGGCGCCGTCCGGCATGGACAGCAGCCGGACCAGAAGGCCCACGGCGGTGAGCGACAACCGCTCGTGTCTGGCTGCGGCGTTGGGCACGACCACGAAGGCGCGGTCGTGCCGGTTACGATGCACTCGCATCGAGAGCCAACCCCTCTCGGTGGACGGCCCCGGGTAGGTGTTCGCGCACCTGTGACCCGGGGCCGTTTACGTTCTGTCCTGCGCAACGTACGACATAGTGTCACTCGTTTGCAAGACTTGAACCTAGGGCCCGGGAGACGCCCCCTGCGTGACCGGCGTCACATCGAGGAGTCTTTCCGGATCGCTCCGCCTTCTCCGTATATATAAGTAGAAGGCGCTGCCGCTAAGGATTTCCGCTTTCTTAATTGGGCCCCTCCGGGGCCCACAGAATGAAGTCTCCAATCCCTTTCCGCCGCTGCAACCACCGGCTTTTTGGTCAGCGATTGGAGGGCTTATGGCTTGGTCTACCTCAGACCGAAGGGCCCGACTTCCAGCGAATTGGCCCCAGATCAGGATTCGCATCCTCCGGCGCGACGGACATAGGTGCACAGCCAGAGATCAGTACGGCGTGCGATGTTCCGAGCTCGCAACGGATGTCGACCACATACAACCCGGTGACGACCATCGAGAGGCCAACCTGACATCCCTTTGCGGGTGGCATCACCGGGTCAAGAGCTCGCGTGAAGGGGCTGCGGCTCAAGCTGCCGCGCGCCGACATGCCAGACGCAGGTTCCGCCGGACAGAAAGACACCCGGGCCTGCTTTGACCGCGCAGAGCTCCAGGCCCATGCCTGTTGAGCCGCGCCGGCCCCCGAGGACCCCCCTTCCCTCGGGGGCCTTCTGACTGTGGAGGTGTGAGATCCCGGGCCCCGTACCAAACCGCGAGGCGGATCTCGCCCGCCCACGCTCCCGAAAGGGAGCCGACGTCCAGGCCGTGACCAAGGGCCTCATGCGCGACGTGAAAGTCCCGAATGCCGACCGGAACTGGCACCCCATCGCCAAGCGCCTCTGGGACGCCCTGAAGTCCTCGGGCCAGTCGGACTTCTACCAGAACAGCGACTGGGCCTTCGCCTACTCACTGTGCGAAGACCTGTCGTATTACAAGAAGGCCGGCAAGCGAAGCGGCCAGATGCTTCAGACGATCTACTCCGCCTTCGAGCGCCTCCTCGTCACCGAGGGCGACCGCCGCCGCGTGCGTATCGAGCTGCATGAGCCTGAGCCCGAGGAGCAGTCCGCGGCTGTGCTCGCCATCGCCGACTACCGGAAGGAACTGGGGCTCGCCGAGTGAGGTGAGCCGCTCTCCCGGCGGCCCGACTTCGGGGAGGAGGTGAGTCCCATTCCAGCCCTCACAGCAGTAGAGATCGAGGCCCTTGAACCGTCGTTCCTGGGCCCAACATGGACGAAGGAGCCGGACGGCTCCTGGAAGCTCCCCGAGCGCACGCTCGGTTGGCAGATCGCCGGTTGGTGCGCCGAGTTCCTCAGAGCCGAGGACAGTGGTCCCTGGCGCTTCACGCGCGAGCAGCTCCGCTTCGTTCTGTGGTGGTACGCGGTCGATGAGAACGGCCGCTTCATCCACCGCAAGGGAGTCCTCCAACGCCTGAAGGGCTGGGGCTTAGGGCAAGGACCCGCTCCTCGCGGTCATTTCCCTGGTCGAGTTCGTCGGCCCCTCCCGCTTCTCGCACTGGGGTAAGGACGGTCAGCCGGTCGGCGTTCCGCACCCCCAGGCTTGGGTCCAGATCGCGGCCGTCAGTCGCGACCAGACGCGCAACACGATGACACTGATGCCGTCGCTGATGTCGGACAAGCTCATCGAGACGTACGGCATCAAGGCCGGGGCCGAGTTGATCCGCGCGAATGGTGGCCGGCAGAGGCTCGAAGCGGTCACATCGTCGTTCCGCGCGCTTGAGGGTGGCCGAGTCACGTTCACGGTGCTCAACGAGACGCACCACTGGGTGACCGGCAACAACGGCGACCGCATGTACGAGACGATCGACGGCAACGCGACGAAGAAGGACTCGCGCTACCTGGCGATCACAAACGCCTACCTCCCCGGCGAGGATTCCGTCGCGGAGAAGATGCGCGAGGCATACGAGAAGATCCTCGAAGGCCGCGCTGCGGACGTCGGCTTCATGTACGACAGCATCGAGGCCCATCCGGCAACACCGTTGACTCCCGAGGCAGTTCGGATCGTCCTGCCGCGGATTCGCGGTGACGCGGTGTGGCTGAGGGTCGAGACGATCCTCCAGTCCATCCTGGACACGACCATCGCGCCGTCGCGCTCGCGCCGGATGTGGCTGAACCAGATCGTGGCGTCCGAAGATGCGGTGTACAGCCCAGCCGACTGGGACGTCCTGCGTGACGACTCGAAGGTCCTCCAGCCCGGTGACGAAATCGTGTTGGGCTTCGACGGCGGCCTCCGCGATGACTCGACTGCTTTGTGCGCACTCCGCGTCAGCGATGGATTCGCCTGCGTGCTGGGCCTTTGGGAGAAGCCGGACGGCCCGGCCAGCAAGGAGTGGGAAGTCCCGCGTGACCGGGTGGACAGCGCAGTGCACGAGGCGTTCTCCACCTTCAGCGTGCAGGGCTTCTACGCGGACGTGGCTCTCTGGGAGTCGTACATCTCTGAGTGGTCCGCGACGTACGGCGAGGGTCTGGCCGTCAAGGCTCCGGGAAAGGACTCAATCGGCTGGGACATGAGGACCAGCCTGAAGGCGTCGACCATGGCGCACGAGCGGCTACTCCGTTCAATCCTCGACCGGAAAATCGTCCACGACGGCGACCGAAAGTTGCGCCGCCATGTTTTGAATGCGCGACGTCGTACCAACAATTACGGCCTGAGCTTTGGCAAGGAATCACGCGAGTCTCCGCGAAAGGTCGACGCCTACGCGGCTTTGATGCTTGCCCACGAAGCCCTTTTCGATCTCCGAGCCCGAGGCCGGAAGACCCGTACGCGTACCGGGCGGGGCTATTTCCTTTGATCGATTGACATAGTTTATCTGAGGCGGTGATGTTGTGGTCTTCGCTGCCTCGCCCCTCGCGCTCGCACAAGAACTCCTGGCCATCCTGCATCGAGACGGCGACCGTCTGCGTCGCATCGATGACTACCTTCACGGTCGGCACTCGGACCCCTACATGCCGCCCCAGGCCGATGACGAGTACAGGCTGCTGGCGCGGCGCGCGGTGTCGAACTGGATGCCCCTGCTTGTCTCGACCCCGGCCCAGGCCCTCTACGTGGACGGCTATCGTCCAGGTTCGGGAACCTCCGCTACGTCCGAGCCTGACTCAGAGACTCCCGAGTGGGAGCACTGGCAGAGGTCCCGTCTCGACGGCCGCCAGGCCGCCGTCTACCGGGGCGCGCTGACGTACGGGCACGCGTTCACCATGACGGAGCGAGGCCGCTCCGGCGACGTAATCACCAGGGGGCTTTCCGCCCTCAAGACCAGCGCTCTCTATGAGGACCCGGCGAACGACCACACACCCCATGCGGCATTGACCGTGACGACGTGGCCGCAGGGCGACCAGCCGGGCACCGCCCGGCTGTGGGATGCCAAGCGGGAGTACGTGGTCACCTTCCGGTCGCTGAGCGATGAGAAGTCGGTGCGCCTCCAGGGCGGCACTCTTCACGGTTCCTCGGAGTGCCCGGTCACGCGCTTCGCCGCCTGGGTCGACCTGGAGGGAAGAACCCTCGGCGTCATCGAGCCGATGATCTGTGTCCAGGACCGCATCAACCAGACGGTGTTCGACCTCTTGCTCGCCCAGTCCTACGGCAGCACGAAGGTACGGACGGTCACGGGCATGGCCCCGCCGGTCCAGCGCGACCCGGAAACGGGCGAGCCGGTGCTCGACGCCCAGGGCAACCCGATCCCGGTGAGGATCAACCACAACAGCCGCCGCTTCCTCTTCGCCGAGGACCCCGACGTCAAGTTCGGCTCACTTGACGAAACCCCGCTCGGGGGCTTCATCGACAGCATCGAAATGAGCATCCGGCACCTCAGCGCCCTTGCCCAGGTGCCCCCGCAGACGATCCTGGGACAGATCGCCAACCTGTCAGCGGAGGCCCTTCAAGCCGCAGAAGTCTCCCTCAGCCGGATGATCTCCGAGGTCCGCACGGGCTTCGGAGAGTCCTGGGAGAGGGTCTTCAGACTCGCGGGCGAACTGGCCGGCAACGCATCCTCCGCCGAGGACTTCCGCGGCGAGGTCGTCTGGCGCGACATGGAGTCGCGCAGTCTCGCCCAGTCCGCAGACGCCCTCGGCAAGCTCCGTACTCAACTCGGCATCCCCGAACGCGGCCTGTGGCGGCGCGTCCCGGGCGTCACGCAAACCGAGCTGGAGGACTGGGAGCAGATGCGCGAGGACGACGACTCGGTGGGGCAGCTCGCGGGTGCCCTCAACCGTGCCACCCCCGAGGACGCGGCGCCCATCGAGAAGGCTGCGGCGTGACGCGCCCCGCCAGGCAGGCCGAGACGGACGAGGTGGCGGCGGCCTTCCACGTAGCCCTGACGCAGATCGGCGTGCAGACCACGGCCGAGGCGCTGACCCTCTGGGCGGACGTGCCGGCCGATCTGCGGGCCGCCACCGCAGGCGGCTGGCTGCGGCGGGCGATCTCTCTGGTCATGGGCCGCAGGCGCCAAGCGCGGGATCTGGCCCGCGCCTACTTTCGGCTCGCCCGCGCCCTTCAGACCGGTACGACGGTCGCCGACCCGTACCACCCGGAACCGGAGCACGTCACGCTCGGCGATCTGCGCCGCGAGTTCGCTGTGCTGGCCGGCACCTCCAGCCCCTCCACCCCGCGTGCGAACGAGGGCGCGACCGGCAAGTCCGGGGAAGCCTCGCAACCACGCGGGAAAGATCCACACCCTGTGGAGGAGGGCGTCCCGGCGGCCACGGAGAAGGACGAGCACCAGGAGCTCGACGACGGTGACGACGACTGGGAGAAGATCCTCGTCGAGGAGCTGGAGGGGCTCCGGGAAGAAGAGGAGCGCATCGAGCGCGCGGCCGAATTGGAGCTCCGCACGGTGCTCGATGCCCTCGGCACGCAGAACCTGAACAGGCGACTCGCCGAGGTCGACGACCAGCAGTCAGCTAAGGCCGCCGATGCCGCTCGCGCGGAAGCACACCGGCAAGCAGGAGCCCGGCAGGCAGCCGCGGCCTCACGGATGGCGATGAACGGCGCCCGGTCCTCGAACTGGACGCACATGCGCCGTGACCGGCGAACCCTCGGGTACATCCGGCTGTCGCGTACCGGCACCCCGTGCGGATGGTGCGCCATGCTCATCAGCCGAGGCCCGGTCTACAAGAGCGAGTCGGCCGCCACCTTTGCAGACGGCGACAAGTATCACGACAACTGCCACTGCTACGCGATGCCGGTCTGGAACCGGGATCAGTACCAGTCGAGCGAGTTGACCGCGCTGTCGCGGCAGTACGAGGCTCTGTGGCCAAAGGTCACGAGGGGCCACACCGGCAAGGACGCGATCAGCGTCTGGCGCCGGTTCATCCGCCAGAAGCAACGAGCCGCAGCCCAGGAGGCGCGGCAGACCACGAACACGACCCAGGAGGCGTGACCCGTGACCGAAGAGACCAGCACCCAGGCCGAGGCGACCACGCCCGAGCAGGAACAGACCTCGGCGGCCGACCAGCCCGTGTCTACCGAGACGGCCGAGCCGTCCGGCGAAGACGCCCTCCCCGAGTGGGCGCGCAAGGAGCTGGCCAAGGTTCGCGGCGAAGCCGCGAACTACCGCACTCGTCTGCGGGACGCCGAGTCCAAGCTCGGCGAGGCCAAGGACCCAGCGGAGATCGAGGCGGCCGTCGCCGAGCTCAAGGCGCAGAACGCCGAGCTGGAGCGCTCCATCCTGCGGTCCAGCGTCGCCCGCCGGCACGAGCTCCCCGACGATCTCGCGGACGCGCTGCGCGGCGAGGACGAGGCCGCGCTCGAAGCGCACGCGAAGGTGCTGGCCAAGTACGTCCCGGCCCCGCTTCCCCCGTCGCTCGGTGGCGGCCTGACGCCCGACGACGGAGACGGAGAGATGGACCCGCGCAAGCTCGCGCGTCTCACCCGTCGCTGATCTGAGTCCTCACCCCCATTAGCTACGCCTCCGGTTTCCGGGGGCTTTTTTTATGCCCCAGGAGGCTTAGTGACAGCCGAGCATCAGGTAGTCAAGCCTGAGAAGCTGATCAACACCGCTATCGGGATGCTGGAGCAGGAGCTCCTCGTGCCGAACCTCTTCACCAAGGAGGGCGTGGACCGCTTCAAGGGCGCCAAGAACGACACGATCAACGTCACGGTCGAGGGTGTCCTGCCCTTCCACGACTACGAGTGGCGTTCCGGTTCTGCGGGCAGCTCCACGCCGGGCGCCCGTCAGCGTGTCGTGTTCGACGAGTACGCCGAGCGGACCATCCCCGTCACCTTCGGCGGCAACGTCTACAACGGTGTGAAGCTCACGGACGAGCAGGCCGACTTCGACATCCACCAGTGGGGCAAGCTCCTACGCCCGCAGGTGAAGGCGATTGCGCGCGGCCTAGCCCGCCGGGCGGTGAAGACCCTGGTCGACCAGCCCTACGCGGTAACGGTCGGCAACGCCGAGAAGTCCATGCGCAAGGCGATCATTGAGGCCCGGCGCGTGATGAACAAGTTCAACGTGCCCGAGGGCAACCGGTACATGGTCGTCGGATCGGACTTCGAGACCGTCCTGCTGTCCGACCCTGATCTGAACCTTGCCTCCAACGTCGGTGACGGGCAGGCGGAATCCGCTCTGGTGAACGCCACGCTCGGCAACCGCTACGGGTTCCGGTTCATCGTGGATCAGACTATCCCGGCTGACTCTGCGTTCGCCTTCGCCCAGTCCGGCTTCATCTTCGCGTCGGCGGCTCCCTCGGTGCCGCAGTCTGTTCCGTTCGGCGCCACCACGAGCTTTGAGGGCCTGGCCCTGCGCTGGCTGCGGGACTACGACAGCGAATACTTCCAGGACCGCAGCATCGTCAACTGCTACCAGGGCTTCCGCTCGGTCAAGGACGTGCTCGTCGGCTGGGACCCGGCGAAGGAGAAGGAAGTCATCTCCACGCAGGAGCACTTCGTGCGCGGGATCAAGCTCCAGCTCGATGGCAAGAGCGACTACCCCGAGGTGGGCTCCGAACTCGCGACCATCACCGGCGTCTCCGCCGCGAAGGTCTTCACCCCGACCGGCCCGGCGGCCGAGACCGACCCGGCCAACGCCTGATCGCGACACAGCGGGCCGCGTGACCTGGAGACCCAGGCGCGCGGCCCGCCGGCCTTTGCGAAAGGAGGTCGTCGGTTGGCGTACGCCACCCTTGACGGGCTCAAGACTCGTCTCGACTGGGAGCTCGACGACGATGAGCTCCGCATCGCGGCCGGTGCCCTGGAGGATGCCTCCGACCTGGCCGCCGCCCACGGCCGCGACTGGCCCGAGGAGCACCCGCCCCGGCTGGTACGCACCCTCGTCCTCAAAGCCGCAGCGCGCTACCTACGCAACCCGCACGGCTATACGCAGAGCCGGGCCGGTGACGAGACGCTCGCCTGGAGCGATGCCCACGGCCGCGACGCCGGGTCCGTGTACTTCACCCGCGAGGAGATCAAACTCCTCGAAGGGCTAGCCGGCACTCGCCCGACCCTCACGAGCGTGGTCGTCTCTGCCTGGGACTCACGCGACCGGCCCAGCCGCGCGGGGCTCGTACCCGTCGACTACGACGGCGCTCCCTTCCCCCTGTTCTCCAACGACAGGGGGCCGTGGTGAGCATCCAGCGACGGCGCGGCCAGAAGGCCCGCGTCTGGCGAACCGTCGAGGTCACTGACTCACGCGGCAACACGGTCACCATGGCCGACCCGCACGGTCCTATCGAGGTACGAGCAGCGTTCGTCCCCCAGCGCTCGGCCCGCGCCGAAGTTCCCGGCCAGCAGGAGATCAACGTGACGCGGATGATCGTGGACGCACATCTAGAAGGCGTCTCTCTATGGTCTCGCGTCGAGTACGCGGGCCGCCAGTGGGACATCGTCTCGCCGCCCGCGTATCACCACGGCGACCGCCGCACTCGGCACTGGTCGATCGACATCCGGGAGCGGCCCTGATGGCGAAGGTCTACCAGAGCGTCAATGGCCGGAAGATCGAAAAGTACGTCGCCGTGAACGAGGGCGTGCAGGCCGAGTTGACGGCCCGCGCCTTCGAGATCGCCGTGCGCGCCGAGGAGATCCTCGTGCAGCACCGTGCGGACGGTCACGCCGAAATCGACGTCGAGGCAGGCGACAACAACCGGTACGTAATTCTCTCGGATGATCGCGGCCAGAAGGCTGCCCTGTCCATTGAGTACGGCCGGGCGGAATCCGTCATCGTCCGCAAGGACAGGGACGGCGGGAAGTACCTGGACGTGCTCCCGGCGATGGACGGCCTGTACATCCTTGCTACCGCCTCGAATTTGCCCAAGAAGCGGAAGGGCAAGGTGAAGCTCGACTAAGTGGCCGGCATACCTGATCACATCAAGGCCCTGGCCGAACTGTCGCCCGTCGAAGACCTGCTCCTTGCGATCCTCCGCAAGGGCCTGCCGGGCATCAGAGTGAAGTCCCTCATCGACCGCCACGAACAGTTCCCGCTGGTACTGGTGCGCCGTGACCCCACGTTTGGCCAGTGGGCGGCCGACACGCGTTTCACGGACGCGGCCCGCGTTGTCGTGAACTGCTTCGCCGAGGACCCGGACGGCGACTCCGACGCTGCGATTCTGTCCGAGGCCGTGCGCGTGGTCCTGCGGGACTCCTGGCTCAACCATGAAGTCGTGCCTGGCCGGGGCCACATCACCCGGGTCGACATGAACTCCTCCCCTCGTCGGGCGAGCGACTGGGCCACGGCAACCGGGCCCGTGCAGTACGCGGATCTACCCACGGGCGTGTGGCGCTACGAGTCGGTGTACGACATCCAGATCCGCAAGCCGCGGACGCGCCCTTTCCCCCTCCCGTAATCCATCCCGCACGCACCCCAACACGCATATGGCGATAGGGGTTTCTGGCGTGCGCGAACTAGGAGAAACGTTTCTCTTTGGCGCTCAACGACAATGCAACCCTCGTCGTTGGGAATGGCAACTATCTGACCGCCCCGGTCGGAACCGCCATGCCCGGCGACCTTCTCGTGCCCACCTCCCCCTGGCAGAACGTCGGACACACCTCGCTTGAGGATGTCTTCGGCATCACCTCCGAGGGCGGCGAGGCGACCACGATCGGCACGCTTCAGAACAAGTCCCTGCGCACGAAGTACAGCGCGCGGACCGAGTCCATCACGTTCACCCTGAACCAGTTCGACACGGCCGCACTGCGTCTGTACTTCGGCGCCAACGCCCCGCTCCTGCCTGACGGTTCGATCGGTGTTCCTGCCGACCCGCAGCCGACTCAGGCCGCATTCATGGCGATCTTCATTGACGGCGAGTCGCACTTCGCCGTCTATGCCCCGAAGGCCGAGATCTACCGGGCCGACGACATGGCGATCGGCGACACCGAGTCGCTCGCCGGTCTCCCCCTGGGCGTCAAGCCGATGGTCTACGGCGCCAACTCCTGGACGTACGCCGTGACCCCGCTCGGCGGCACCGTCGCCACGGGCGCCTCGGCCGGCACGCCCGGCTCCTTCATCCCGACCGGAGCTGTCGCCCCGGCCGACCTCGCCGCCCTGGCGTCTGTGATCGCCACGCCCACCGCGAAGTGGGCCACCGGCCAGTACGTGAGCCTCGGCGACTCCTCGAAGGCGTTCTGGGACGGCTCCAAGTGGGTCGCCGGCTCAGCCGCCTGAGCTCCCCTGCGTCCCGGCGTGAGCGCGCGGACCCGCTCACGCCGGGCTTTCCCCCGGGTCCGCCCCCCTCTTGCACTCGACCTCGGAGGTCCGCACCCCCATGGCATCTTTCTCCCTCGACGACATCCGCAACGCCGCCGAGGCGCGATACGGCTCGACCGACATCGAGCTGGGCGACGAAACGGTCCGCCTGCTCAACCCTCTCCGCCTCCCCAAGGACACCCGCACCAAGCTCTCGCAGCTCCAGGACGACATGGGCGGTGAGGACGCGGACCAGGAGGAGCTGCTGTCCGAGGCGATCCGCCTGGTCGCCGAGCACGCGACGGCGGCCGACAAGCTCCTCAAGGCTGTAGGCGGTGACCTCGCCGTCCTGGCCGAGATCTTCGACCGGTACGGCAAGGGCGCTCAGGTGGGGGAAGCCTCGGCCTCTGCCGCCTGATCGACGACTACGGCGAGGGCCTGTATGCCGACCTGCGCTTCTACTACGGCGTCGACCTCGCCGAGGTAATCGCAGGCCGCGGACCCTCGCCCGCTCTCGTCCTCCTTCTCGTGCAGAGGCTGCCCGACACCTCTCTGACTGTCGCCCTCGCGTCGGGCGGCAGAGAGCACTTCGGCTGGGGCCAGGACCGACATTTGGCCGCCGATCTCTTCGACGCCATCAACTCCAACACGCGAGCCACCGGCCAGTGGGGCAAGGGCAAGGCTCCGAAGATCCCGCCGTTTCCCCGCCCGCAGGCAAAGGCCAAGGCGAAGAAGGCCAGCAAGCGGCCCGCCACCGTGGCCCAGCTCTATCAGCACTTCTCTCGGAGGTAGCCCTTGTCAGCGGGCCAGATCATCGGCCGTGTCGCCGTCAAGGTCTCCCCCGACACCCGTGAATTCAGGCGGGATGCGGAGAAGCAGCTCGACCGTATCGAGCAGCAGCTCGACAAGCTCAAGGTGTCGACGACGATCGACATGAGCGGCGCGTCGAAGGAGTTCGTCGAAGAGCTCCGGAAGATCAACAAGCGCAACAAGCAGTCCGACGCCCGCAAGATCCGCTTCTACACGACCATCTCCACCGATGGCATGGCGACCGCCGTACGGAACGCCGCCAAGGAGCTACAGCGCCGGGCGAACAGCCAGAAGGTTGACTTCAAGGTCAACGACCTCAAAACCACGGGCAAGGTCGAGCTGGAGCTCGACGAGCAGTCCGCCGACCACGTGAAGCGCAAGCTGCGCGACTGGGCCGACGACATCAGCCCGCTGAAAATCAAGGTCGAGCCGGACCTCGCCAACGGGTTCGGCGCGCGGATCTCGGCCCGGCTTCAGGTGCTGACCCGTCCGCGCACGGTGCCGATCGTCCCCGACCTGGACAACACGGCCGTGGCGAAGGTCGGCACTGCGCTCGCCGCTCTGTCCGGCGCGCGAGTGCTGAACAACATCTTCGAGCGGCTCGGTCGGACGCTGCGCAACCTCGACAAGAGCGTGCCGATCATCGGCTCGCTTTCCCTCGCGATTGCCGGCCTCGCTGGGTGGGGCCTGTCTGCCGCGAGCAACCTCGCCGCCCTGTCGAGCTCTCTCGCCTCGATCGGCGCCACGAGCCTTCTCCTGCCCGGCCTGTTCGGCGGCATGGCGGTCGGCCTCGGTGTCACCATCGCGGCCTTCCGCGACTTCAACAAGGTTCTACCCGAGGTCAAGGGTGCCCTGTCCGGTCTCCAGGACGCGATCTCGGCGAAGTTCTGGGAGCAGGCCAAGAAGCCCATTCAGGAGCTCGTCGATGGCCTCCTCCCGAAGTTCACGGCGGGCGTCCGGCAGACGGCCACCGAGCTCGGCCAGTTCTTCGGCGCCTTCGCCAAGGGCCTCCAGGGCGCCCTGGACCCCGCGCTGAACCAGATGTTCGTCGACCTTTCCAAGTCGATCGACATCGCCACCAACGGTACGGGCGCCTTCGCGAACATCATCGCCGTCCTCGGCAAGGTCGGCACGAGCTATCTGCCGTCGCTGGCCCAGTGGTTTGTCGACATCTCGGAGCGCTTCTCCGCCTTCCTCACCAAGAGCGAGGGGAACGGCAAGCTCAAGGGCTGGATCGACGAGGGAATCCAATCCCTCAAGGATCTGGGGTCGGTCCTCTACAACGTCGGCGGGATTCTTGCCGGCATCAGTCGCGCAGCCGAAGCTGCGGGCGGCTCCTCGCTCGGCATGATGGCCGACACCCTCGAAAAGATCCACGCGACCGTGGACAGCGAGGGCTTCCAGACCGGCCTGACCAACGTCTTTGCCGCAGCCCACACGGCGATGAACGCCATCGCCACCCAGTCGGGCCCGGCGGTCAAGAACCTCTTCTCGGAGCTTGGGCAGCTCCTGACCGAGCTCCTGCCGCAAGTCGGCGAGGTCATCGGCACCGCCCTGGACGCGGTCGCCTCGGCACTGGCGCAGCCAGCTGTGACCGAGGGCGTCAAGGCGATGTTCAGCGGCATCCAGGCCGCTGTCGAAGCGCTCGCCCCGGCGATGGCCCCGCTCGGCCAGGCACTCGGCGCGCTGATGCAGGTGATCGGCGCGTTCGCCGCAATGCTCGGTCCGCTGATCGCAGCCGCACTGGTCCCGCTGGCGAACGCGTTCACGGCGCTCGCCCCCTCGATCACCCCGATCATCCAGCTCCTCGGCGGTGCGCTGACGCAGGCGATCCAGACCCTCGCGCCCGTCCTCACGCAGCTCGTTCCGGTGATCGGCCAGGCGCTCAACAGTGCCTTCCAGACGCTGAGCGGCGTCCTGCCGACCATCGCGGAAGCGTTCGGGCAGATCGTCACGGCGATGGCTCCGGTCATCGCCCAGCTCGTGAGCGCGCTCGCGCCGATCCTGCCGATCATCGCGCAGCTCTTCGCGCAGATCTTCGCCGCGCTCGCACCGCTCGTCTCGACCCTGGCATCCGCGCTGGCGCCGATCCTGCCCGTGCTGTCGGCGGCCCTTCAGCAGGTGCTCACGGCACTCCAGCCGATCATCGCTACCGCGCTTCAGATCATCACGGCGGTCATCCAGCCGCTCCTGCCGATGCTGAGCGAGGTCATCCAGTCGGTTCTTCCGCCGCTGGCTGACGCGATTCAGCGCCTGCTCGAAGCACTCCAGCCGGTGTTCGACGCCCTGCTCAAGGTCGTCAACATCTTGATGCCCGTCCTCGTGCCGGTCATCCAGTTCATCGTCGAGCTGCTGGCCAAGAGCCTGGTAGACGCCGTCAACGGCGTCGCACTCGTCTTCGAGGGACTCGTCGAGATCGTCAAGGGTGTCTGGGACACCATCGTCGGCGTCCTGAAGATCGCGTGGGGCCTGATCGAAGGGCTCTTCACCGGAAACTTCGGCACCCTGAAGGAGGGCTGGTCGCAGTTCTGGTCCGGCATCTGGAGCTTCGTCAAGGGCATCTGGGACACGATCCTCGGAGCCTTCGAGACATTCCTGAGCATCGGCATCCTCGGCGCGGCTGGCAAGGGCCTCAAAGCCATCGGCGCAGCCTTCAAGTCCGGCTGGCAGGCCGTCAAGGGATTCGGCGAGGCCGCGTGGAGCGCGATCAAGTCGGGCTTCAGTTCCTTTGGTTCGTTCCTCGCCGACCTCGGCCGCTCGATGATGTCCGGGCTCGGCAGCCTGTTCTCGGCCGGATGGTCAGCGATCAAGGACGTCGCCAGTAGGGCGATGTCCGCCCTCGGCCGCGCCATCTCGACCGGCATCACCGAGACGATCGGCTTCGTCAAGGAACTGCCCGGCAAGGCTAAGGACGCGCTGAGCGGCCTCGGCTCCACGCTCGTCGACGCCGGTAAGTCGCTCATCCGCGGCCTCATCAGCGGCATCTCGTCGATGTTCGGCGCGGTGAAGGACAAGCTCGGCGATCTGACCAGCAAGCTCACGGACTGGAAGGGCCCGGCCCCCAAGGACGCGGTGCTGCTGTACGACGCCGGACGGCTCATCATCCAGGGCCTCGTCAAGGGTCTGGAGTCGGAGTTCTCCAGCGTCAAGGAAGCCCTCAATGAGCTGACGGAGAAGATCCCGAACGACGCCTCCCAGGGCCTGAAGAACCGGATCAACGCCGACCGGACCGCCATGCTCAAGCTGGCTGCCCAGTGGGACACCGGGGCCGACCGGCTCAAGGCCGCCCGCGACAAGCTCGACAAGATGCGCGAGGAAGCAGCCTCCTACGCGCAGCGGGTCACGGACCGGATCATCGACACCGGCGATGTGACCAAGGCGAAGAGCTCCTCCTTCAACGGGATCACGAGCGCCCTTCAGGCGGCCATCGACAAGGCGAAACGGTTCGCCACCGCGCTCAAGAAGCTGAAGGACATGGGCCTTGGCCAGACGGCCATGGACCAGATCGCTTCGGCCGGACCCGATGCGGGCCTGGCTGCGGCGGAGTCGATCGCGGCGGCCGGCAAGAACGGCATCGCCGAGGTCAACCGTCTTCAGGCCGAACTCGCCAAGTACGCCAGTCAGGCCGGAGCGACCGCCTCGGATGCGATGTACGCCAACGGCGTCCACATAGCCGAGGGCATCGTGAAGGGCCTCCAGAGCCAGCAAGCGGCGATCGAGAAGCAGATGCTCCAGATCGCCGACTCGATGGTGGCCGCCATCAAGAAGAGCCTCGGCATCCACTCGCCGAGCCGCGTCTTCGCCCAGCTCGGCAGCTACGTCGGCCAGGGCTTCGCCCAGGGCATCGAGGGCGAATCCGGGCGGGTGGCCAAGGCGGTCGACGCCATTACCGCTCGCCCCAGCTCCGCCGACTACGCCAACGCGGCGCGGTCGGCGTCCGCCGCCATCGCAGGCGGTCTCGGCCCCACTGGGGGCGGCGGCGTGACCAAGGTTCTCAACTACTACGCAGCGGCGGGAAGTTCGCTCAGCTCCCAGGAGGAGCTGTTCGCGGCGTCCCACCGCGCACGAATGGTGGGGTGGTGAGTGACTGCACTCCTGCTGGAGACCGAGCGCGATGCGCTCGACCTCAACGGGCAGGCAATGACAGGTTTTGGGTTTCAGGCCACGGCTGGCATGACCGGCCGTGGCCTGCCGGCAGTAGACGTCCAGTGGCTCAGCGGTGCCGGAGACGGCGCCCGGTGGCGCGGCCAACGCGTCCAGCCCCGAGACCTGGACATCCCGCTCGACATCCTCGGCCGCGACCGCAGCCATCTGTCCGAGCTGGTATCCCGGCTCGCCCAAGCTGTCGCAGGCGAATGCCAACTCGTCCTCGTTGACGATCAGGGGGTCCGGTGGTCCACGTCGGTCTACCGCACCGGAGGCGGCGACATCACCGACGACGGCACCAGCAGCCTTCAGACCGTGATCACCTTCCGCGCCCCTGACCCATACTTCGTCGCATCGAGCGTCTCGACCCAGTCGGTCGGAGGCGACCCCGGCAAGAGGCCCTTCCTGTCCAGCCTGGCATCACTGCCTCTCGCGGCCTCGCAGGCGATCGGTGATGTGCAGCTCGACAACACGGGCGATGTGCCGGCCTATCCGGTCTGGGAGGTGTACGGGCCGGGCCGGGACCTGACGGTCATGGCGCCGACCGGCGAGACCTTGCGCTGGCAGGGCACTCTCGCAATAGGCGAGCGGCTGATCGTCGATACCCGCAACGGTTCGGTGCGGGACGGCAAGAACGTCAACCGGTACGCCGACCTCGCGGCGGCTCCGCGCTTCTGGACGGTGCCGCCCGGCACCTCGACCGCAAGCGTCAGGATGCTCGACACCACCGCGGATTCCCGCATCGTGTGCTCCTGGCGCCCCCGCAAATGGATGGTGATCTGACCTGCGACTGCAAGACCTGACCGTGGAGGTCCGCGACAAGAACCTCACCCGACTCGGCCTGATACGTCCCGAAGACCTGGCGCTCGAAGTGACCGACACGTTCAACAACGTTGGCACCTGGAAGCTGACCCTGGCATCGGAGCACCCTCTCGCGGATACCCTGCGCACTCCCGGTTCGGGTCTGATCATCACCGGGCACGACGACGTTCTCATGTCCGGCCCCGTCGTCTCCTCCGAGTACGCGGCCACCCCCGAGGACCGGCGCGGCAGCATCGCGTTCGAGGGCGTATCCGACACGGTGATCCTGTCCGACATGCTCGCCTGGCCCGAGCCCACCAATCCCGATGTGGGCAAGCAGGCAACCGGGCACGACGAGCGCAGTGGGGCGGCCGAGACCGTGATGCACGGCTACGTCAACGCCAACTGTGGTCCGGCTGCCCCGGCCGCCCGGCGTCGGGGAAACCTGGTGATGGGGCCGAACCCGGGCCGGGGCCCGATGGTCAAGAAGAGCGCGAGATTCCCCACGTTGGGCGAGCTGCTCACCGAGATCGCGAGCGTGGCAGGGCTCGGCTTCCGCATCGTCCAGCGTGCCAGTCAGCTCGTGTTCGAGACGTACGCGGTCGCCGACCGTACGCGGGAGGTACGCCTCGACGTCCTGGCCGGCACGCTCGCCGGACAGCGCGTCTCGGTGTCGACGCCCGGTGCCACCCGGGTCATCGTCGCGGGCCAGGGCGAACAGGAAGACCGGACGCTCATCCCTGTCGACAACACCACGTCCATCAGCGCCGAGACGGACTGGGGACGCCGCATCGAGAGGTTCGTCGACCAGCGCAACACGGACGACGAGAAGGAGCTCACTCAGGCTGGCAACGAGGTCTTGGCCGAGGCGGGCAAGACTGCAACCGCCGTACAAGCCGTTCCCGTTGAAGACTCCCCTATGGAGTTCGGCGTCGACTGGCGACTCGGCGACCGCGTCACGATCGTCGCCGGGGGCCAGGAGCTGACCGCGCCCGTTACGGGCCTGGTCATCAAGGCCGGGGAAGACGGCTTCCACGTCGGCACTCTGCTCGGCGATCCCAGCCCGTTCGACCCGAACGCGGCAGCCACCGCGCAGGCGGCTACCACGCAGTCACGCGTCTCCGCCCTGGAACGGACGGCCGAGGCGTCTCCGCCCGGCCCCAGGGAGGTGTGGCCAGAGTCCTTCACGCAGGCCAGCCCGCCCACCGCCTATCCCGACGGCGCGAGCATCATGATCCTGTCCGCCGAGCAGGCCACGGCAGGTGGCTGGGACTTCGGAGGGAAGTACGGGCACGTCACCACGCGCAAAGAGCCGTGGGGCGACGCCTCTCAGACGTGGAGTCGCGTCCACGCCGCCACGACCCCGCACGAGGAGTGGGTGCGGGGTGGCAACGCCAGAACCGGCTGGGGTCCCTGGCGCATGATCACGTACAAGCAGATCCTCTCGGCCGACACCATCAACCAGGCCACCGACCCGACCGCCTACCCGTACGAGGACTCGCGCCTGTACCTCGACTCGGCCGCATCGAAGGCCGGGGGCTGGAGCTTCGCTCCGATGAGCGGCTACGTATGGACCACCGGCACGACTACCGGTTACACCACGCAGCGCTGGTCCCGAACCCACGGCGGCGCCGAACCGCATGAGGAGTGGGTCCGCGGCGGCTCCCCCTCGTCCGGCTGGTCACCCTGGCGACAGACCGCCTTTCGCGACAACACCGCGCGCGGCCTGATTGCCCTCGCACCCCTGAACGCTTCGGGCTACGTGGGCGACACCCCCACCCTGATCTACTACTGGACTTTCCCGGCCGAAGCCCGCCGCATGTACCGCTTCGGGCTGCGCATCAGCTCGGTCGACACGGACGGCACGGGTGACTCGGGGTCGGGCACCCGGTATGCGAAGCAGTCCGCATACACCGTTGCTCGCTGGGCCTCCGGGACCTCTGTCACCGCGTCCAGTCCCGCCCTCGGCGACATGCTGACCACCTGCTTCAACGATGACTCGGACTCTTCCTCCGGACTGTCCGCCACCTTCCACCTCAACGGAGCACCGGCCGGCCTAACCACCATCGGTGTCTTCTTGAACGCCCGACGCGCGGCGGCCACCTACGGGCAGGTCCGCTACCTCACCGGAGCCGGGTCGGAGTTGTGGATCGAGGACGTGGGTCCGGCCCTCTGACGCAAAGGAACACCTCTTCTTGGCAATCACGTCTTTCCCCTTCGACTCTCAGGTCGTCACGGAGAGCCAATACGGCTATCTCTTTCGGGAGTTCCAGGACTCCGGCGTCGTCGCCGCGTACGACAGTCCCGGATTCCAGGTCAGCGCGGGCAACGGCATGGTCGTGAACGTGCAGCCCGGTCTTGCGATCCTGCGCGGTCACATGGTGCAGTCCACTGCGGCCGAGGCGCTGACCATTCCTGCGGCCGGCACGAGCACGCGGGTCGACCGGGTGGTCCTGCGGCTCGATCCTGCCTCCAACTCGATCACGCTTGCCGTTAAGGCGGGCTCGGTGGGATCGACCGCTCCCCCGGCCCTCAGTCAGACCGACACCGGCATATACGAGATGGCGCTCGCGAACGTCACCGTGGCTGCCAACGTCACGACGATCACGAGTGCAGATGTCTCGGCGACGCGTCCCGTTGTCGGCCACCGGGTCGGCGTCTGGGCCACGTCCACCCGCCCGTCCTCTCCGCGCAAGGGGCAGCTCGGCTTCAACAACTCCTTGGCTCGGTGGGAGTGGTGGGATGGCTCGACCTGGGCCGATCTGGCACCGACCGTCTCGTGGGCGTCCCTCACGGGCAAGCCCTCTTCGTTCTGGCCGTCTGTGCACTCGCACGCGTGGGGGGAGATCACCGAGAAGCCGACAGCCTTCCCGGCGGCTGAGCACTCTCACAATTGGGACAGCGTCGTCGGCAAGCCGTCGTACTTCCCCCCGACGTCCCACGGCCATTCATGGGGACAGATCTCCGACAAGCCCGGGTCCTACCCGCCGTCAGGGCACTCGCACGGTGAGTACCTCACCTCCGGCAGCACGATCTCCTGGGCCAACGGCTCGAAGATGCCGCACAACAACAGCGCGAGCGGTTCCGGCACTTGGTACGCGGTGTGGGTCGAGGGCGACGGGACGTTCTGCCGGAACACGTCCTCCATCCGCTACAAGGAAAACGTCCGGGACATCGAGATCGACCCTGCCGCCGTCCTCGCCTTGCGGCCCCGCATCTACGACCGGAAGCCGACCGAGGGCAAGCCGCAGTCACGCAAGGACGAGTACGGCCTCATCGCCGAAGAGGTCGCAGCGACACTTCCCGAAATCGTCACGTACGACGAGGAGGGACGCATCGACGCCCTCCGCTACGACCTGCTCGGCGTCGCCCTGCTGCCGGTCGTGCAGGACCAGGCCAAGCGAATCGAGCGCCTGGAGGCCCTCGTCGAGGAGCTTGCCCGTGCAGCTTGAGCCCTCTGTGCAGGTGGCTCTCGTCTCGGCTGCCGGCGCCGTCGTCGCTGCCCTCGTCGGCGTCCTCGTCGAGCTCGTACGGAGGCAGGGCACTGCGCTGGCCGAGGTGCGCGAGCATGCCCAGGAGGCGCGCGAGCAGGTCTCCAACGACCACACCACGAATCTCCGTGATGACGTGGACCGCGTGATTCAGGGACTCGATCGCGTCCTCGACGGCCAGGCCCAACACAGCCGGGACATCACTGCCCTGCGCACAGACCTTGCCCACGAGAGGGCAGAACGCCTCGCAGTCGCCGAGCGACTCGATTCGCACATAACGGCTTCTGTCCCCAACCCCAACTGAGCCAAATCCGCTGCCTATTGGCCCCGTTCCGGTCCTCCGGACGGGGCCTTCGCCATGTCTCGAAGGAGTAAGTCACTTGGGCAACGCCCAGACCATCATCAACATCGCCAAGGCCGAGGTCGGCTACCACGAGGGCCGATCCAACGGGCACTGGACCAACTGGCAGAAGTACAGCCCGGCCGTCCCCGGCCTGGAGTGGAGCCAGAATCAGGCTTGGTGCGCCGTGTTCGCCTCCTGGGTCGCCATGAAGGCCGGACTCGCCAGCCTCTACCCGCGTACCGCGTCGTGCGCGACGGGGGTCGAGTGGTTCAAGAGCCGTAACCGCTGGAGTGCCTATCCGGCAGTTGGCGCCCAGGTCTTCTACGGATCGGGCGGCGGCACCCACACCGGCATCGTGTACGCCTACGACTCCACGTACATCTACACCGTCGAGGGCAACACCAACGCGGACGGCTCGGCCGAGGGCGATGGCGTGTACCTGAAGAAGCGCGAGCGCCGCAGCTCGTACGTGTATGGCTACGGCTATCCGGCTTTCGCCGAGGGTATCGACTCTGCGGACCCGGCATGGAAGAGCAGCAAGGACAGGGGAGACAGCACCCCGTTCCCCGGCCGGCAGGCATTCCGTCTCGGCCAGTCCCACCCCGCCGTGACCACCCTGGGCAAGCGACTCGTCGCGCACGGCCTCGGCCGCTTCTACTCCGAGGGTCCGGGCCCCCGCTTCACCGAGGCCGACCGCAAGGCGACCGAGGCGTTCCAGCGGGCACAGGGCTGGAGCGGTTCGGAGGCGGACGGCTATCCGGGCCCGTCGACCTGGACTCGCCTGATGGCTCCGGCGGGTCGCTGATGAGCAAGATGCTGATGCCCGGTTCCAAGCCCATCTCGCTGGTGAGCCTGCTGCCTGTCCGCTACCGCACACGCGTCGGTGCGGTGCTGTCCGCGGTGGGTGTCGCGGTGTCCATCGCCGCCATCGTCTACGCCGACAGTCCGGAGGTGGCCGTCATCGTCCAGATCCTCACGGCGCTCGGCGTGGTTGCCCCGAGCGAGGACGACTCCCCGGAGGAGTCGCAGTAACCCCAGCCCCCCGCCGGCCCATGTGGTCAGCGGGGGGCTTCACTGCGTTTCACGCCTTGTCGGCTTCCTTGGAGCGGTTGATCTCCTCGACGGTCGTCACCGTGGTACGCCTGCGCTTGCGGGAGCCGCTGCCGGACTTCTGGGGCTGCGGTGCGGGTGCCGACTCGGACGCCTTCGTCCTGTTGATCTCCTCGACGGTCGTCACTGTGGTGCGCCTGCGGGCCCGGCTCGTCGACCGCCGATCGGCCTGGGTCAGCGCGGTCTCGAAAGGTTCGGCGTGATCGGCGCAGCGGTCGACCTCGCCCTCACGGCCGTCCTCCGCTGTAATGGTGTACCTGACTACTGGCAGACCGGGACGGCGACAAACACCACAGACAGTAGTTGTTCCATCTCCCACAACCATTGCCTCCACTCGATCGTCTTGACTGGTTCAACTCTTACATGTCACTGTTGGGCTGTGCGCCTTGCGACCACAGGGTGTCACGCATAAGGGAGGACGAACGCGAGGAAGGGCTACACATGCCGCCGAGGAGCAAAGTACAGAATCACGACGAAGCCAAGCGCTGGCTCCTTGAAGGCAAGTCGTACGCCTGGATGGTCAAGACGTACCAGGAGAAGTACAACATCAAGACTTCTCCCGGGTACTGGGCCACGTATGCCAATCGCGCGGATCTCCCGCTCCGGCTTGTTCGCGATACCGATCTCATTCCGTGGAAGATCGCGAAGGAGCACCGCTGGAACTACAACCTCGTCATGCTGCGCTGTGAAGCTCGCCAGCGGGCCGGGGAAAAGCTGAACGACGAGGAAGCCTCCAAGTTGGCGAGCTGGAAGAAGTGGCTCGAAGAGGACAAGCTCGTCATCTACTACGACCCCGAGACGAAGGACGGCTTCTACGCCGTCCCCCGAGAAGACCGGGATACGGATCTCATTCGAGTGCCGGACAATCCCGCACTCCTGCGCAGCAAGTCGACGCGCACTAAGAGCGCTAGCTAGCCCGCCTTTACCGTTTCTTGGCAGGCAAAAACCGCCACGAGCCGCTTCCTTATAAGCGAAGGGAAGCGGCTCGTGCGCGTTAGGCCACGGACTCGGGGGCCCACGGCATCGAAGCCAAGCGGCTCAGCATTTCGGCAGCGGTCATCGTTGCGGCTACAAGCTGGCTCGGGTCCTCGGGCATTTTGTCGACGTGCACCCACAGCAGGAGGGAGCCGTGAATGGTGTCCCCCCACATGACGGGTACGGCCACCGAATCCCAGCCGGCCATGCACTCCTGCCGTCCGATGGCGAATCCCATGGCCCGGATGTCCTTGAGGGACTCGATGAGGGCCTCGTTGTCCCGGATCACTCCCGGGCCGACGCCTTCAGGTACGGATTCGGCGAGAACCTTCTCCTGGATGGGCGGCGGCATGTGGGCCAGGATGACCCTGCCCGACGCTCCGGTGCGCAGGGAACGGCTGTACTTGACCAGCTCGAAGGGGTCGATGCCGATGCTGCGCGGGTCGAAGTCGCCGATCGCGTAGTCGGTGCAGATGCGTCGGGCGCCGACGACGGCGTAGTAGGCGACCAGGCCGCCAGTCATCCGCTGGAGCTTGTCGAGAACCGCCTGCGTGGCCTCGGGGTCGGGCGTCTGCGACAGGGCCTGCATCGAGAGCCGGAAGGCTCCCGGCCCCAGTCGGTACCGTCCCCCGGCCTCCTGCACGAAGGTGCCGTCCGCCAAGCCGTCCTGGAGGATGCGGTATACGGTCGCCGCATCAAGATCCGTTTGTTTGGCGATGGCCGTGGGGCCGTGACTGTCTCCTTCGAGATCAGCGAATGCACGCTGAACCAGGAAGACTTTCTTTCCGTGTGCTGTTCCTTTGCCCATGACTTCCCTGAACGTCCGCCGCACACGCACGCGGCGGCACGACGGGAACCTGAATTGGCTGGTTCGCGCGCTCTACCCCGCAGGCGGACCGAACAGAGAGGTTACTACCGAGTCGGACTTGTTACTACCGAGTTGTCTTGATCGTCACTTTACCTGTGGTCTTGCGGCTTCCGAGATCTGAGTGGGCCTGGGCCGCGTTGCTGAGCGCGTAGCACGGACCGATGACCGGGCGAAGATCACCGCGAGCGGTGGCCTCGAACAGGGCCTTCATCGAGTCCCGCAAGGCATACCGGACCCCGTAGAGGTTCGGGAGCCAGAAGCCTGAGACGGTCTTGGATGCCTGCATGAGTTGGGCGACGGGGGCTTCGCGCTGGTCGCCCGAGACGCAGCCGTAGACGGCCATGTGGCCCCGGGGCGCGAGGGCGGCGAGCGTGGCGTCGAACACCTCGCCGCCAGTCATCTCCAGCGCGCGCGTGACAGGGCCCTCGTTGGCGTCGAGGATGCGTGCTGTCAGGTCCTGATGCGTGGATGAGTCAAGGACAGCGTCCGCGCCCAGGCTGCGGACAAGGTCTGCCTTCTCGGGGCTGCCGGCCATGGCGATCACGCGGGCACCGGCAGCCTTGGCGAGCTGGACGGCGAGGGAGCCGACACCACCGGCTGCCGCAGGGATGAGAATCGAGTCGCCCTTGCCGAGCTGGAGCACCGTGTGCAGCAGATGCCAGGCGGACTGGCCCTGGAGGGCGAGGGCTACGGCCTGCTCGTCGCTGATTTCATCGGGCACCTCCCACGTGACTGCGCGGTGCGCAAGGGCCTGTTCGGCATATCCGCCACCACGGCTTAGTGCAACCACCCTGCGGCCATCAGCGAGAGTTCCCATGACTTCATTGCCAGGCGTGACGGGGTATTCGACCGGTGTCAAGTAGCCGTTTTCTCGCAGGTGAATGTCTGCGTAGTTCACCCCAGCCCGTGAGACCTTCACCACATGATGCCCGGCGATGGGCGCAGGTGCGGGCACTTCCTGGACCTGAAGCACCTCCGGTCCGCCGGGTCTGGCTATGACAATTGCACGCATGATCATTCCTTGTGGGTGTCGCTGGAGCGATCAACTCTAGGGTGCTGCGGACACCCCTCCGCACCTCTTTTCACCTCACGAAATGATCTTGCCCAGGTCGACGGAAACCGCAGATCAGCGCCGCATTGAGGCTCATTTCGCGTCGTGAAATCCGATCACGTGGACGCTGTGACTCCGGATACGGTTTGAAAGGGTTGACCCGTTGTTGACCACCAGGCAAGATCCTGGAGGTGTCGCACGCATGTTCGATCGACTGGCGCGGAGGATGCCAGTCCGGGGAGAGGGGAGCTAGCGCATGACACACGACTGGCCGGTGGCCGCCACTGAGGACGAGGCGATCAGGACGGTCGAGCTCGTCTCCCTTCCTGGGGTCACGCTTCATGTAGACCACGACGACTGGGACTACCACATCACCGTGAGCCCTGACCACGCTCCCGGCCACCTGCGACGCATCATTGCGGCTGCCCAGAGCCGCGGCCTCGACCTGCTGGACCAGGACGCCTGCGTTCCCGTCCTCCTTGCCGACGACTCGGTCCGCCTCTACCTACAGTCCACATCCTGATCTTGGAGCTCGCTTGCCCATCACTCTCGTCGATCTCCCCGCACGAGCCCTTGGCGTACCCCGTGACCGCTGGGGGCGCCCGCTCGTCATCCCGAGGGGTGGCGGTAGGCCGCGCGGGCTCACGCGGGTCACCACCTTCATCGATGCCATCGAAGACAAGAGCGCGCTAACCGCCTGGGGCAAGCGCATGACGCTCCTCGGTGCGGCCCGCGAGCCCGCTCTGCTGACCGCTTTGCAATACTTGAACCCCGAGACTCGCGAAGGGAAGGCGGCCCTCGACCGGCTCGCCGAGCGGGCGGTAACCGCCGCCGGAGCCAACGCGAAGCGGGAGCGGGGTACCCACCTGCACAGCCTGTCCGAGCTGGTGGACCAGGAGAGAGAGCTACCGCTCGGCACGTCCGCTTCGGATGTCGCAGACATGGCGGCGTACAAGGCCGCCACCGCGATGTTCGATGTGGTGGCGATGGAACAGTTCGTCGTGGTCGACGAGCTGGGCACCGGAGGGACCTTCGACCGGCTGCTCCGATATACCGGCCCCGGCCCTGACGGGCGCCTCATCGACGGACTGATCATCGGCGACCTGAAGACCGGCAGCGTCCAGTACGGGGCCCTGAAGATGTCCTCGCAGCTCGCGGTCTACTCGCGGGGCGAGCTGTACGACCACGCGGCGTTTCCCGTGGATGCCGAAGATGCCGGAGAGCTGGCGGCATGGAAGAAGCGTGAAGTGCCGGCGAACTTCGCCGCGACGGCCTACTCGCGCATCCCCAACGTGAATCAGGACTGGGGCGTGATCATCCACCTTCCTGCGGGCGAGGCGCGCTGCACGCTCTACTGGGCAGACCTGCGAGTCGGCTGGGACGCCGCGCGCCTGGCGCTGGATGTCCGCCGCGCGAGGGCGATCAAGAATGCGCTGGTTCCATTCAGCCCGAACGATTGATATAGTGTATCCAGAGCGAGGGGCGGTTCACCTCTCGCATCGAAGGAAGGGGTTCATCAGTGACCGGCGAAGGCCGATCCGTCACCGTCACCATCAAGTGCGGAGCAGCGCAGGAAGACCCGCAGCTCTCGTTTCGAGGGCCGAGTGCCGAGGTCCAGGAAGACATCGCCGCCTGTTTCGGCTTCGATCGTAAGAGTGTATCTGGCTTGACTCTCCATGAGCTCGTCGCAGAGGCGAACCAGCTCGCGCAGGGCGCCTCGACTGTCATGCGGGGCTTCCCTGGCGCCCGCGTCGTCCCGCAGGGCGATGAGCGGAACGAGAGCGCCCAGAGCACCACGCCCCCGGCAGGCCACCAGGAGACGGAGAACCCGCTCCTCGAACAGATCACAGCTTGTGCCACCACCGACGACCTCCGTCGCCTGTGGGCCACCAACCAGCACGCCTTCACCGACCCGGCGGTGATGGACGCGTGGAAGGCCCGAGGCCGGGCCCTGGCGGGTTCGTGATGAAGAACCGCCTTCTCGGCGCGGCCATCGCCGTAGCCATCGCAGCGGGCACCCTCAAGGGCCGCGCCCCAGTCCGCCGCACCCCCTACCCCGTTCACCGACAGAGTGGAGATCAGTAGTGCCGCTGAACCTGAAGGACATCCCTACCGCCAACGGCGGATGGTTCAAGCCGAAGGAAGCCGCAGAGGCCATGGCCATCCTCGTCGAGGTCAAGGACTACGAACGCCAGCGCCCCACGCCCAATGGGCCGAAGGACAGCGCACTGTGCGATGTGACCGTCTTCAAGACCCCGGAGCAGCTCGACCGGCTCGCGCCCGAGGTCTCGAAGGGGCAGCGCATCGAACAGACGGTCCTCGCCCGAGACCTGGCGACGCTCGTCGGCAGCGCCGTCCTCGTCACCGTCACCCAGGTCCCCGCAACCAAGCCCGGCGCCCACCCGGCATGGGTCTGGAAGCAGATCACCGACATGGGCATCCGCAACAAGGTCATCGCGTACGCCGAGCAGCGTGACGCGGCAGTCGACGCGGCCGTGGCCGCCGCCCCGTCCTTCGACTGACCGCACCCGACCTCCGCTGGGCAGGGGCGGCTTTCGTGGCCGCCCCTGCCTGGCGGGTGATGAGGAGGAGCTCACGCTTGCTCAGCCCTGCACGATCCCTGACCCTGCACGCCGAGTCCGGCAAGGAGCTGCCGCGGATCGACGCCTTCGAGCCGCTCTACAACATCGGTTGCCGCCCACGCCACGGCGAGGTCGTGATGATCGCCGGTCGGTCCGGCACCCAGAAATCCGGTCTGGCCCTGTTCTGGGCCGCCCAGATGAACTTGCCGACGCTGTACTTCAGCGCGGACATGAGCGCATTCACGGCGTCGTCCCGGCTGGCCAGCATGATGACCGGCGACACCACGACGATGGTCGAGGCCGGCATGGCCGCTGGCGGCCGGTACCGCGAGGAGTACCTCGCCGCGCTGGCGCACCTGAACATCACCTTCAGCTTCGGCAGCCCGATCACCTGGAAGGCGGTGGACGAGGAGCTGGAGGCGTACGTCGAACTGTGGGACGCCTATCCGGCCGTGATGGTGTTCGACAACCTCATGGACTTCGACTCGGCGGAATCCGATTACACCGAACAGATGGCTGTGATGTCGGGCCTGACCGAACTCTCCCGCGCGACCGGCGCGACGGTGATCGTCCTCCACCACGCCAGCGACAAAAGCTGGGAGGCGAAGAGCGACCCGTGGGCTCCGCCCTCCCGAGACCAGGTCAAGGGCGGGTTGAGCGAGAAGCCCGAGCTGTCGCTGTCCGTGGCTCTGGACCCCACGTCGATGGAGTTCCGGATCGCGGTGATCAAGCAACGAATGGGGGCCTGCGATCCGACCGCGAAGCGGTACGCGACCTTGCGGTGCCAGCCCGAGTACACCCGCTTCGCCAAGCCTGAGCCTCGCATCTCCCCCCTTCCCCCGGCCGCACCACGACAGTGGTCGCCGCTCGACGCCCTGAAGCAGTGAGGATTGTAAGAGTTGAACGACATTACGGCGCGGAACCGCCGGAACAAGCGGGCAGGGGCACGGTGGGAGACCGAGTTCCGCGATCAGCTCCGCGAGGCGGGGTTCGACATCGAGCGGCTACGGCTCACCGGAGTCGAGGACGAGGGCGACCACGTCATTCGCCGACAGCCCGTGCGGCACCGCCCCTTCCTGATCACCGAGACCAAGAACGCCAAGTTCGAGCCCGGGACCTTCATCAAGGAAGCCCTCCGCGAGCGCGACAACTACGCGAAGCACCGGGGCCTCGATCCGCGGGACGTAGACGTGGCTGTGATCGTCCGGCGCAGGGGTGCGAGTTGGCGCCAGGCGTACGTGCTGAGCACGGTCGAGGAGTTCTTCGACCTCCCGCCGGAGACGGACTCGTGAGGCAGTACGAGGAGATGGAAGAGCAGGCCCGCATCTGTCGCGAACTCGGCGAACTGATGGACGACTTCACCACTCCCCAGGGACTTCGCGAGATCGGCTATGACCCGTACGCCCGCTTCTTCCGGGGGGAGCGCGTCGCGTGATGCCGGCCGAGGAGGTCTGCGGGTTCGAGGCGTTCCTCGACTGCCTCAACGATCCCGACTTCGACGGCCAACTCCTCATGGAGTTGGAGGAGTTCTTCGAGATCCCTGTACATGACCTCGACGAATGGATGCTGCCGTGAACCTGGCGCGTCTCCGGAACGACTTCGAGGACCAGGAGCACGAGAAGCCCACCCTGGCGGCCGTCCTCGATCACTACGAAATCGACTACAACCCCGAGCGCACGTCGGGCATGGCCCCGTGCCCCCTCCACGAGGACAACACGCCGTCGTTCTCGTACCACCTGGACCGTGGCCTGTGGAAGTGCCACTCCTGCGGCGAGGGAGGCGACAGCTACACGCTGATCATGAAGAAGGAGAAGACCACCTTTGCCGGAGCACGAACCCTTGCGGCCTCTCTCGCCCTCGCAACGGACGATGCTGGAGGAGGCGACCGCCGCCTATCAGGCAGCGCTTACGGCGGACGCCGCTCAGTACCTTCTCGGGCGCGGGATCACCGAGGACGAGGCGGCTACGTACCGGCTTGGCGTCGTAGCTAACCCCCTCCCTGGACACGAGCGCCAGGCCGGACGGCTCGCCATTCCCTACCTCGGGCACGACGGACGCGTCCTGACCATGCGGTTCAGGTGCCTCGAAACGCACAGCCACCGCGACTTCGGGCACGGCAAGTACAACTCGCTCAAGGACGATCCGCCACGCCTGTACGGCATTGACGCGATCCACGCAGCGGGCGACGAGATCCACGTGACGGAGGGCGAGCTCGACACCATCACCCTGCGGCGGGTGGGCCTCCACGCAGTGGCGGTCCCTGGGGCAGCCCTTTGGCGTCCGCGCCATCGCCGGATGCTCGCAGGCTTCTCGCGAGTGTGGGTGTGGGCCGACCCGGACGAGGCTGGCGCCGAACTCACGACCCGCGTCTGCCGCTCTCTGCGATCAGCCCGAGGGGTCCGCCTGCGCGACGGCGATGTGACCGAGACCTACATGAAGGAGGGCGCGCAAGCCCTTCTCAACCTGATCAGCGAGGAGGGCCAGCAGTGACCGAGGGCAAGACGACGCGACGGCCGGCAGGCCGAAGGCCCGACCCCGCAACGGCGATCTTCACCGAGGTGAGGGCAGCTCGCAAGCTCCTCGGGGACAAGCCCATGCCCCTCGCCGGAGGCCAGCGCCCCACCAAGGGGCGAGCCCACCACCAGCGCGAGGCGAATCGATGGCGGTCGATCGAGACGAGCCGCCAACTCGCCAGCACCCCCGGCTGGGACTCCACGCTCCTGGCGGCCTGCTTTGAAGCCTTCGCCGAGCAGGACACCCAGCACTCTCGTGACGGGCTCGTCCGCCTGGCCGCCCTCGCCATAGCAGCCGTGGAGACCATCGACCGGGAGGCCGCGTGAGCGAAGGACTGCCCGGCAGCCCCGGCCCCACCCTCCAGCGCATCTACGACGAACTGGAACCCGACGAGCGCGAGTCCGTAATGATCCGCCTCTTCGACGGCTCCTCCGCCGAGCGCCTTGCCCTCGTCCTGCGCAGACATGGGCACGCCGTGTCCGCGTCCACCATCCGCACGTACCGTCGATCCCTTCAGGAGACCGCGTAAGCCCGTGACTACCTCTCTACTGACCGACCTTCTGGCCACACCCACCCCTCCACCCATACCTGCCCGCCAGACCGACCCTGACCGCGACTACACGAGGCAGATCGAAGTCTCCGGCAACGCGGCCGAGGTCACCGTGCGCGGCCCGGTTGAGATGGACCCGGACACCTCAGCCGCCGACGTGCTGCGCGCCCATCAGCTCGACCCTGCCGACTGGGACGTAAAGGCGTTCCGCAGCTCCGAGTGGACTCTGCCGAACGGCGAGCTGGGGGTGTCCGCGCGCTTCACCTTCGCCCGGCGCCAGGACCCCGAGGCCGAGCGCCCGAACCTCGACGAGCTCCTGGCCCTCGTCGACCGCTACGACCCGCCCCGCCTGTCGACCGCCCAGCGCCAGGGCGACCACACCCTGATCGTCGCGCTCGGAGACATGCAGTTCGGCAAGGCAGACGGCGACGGGGTGGCCGGCACCCTCCAGCGGACGATCGCCTGCATCGACAAGGCCGCAGCTCTCCTGCCCGAATACCGGAAGCGGTTCGCGATCGGGCATGTCCACCTTGCATGGCTCGGGGACCATATCGAGGGCTACCAGTCCCAGGGCGGTGCAAACGCCTGGCGGACCTCGCTGACGCTGACGGAGCAGATCCGCCTCACCCGCCGCGTGATGGCCCACGCCGTCCTGCGACTCGCCCCGCTGGTCGAGCGCCTCACCGTGGCGGCCGTCCCCGGCAATCATGGCGAGGCCGTCAGGTTCAACGGCAAAGGCGTCACGCGGTACGACGACTCCCACGACACCGACGCCCTCATTGCCGTGCAGGAGGCCGTCTCGCTGGCCCCGAAGGAGTTCGGGCACGTGGAGTTCTTCGTGCCTGATACCGACGAGCTGACCGTCGTGGTCGAGTGCTCGGGAAGCGTGATCGCCCATGCCCACGGCCACCAGTGGAGGTCGGGCAAGCACTTCGAGTGGTGGAAGGGCCAGAGCTTCAACAAGGCCAGCGCCATGCACCAGGCGGACGTGCTGCTGGCCGGCCACCTGCACCACGAGTTCGTGGACACCGACGGCCCGAGGACGTTCATCCAGGTTCCGGCCATGGAGTCCGAGTCGACGTGGTGGCGGCACCGCACCGGCACCCGGGGAGCCCCCGGCCTGATGGTCATGATCACGAAGGACGGCGAGGTCCCGGTGAAGGAGGTCGTTCGATGACCATCACGCTCCAGGACATCGAGCATCCACCGCAGGCCGCCACAGCCGACTGGACTGTCTTGGCCGAGCCGCAGGTGGACAGCGTCTGCCGCGCCGTGGCGCGGGGCTTCTCACGCGACTACGGGCTGACGTTGGAGTACGAGGACGCCTTGCAGGAATCGGTCATCATCGCCGCCGAGCGCGCCGCTTACGTGCGCCAGCTCGTCGCCGAGGGCGGGGCCGGACTGCTGCACCGCTGGCTCTCGCAGAGGCTCCGCGACCGGTGGCTGACCGAGGCGAAGCGCCGGTCCGGACACGTGTCGTACGAGGCCGCACGCACCGTCGCCGAAAGCGGGGGCCGGTGACCGGATACGACCGGGCCCTGGTCGAGCATCTGCTTCCGGCGGTATGGGATGACGAGGCGGCCTACGGCATCCGCAACTTGCAGGCCCCGGACGCCGACATGCCCAAGGGCAGCGTCGATCCGAAGACGGCAAGCCTGTTGTTCGCCCACCTCGCCGACATCCGGCGGGGTTGGGTAACTGCACCGCTCACCCCCGGCGAGCGCCAGGCCATCGTCCTGCGGTACGGCGCCGATCTCCCCGACGCGGAGGCCGCCACCCTCCAGGGCGTGACGGACCGAGCCGTCCGATACCGGCTCGAACGTGGGGTCGGAAAGATCGCCGCGCACCTGAACGGCAGGCCCTACGTGGACGGCTACGACGGCTTGGCGGAGGCGGCATAGCCCTGGACGCGAAGTCGATCAGTCCAATTCGGCCAATCCAGCGCTCCGCGAACGGCTGATCGACTTCTCGTCCCCCGCTCCTCCGCGCACCTACAGTCGCCCGTGAAGTGCTGGCAAGTTCGGGCAAGTTCCTCGCGTTCCAACGGGGGCGGGGGCAAGCTCTGGCATGGGAAGCATCACCCGCATCCGAGGAGGACATCATGGCCCTGCGCATGCTCGGTAAGGACCCCAACAGCCCTGACGGCAACTCGCCTACGATCTACGTGGACGACGAGACCGACAGGTACCTCGTCCAGGGGTTCAAGGTCCTGGACGAGGAGCGGCTCAAGCAGCTGAACCTCCCCCCGCACGAGGGGGCGGTGGAGATTCCCCGCTATATGGCGCAGTTCTTCCTGGCAGAGGACAGGGAGGCCGCTACCAAGGACACCGAGCCGGAGGTGGAGAAGGGTGTCGAATCCCCCGACGTTTAAAGAGCTGTTCCGCGACTGCCAGCGGACAGCCGTCCACCTGGAAGCCCGCGACGCCTACAGCAAGACGCACTCGACCTTCGTCGACTGGAAGGCCGGCAGGCAGATCGACCCGGCTGAGCGCTGGTCCGCATGGCACTCGATCGTCTCGGAGGCGGTCTCGCGAGGTGTCGAGGTGCGTCGAGCGCGCATCGTCTCGACGCCTGTGAGCGAGTACATCCGCTTCGAGCACGAGGTGACCGAGGGGCTCAACATCGCGGCGGGCGAGCAGGTGCGGTGGCTCCCTCGGCGGAACGCTTCGGATCTACTCGTGCCGGGCAATGACTTCTGGCTGTTCGACTCCCGGCTGCTGTACCTGAACCACTTCGACGGCGAAGGCGAACCCACAGAGCCCGAGATCACCGAAGACCCGGAGATCGCGAAGCTCTGCGAGTCGGCCTTCGATGCCATCTGGCGCAGGGCGATCCCGCATGCCGAGTTCGAAGCCCGCTAGGCACCACGCATAGGACCGTCACTCCCATGGAATCGGCATCTTCGAGCGCCCAGGAAGCACGCAAGGCGCTCGGGAAACGCCTCGCAGAGATCCGGGTTGCGGCCGGACTCACCAAGCGAGCCCTTTCTGAAAAACTGGAGTGGCACGAATCGAAAGCATCGCGCTTCGAGAGCGCCAAACGCGCGCCCTCGGAGCGCGATCTTCGCGAATGGTGCAGCGCATGCGGTGCTGAGGACCAAGCGGACCTTCTCGTCCAGACTGCCCGCCGCATCGAGGGCATGTACGTCCAGTGGCAACAGTTGGAGAGCGGCGGGCTCAAGCAGGCCCAACAGTCAGCCCTTCCCCTTTGGGATCGGACTCAGCAGTTCCGCTTTTACTCGCCGTGGCTGATCCCTGGACCGGTGCAGACGGCCTCCTACATCAAGGCGTTGCTGACCTCCATCCGCGACCGTCGCAACACGATCGACGATGTCGACGCGGCTGTTGAGGTCCGCCTTGAAAAACAGAAGATCGTATACACGCAGCGCACATTCGCCATCCTCTTGGAGGAGAGCGCCCTCTACAACCGGATGGGCGGCCCCGATGTGATGGTTGGCCAACTCGGCTACCTGCTCAGCGCCATGGCCCTCCCCAGAGTGGCTATCGGGATCATTCCCCGCCACATCGAGCGACCGCTCATGCCCGTCGAAGGCTTCTTCATGTTCGACGACCACACAGTCAAAGTCGAACTCGTCTCAGCCCACCTTACGGTCGAGCAGGAGCCTGAACTCCGCATGTATGCACAGACCTTTGCCGAGCTTTACGAGATGGCCGTGTTCGGCTCGGCTGCTCGGGAAATAATCACCACTGCCATCGAATCGTTCGGGTGACCGACTGGCAAGTCCGGGCAAGTTCCGCTTGAGCGCGGCAAGTTCCGGCACGTTTCACTACCTCCTGGCAAGTGTGGGCAATTTCGTGGTGCTCCGGATATCTCCATCCGTAGCTTGATGCCACGGCTCCAGAACTTGCCCGGAGGAGGCTGGGATGGCTTTGGCAAGTACCGGCAAGGCGTTGGGGGCGGCCGAGGAATCGGCCGAGAATCCCCCCGTCGACACCGAAGGAATTTCCTTACGCACGGATTCGATCCTCGCGATGCGGATGGGGTCCACGACCCGCGAGGACATCGACGAGGTCACGCCGGCAGTCGTCCAACACCTGAACCTCCTGCTCGACCAGGACCTGGGGGCGGACGAGGACGCCGAGGTTCAGCAGCTCGTCCGCAAGGGTCTTACCCTGATCGACTCCAAGGAGCGCCCGACCGCAGAGACGCCGACCTTCGGGGCGTGGCTCTACGCCCGGGACGTCGCTACGCTCACGCGGCGGCTGCTCTGGGTCTACACCGAGCGCAACGGGCTGGGCGCGCCATGAGCGTCAAGGAAGACCAGATCATCCGGGAGCTCTCCCACTATCTCCACGAACACCCCGGCGACCAGATGGCGTTGATGCCGGTGTACGACGCCGCCCTCGACCACTCGCGGCGCCAAGCCTGCACGCACGACCAGCGCTGTCCGCTCGTGATGACGGCGGCCGTCGTCGTCGACGAGCGGGACCGCGTCCTGTGCCTGCGGCACCAGGGCGGCTACGCCCTCGCGGAGGCCGAGCCGGAGGATCAGGACGACTCACTCAGCGAGGCGGCCCTCCGCCTGCTGGTCGAGGAGGTCGGCATCCGGGACGTGTGGACGCAACCCGGAAACGAAGGCCCCTTCCTGGTCGACGTGACGCCCGCGAGTCAGCACGCGTATGGCCCCCGCCTCCGGGTCGGCATTCGTTACCTCTTCCGGGCACACGCAAGCGCCGTGCGCTCGTCGGTGCTGGAAGCGGGCGCGGCGGCCTGGGTGCCGCTGTCCGAAGTCAGCATGCCGCCGCTCCGCGGCCGTCTGGAGAGCCTCCTGATCGGAACCTGATGAGCCCCCGAAACGAACAACTCACCTACCTTGCCAGCCTTGTGATGCTCGGCGGCACCCTCCTCTACGCCATCTGGAGGGGCTGATGCACAAGCGCAAGGCTGGGGAATTGCAAGCCAAGCCGACTCCCCCTGTCGGGACAGTCGAGCAGCGGAACAGGCCGCCGGGCGATGTGCGCATAGGCGACTTCCTGTACCTCGATGGAGCGTTCCAGCGAGTCCGGGACATGAGGGCCGCCGGCACATCAGCCCACCGCGTCCTGCACTTCACCGGGCGCGCCCCGGTGATCATGCGCGAGCCCCGGACTATCTACCGGCCCCTCGAACTTCTCTGACCCAAAACGCATCCGAGTATCTCTCGACCCTTCTCACCTCACGCCGCGAGGAGCTTCGCCATGCGCTTCCGCAAGATTCACGGGGCCGGCAACGACTTCGTCCTGCTTACCGACCTCGGCCCGGCCGACAAAAGGGAGTGGCCGAAGGAGGCCGAACGCCTCTGCGCCAGACGTACTGGCATCGGTGCGGACGGCCTTGTCATCAGCAGCCGGGTCAGCGATGAGCCGACCGTTCTCGAAGTCGACTGCTTCAACGCGGACGGCTCGGTCGCCACGATGTGCGGCAACGCGCTGCGCTGTGCGGCGTGGGCAGCCCAGTGCGATCAGGGCTTCCGGACGATGCAGCTTCGCATGGCAGGTGTCCTGCACGAGGCAACCGTCGACACCAACTCCGTATGGGTCACAGCCGAAGTGGGCGCCATCGAGCCCCGCGTCTTACAGACGATCATCAACGGCAGGCCAACGTGGTTCGACAGCGCGCACACCGGCACGGAACACGTCGTCGCCGTCGTGGACGACGTGGACGCCATCCACGCGGAAGTGGTCGGCCGAGTCGTTCGGCACCACAAGAACGTGGCGCCGATCGGCACGAACGTCAACTTCGTCCAGCGCCTCGGCCGCCAGGCACTCAAGATCCGCACCTACGAACGCGGTGTCGAAGCCGAGACGCTCTCCTGCGGCAGCGGGGCCGTCGCAGCCGTTGTCGTCGCCACCATGCGCGGCCTCGTCGCCAAGCGCGAGGTCACCGTTCACAACCGGGCCGGTGAACCGCTCACCGTCCGCCCGCACCACGACCGCCCGGAACGGGCCGCCTGGGTTGGCGGACCGGTCACCCAGACCTTCGAAGGGGTATACGCATGACCGTCTTTCTCGACTCGACCTCGAAGCAAGCGGCGCAGAACGCCGCCGAGAAACTCCGCGAGTGGGGGCGAGGCCGGCAGGGCCTCGGCGTCGCCCTCATTTACGGACCGGTGTCCGCCGAAGACAGGCTCTACCACTCCGAGTGCCCAGTCGAGCAGCGATCCGTGACCGCGCTGGGCGAGGCCCTCGAAGAGCTCGGCGCGCGGTGGAACGTGCTGGACCCCACCCAGCCCGACTTCATCAGGGAGCTGGTCTCGTACGACGTGGCCCTCTCGAACCTGCACGGCCCCTACGGTGAGGACGGTCGTCTTCAGGGCCTGCTCGACTACCTTCGCGTGCCCTACTGCGGCAGCGGGGTACAGGCATCCGCGGTGGCCGCTGACAAGATCCTCTGCAAGCGGGTCATGCTGACCCTCGGCGTCCCGACGCCCGGTTGGCGCGTCTGGTCCGGCGGGCCGGTGAACTGGGGCACCCGGGACGTCATGGTGAAGCCGCCCTTCGGCGGGTCCAGCGTGGGCATGAGCCTCGTCCGCGACGCGGCCAACCTGCCCCGCGCCCTATCGGAGGCCGCTGGCGAAAGCGGTGACGAGGTGCTCGTCGAGGACTACATCGTCGGTACCCCCGTGACCGTGGGAATGCTGGAGCTTCCGGGCGGCTCGGTGATCGTCTTCCCGCCGCTGACCACCGAGGCGACCGATGCCGAGTTCTACGACGCCGACACCAAGCTCGACGTGGACTCGAAGGGCGCCGTCACCGTCCGAAGCGCCGAGCTGGAGCCCGTAGCGATGAACCGGATCGCCAGGGATGCCCGGACGCTGTGGGATGGGATCGGACTACGCGGCTCGGCCCGCATCGACTTCATCGTCACCGAGGAAGGCGACGCGTACGTGCTGGAGGTCAACAGCACGCCGGGCATGTCCCGTGACAGCAACTTCGCGGTCGGGGCGGCGATGGTCGGGCTCACGCACACGGATGTCGTGCTGGCGATGCTTCATGAGGCCCTGGCCCGGCCGCCGTACGATGTCCCCCTGCCCACTCCCGTGTTCTCCAGCACCACGGTGACGCGGGAGGCTGCCGTCTCCCTGTAGGAGCAATGCCACTGTGCCGCGCGCCCACGAAGTCCCCATGTGCCGACAGCTCATCACCCCCGCCGAATGGGATCACCACGGAGGATGGGCACTGGGAGACAGGATCGAGTGGTCCAACCGGGCGTGCGGCCTGGCGTCACTGAGAATGGTTTTGCTGGCCTACGGGTGCGAGGCACCAACGGTGACGGAACTCCTGAAGCTCGCCGTAAAGCACGAGGTTTTGACCCCGCGTGGAGCGCTTCACGCGGGGATCGCGAACCTGGCGACCGAGCTCGGAATTCACTCCCAGGCGGAAGCCGTCCCCGTTGAAGGTCTGCTCGGCCGCCTCGACGACGCTCCGCTCATCGTGTCCGTGACCGAGCAATTCCCCGAGGACGGCCGCAAGGGCGGGCACCTCGTCATCCTTCGCGGCTACGAGAGCGGCCCGGACCCAACCATCCACTTCCGCGACCCATCGGCCTGGGGCCAGGAGAACGACCAGGTACCGCTCAGTCGCCTCTCCCACTCATACACCGGACGCGCGATCACCTTCGCGCCCCTAAACAACGGAGACTCTTGATGACCGAGGCAGACGGCGGAACGCGCCCGGCCGACGGCGGCCGGACGATCGCCGTACTCGGAGAGATGCTCGAACTGGGCGACGACTCGCTTGAGGCCCATCGCGAGATCGGGCGCTACGCAGCCGAGCAAGGAGTCGAGATCCTGCTCGGTGTCGGCAACAGCCCCAACGTGAAGCAACTCGTCCTCCACGCGGGCGCGGCCGGCGTACCCAACCTTGCCCTCGTTGCTGACAACGAGACCGCCGCCGACTTCCTGGAAAAGATCCTCGTGCCCGGCGACAAGGTGCTCATGAAAGCCTCACGAGGCGGCATGCTCTGGCAGATCGCCCAGCGTCTCACCGGACAGCCCGTCACAGGGCTCGGGGACCACTAGGTTGGCAGGATGAACGACGAGCCACTGGAGGAGTGGGCGGAGCGCCGTGAAGCGAAGATCGGCCGGCTTCGCGCTGTCCCCATCGTCACCGGCGACGGCCCCAGAGGGGCGCACCTGAACCCCGACGCCCCGCGGGCCATCGAGCGATGGAACGGCTACTCCTGGGAGCCGTACGCCTTCGCGGCCAGCCTCGCAGAGGCCAAGCGCATCCTGTACCCCGAGGCCCAGACGTCCCCCTCGACTACGCCGAGCCCAGCGCGACAGCCGCTGGCGCCAGGCACGGGCCGACACCGAAAGCCCCGCTGAGGTCAGCGCCGCGCCCATCACCCGTTCGGATGGTCAGCACCAAGTCAGCACGGAAGGGGTTCTGGGGGGTGATGGGGGGTGCTTCCAGGTCAGCACCAAGTCAGCACGGGAATGAAAAGGGGGTCCACCCCCGAAGGGAGGGACCCCCTCTGACCTGCGCGTTTGCCAGATCAGGAGTGGCGTGCTATGTCACTCATCACACGTTGAAGCGGAACTTCCACCACAACGCTGTGACCTGCAGAAACGTCAATTCTGAGGGTCCAAGTCAGCACGGAATCAGCACCGTCGGAACAGGTCAGCACAGCTACGCGGCAGGGCCGTAGTCGTCGGCACCGCCGGGTGCCGGCCGATCCAGGTCCAACGGTACCGGCCGCATGGCGGCCTGCATGACCTCGCGGCAGCGGTGCCAGGCACCCGGGACGAGGTGTCCGTAGGTGTCCACGGTGATCTTGATGGACTTGTGTCCGAGCCATCGGGAGACCTCGTGGATAGGAATTCCGTTCGCGAGGGCGGTCGAGGCGAAGAAATGTCGCAGAGCGTGCGGGGTGTACTTCGGCTTGCCGTTCGAGTCGACGAGCCCGGCCGCGATGCATGCCTTCTTGAAGTGGTAGCCGAAGGTGTTGGCCGTGGGCATGGTGCCCTTGCCCCGCTCGCGCGGGGCGAAGAAGACTTCGAGCTCCCTGTCCTTACCAGCCTTGTCCTTGAAGGCGACCGGGATGGGCGCCCACTGCTCCTCGTGGGCGTCGATCTCCTCGTCCAGGAACGGGGCGATCGGGATATCCCGGTACTCGCCTTCCGCGCGGTGCTTCAGCGGAACGAACCTGGTTCGGCTGTCGCCGCGGCTCGCCTTCGCGCTGACCTGCCAGCGGATTCGAATGAACTCGGTGCGGCGGCATTCACAGGCGAAGGCGAGAGCTTCGCTTGGCCGTAGCCCGGCCCCCGCCATGAGGTAGACCGTCAGGCGGTACTGCGGGGAGATGTGCTTGCCGAGGAGATCGACTTCTTCGAGGGTGGGGATCTCGTCCTCGTCGACGGCGATACTGCTCGTCCGGGGGATCTTGACGCCCTTGGCCGGGTTCTCGGAGATGCGCTTCTCGACGATCGCCGCTTCGAGCATCGCGATCGGGATGTTCATGCGGTCGTTGATCGTCGAGGCGGCCATGCCCTCGCCCTTGCGGTGGAGGGTGGCGACGAACCGCTCGAAGTCGCTCTGGGCGAGGCCGGCCAGGGTCTTGCGCCCGAGGTGCGGTATCAGGTGGTTTCGGATGAAGCCTTCGTAGTTCCGGAAGGTGCCCTCCGCGAGGATCTGCCGCTCCAGCCACTCCTTGGCGTAGGCCCGGAGGGTGATGGCGCCCCGCTGGGGGTCGAGGTAGACGCCCATGCCCTTGTCGTGCTCGACCTTGCTGGCGAAGGCGTCAGCGCCGTCGGGCCCGGTCTTCTTGGCGAAGCTCTTCTCGCGCTGTCTCCCGGACCGGCCGCCCGGCTCCCGGTAGCGGACGAGCCACTTGTGGCCGCAGCGGGCCTTCGTGCAGGGATAGAAACGATCCTGCTCTTCTTCTTTGCAGGGCTGAAAGACGGTGGCCACGTGGCCCCTTTCTGTGTCGGTGGGGCGGTGCGGCCTGCTTGGAGCTACCCGTATCTGCTGTCGAGGTAGGTCACGATGTCGCGCTCGCGAAAGCGCAGCAGCCTGCCGACCTTCTGTGCTGGAAGGCCCCAGGTTCGGTACTTGTTCTTGACGGTGATCTCGCTGACCTTGAGCCAGTCGGCGACTTCGGCCGGGGTGAGGAGGCTGTTACTGCCGCCCTTCATCCGGCGTCCGGGCCGTGGGTGATGAGGACGGCGGCGCGGAGAGCGGTGCGGTAGTCGCGGCGGAGCTGGTCGATCCGGTCGAGGATCTGCTCCACGTCGGGCCGCGCGAGGCCGAGCCGCCAGGCGATCTCTGCGAGGGCTTCCTCGGCGGTCTCCGGCGGCAGCGTGGTGCCGGCCGGGTAGCAGCAGGTCTGTTCGCCACTGACCCCAAGGACCCAACTCCAGCCGTTGGCCAGGGCGGCCTCGGTGGGGCTCAAGCGGCGACCCCCAGGTACTGGGTGCGGGACTGGGAGGTGAGGTGGTACATGCCGTAGTCGCACTGGTAGGTGCGGCTCTCGTGGCGGATGCCTCGGCCGGTGCCCCGGCGGTCGGCGATCCTGGAGCGCTTGGCCTGGGCCTTGCCGAGCGCCTTGGCGGCATCTCGGGGGTCTTCGTAGGCGCGCTTCGACCCGCACGGGCAGGCCCTGAAGTCGACGGTCTTTGCCGTCATAGCCGGTTCCTCCGTCTACTTTCGGAACTGCCCGCAGGGGCAGGTGGGGATGTGGCAGGCACCGCGAGCGGCGCTCACGGCAGAGTGGTTGGCGGGGGCGTGGCCGCAGTCGGGGTCCTGGCAGTAGCCGGTCCAGCCCTTCTTGCCGTTCACATTGGCGAGCATGACGCCGGGGCTGTAGAGCTTGACGACCTTGCCCGTGCCCCCGATGGCGATCTTCGAGGCGAAGGTCTTGATCTCGGCCTCGTTGGCGAAGGGACCGAAGTTCAGGCCGCGGCTGCCGTCCTTCCAGGTGTGGACGAGGGCGTACCAATCGCGCATCTGGAGGACCTCGCCGACTTCCTTGATGACCGCCTTGGCCATCTGGTCGGCGTTGTCGAAGTCGGGCGACTCCAGGACGGCCTTGATCGCGGAGACTTCCTCCTTGCGGGGCGTCAGCCTCACGGGCCGCTCCGGCGGTCGGTGAGCGTCTCGATGACAGAGAGGACCTCATCGAGCATCCGGGCGGCCTCGCGGTCGTAGCGGGCTTCGAGCCGCTCGATCTTGGCGGTGTTGAGACCGGGCCGGCTGGCCAGTGCCTCGATCGCGGCGTCCTGGCGCTGGTACATCGCCTCGGCTTTGTCGAGGAGCTGTCGGAGCTCTTCGAGCACGGTGTGCAGGTTGAGCTCGCTGGACAGGTCAGCGACGAGGTTGGAGGTGGCCGGCGTCGGGTTGAGGACGGTCACGGGGTAGTTGAACCAGTCGGCGTCCAACGGGGTCTTCCAGCCGGGGACGGTGAAGCCGTCGGCGGTCTTGGTCCCGCTGTCGCCGTCCGAGTCCTGGACCTCCGTACCGATGGGCAGTTGGTCCAGGATCGCAGGGGTGCGAACGAGGGTGTTTGTGCTGGTCAAGGGGGACCCCTTTCTTCGCTAGTCACACTATCTCGATGGATCGGTCGAATCAACTCTTACATTCGTGCCGCAACCGCGCGGATGCTGTCGCCGAGCTCCGCCAGGGTGCCGCTGTTCAGGATCGTGACGTCGAAGGGATATCCGGCGAGCGCCTGCTCGCTGACGTGACCGGAGTCCTGGATGAGCTTCTGGTTCTGCCGGACGATCTGGACGACCAGGCCGCCGTGCTTCTTCACCGCGTCGGCCTCGTTCGGAAAGCGGCAGTCGGTGATGACGGTCGGCCCCCACGAGGCCCGCTGACGGAACATCTGGTCGACCCACACGGTCTCGCCGAGGGTGGCCCGGCCGGCATCCGTGCCGAGGCGCTGGAGGAGCACGCGGACCTCGGGGATCTGGATCTTCGCCTTGTCCCAGCCAAGCGTGTCGATGGCGGCCCGCAGGCGCATGGGCCAGTCGCCGTTCGGGCTGGGCACGAGCGGGTCGAGCGAGTACAGCATCTGGCGGAGCGGGTCGGCGAAGGCGCGGCGCTTCCAGCCCTGATCGGCGAGGAAGCCAGCCGCGGAGTCCTTGCCGGACTGGGCGAGACCGGAGAGTCCGATGAGCCGGGGCATCTTGATCGCGGTGGTCACTGCTGTCTCCTGGGGTCAGGCATCCAACGGCACGGCCGGGATGGTGGGCTGGGGTGCATGCAGGCCGAGGACCCAGTCGAAGTTCTCTTCGAGCTCGTCGATGCGGGCGCTCGCGGTGCGAACCGCAGCCTGGGCCTCACGAAGTGCCCGCAGGGCCTCGCGCTCGCTGGCGCGGAGCTCATGGAGGCGACCAGCCCGCAGGTGCCGCGCGTACTGGGCGGCCTTCTCGTAGGCGTGCTGCTCGTCCTCGACGTGCGCCTGCACCACGGCCTGGAGGATCTCCCGGCTGCGTCGCTGGGTGGCGTCAGGGGCTTCGCCGTACGAACCCTCCGTGACGCGGCGGATCGTGATCAGCGCCCAGCGGGGCGGCGTCTTCGTGGACATGTGCAGCGCGCCTTCGAGCTGGATGCCGTTCACGTGGAGGGTGCCCACGTGGCGGCTGTACTTGTCCCAGCCGTAGGCCACGTGCAGGTCGGTCGGCATGAACTCCCAGCCGTGTGCGTTGAACCGGGGAGCGACCTCGACGGTGCCGGTGATCCGCCTGCCGGTGACCGCGTAGGTGGTCGTCCAGGGGTCCGCCGCTCGGTGGCGCGGGTCGGTGCTGTCGAGGCGCTCGATCAGCAGGTCGCTGGCCATGTGTGTCTCCTTGCTTGTTGGTGGCTGGCTCGTCAGGCCGCGGGCGCCACCCCGCGACGACCTCCCTTCGGAGGTTTCGCCGGTCACACTCTTACAATCAGGTGATCGAGTAGCACTGTTCGACCGGGATGCCTTCGGCGCTCGCGTGCTCGATGCACGCCTCGGCGCTCTCGGTGAAGAAGGCGAGGGCGATCTCGGCGCCCTCGGCGTCGTCGGCGGCGCTGGCCCAGCGGTCAGGGACGATGGGGGTCAGGTGGCTGCGGGTGACGAGGTGCATCGCGGTGCCGATCCGCATGAGGCTGCCGGCCGGTCGCTGGCGGCTGGGGACCTCGCGGAAGACCGTGCCAGCGATTCCGCGCTCGATGCGGATCTTCAGCGTGGTGCCGTCGGTCAGGGTGACAGTGTCGGTGTACTTGCTCATGTCGCTCTCTTTCAGGAGAAGTTGAGGATCGCCGGGCAGTCGTAGCCCCAGCAGTTGCAGATCATGAACTGGCCCCACATGTCGCCGCGCTTGCAGGTGTCGCAGACGGCCCACTCGCGGACGTTCAGGGTGATGTGGGTGGACTTGCAGAACGGACAGGCGAGGTGGACGGCCGGCTCGGGCGCGGTGGTGTTCGTGGTCATCAGGCTGCCAACGCGTGTTCGCTTCGGACGGTCGGGCGGGTGTTGTAGATCTCGGCGAGGTACTCACGGAGCCGGGCCTCCCAGGCCATGCCGAGGAGTGCCCCGAGGACGACGGCGCCCATCGGGGGCGCGACGACGTCGCCGATCTGCTGGGTGCAGGACGAGCGAGAGCCGGTCCACGGATGTCCGGGGCGGAACCCGGCCAGGAGGGCGGCCTCGTCGAGGGAGAAGCGTCTCTCCTTGTCGTGCTCCCAGTACCAACCTCGGATCTTGCTGGTGATGGCGGTCGCGGGTTTGTCCGCGCTCCAGCAATTGCCTCCAGCGGTCTTTCTGGTGCCTCTCGTGTTGACCCGCACGCCCGGCGGCCAGCCGAGGGCCTGTGCCGCTGTGGTGGTGGGGATCTGGCTCTCGGGGCGGGTGCTGGCGACGGAGTACCGGTGCCGGGCGGCGAGCATGAACACGCGCTTCCGGCGGCTGGCCAGTCCGTAGTCCACGGCGTCGAGAATCTGGAAGTCCACGGACAGCCAGTCGGCGCACTTCAGCTCCTCGCGGATGCCGTCGATGATGACCTGCGGCAGGGCGCTGGACTGCTCCATGGCGATCCACCCGAAGTCGGGCGAGGCGACGGACAGGGCGAGGCCCCAGATCACCACCTCGGCGAGGAGGCCGATCCGGTCGTCGGTCAGGTCCTTGGCCATGGCCCTGACCTCGTCGATGCCGTAGATGGGGCCGGACCAGCCGTCCCAGCAGTCCTCGCAGCCTTCCGGGCAGTCCTGCCCGCACTCGCGGCCTTCCTCCCAGACGCCAACGGTGGCCTCCCACGCGCAGGCGAACATGTCCAGAAGGATCTGCTGGTTGTGCGGGTCCTGGCCGGCACGCTTGCCTGCGGGCGTCCAGCACTGGCACGGCGCGGTGACGATCAGGCCGCGGGTCCAGCGCAGGGCGGGGTGGTTCGGGTCGAGCGTTCGCACGTCGGCGACGATCCGCCGGAACCCGGCCTTCACCGCGGTCGCGGCGGCGTCCTTGTTGAACTCGACACCGATGATGTCGAGTTCGCGGCCGAGGACGTCCCGCGTGCCGACTTCGAGTCCGCCCGGACCGGCGAAGAGATAGACGACGCGCTCCGGATCGCCGGGCTTCGGCGGCAGGAGCCACCGTGCCGGCCAGGGGGCGGCGAGCTGTTCGAGCTCCTCCATCGACCAGTCGACCAGCTCCTCCAGGTCGGGGAGGACGGCCGCGGTGGCGCTCACCGGGTAGCAACCTTGATCGTTGCCCCGGTGGCGTCGAACATCGGCAGCCACTCGACGCTGCTGCACACGTACTCGATGACGGAGGCGCGTACCGCCTCGTTGTCGGGCCCGGTGCCGTCCTCCTCGGTCCAGCGGTCGCGATCGACGATGACGGTGATCGCCGGTATGCGCACCTTGAGGAGTCGGCTCTTGCCGCATCCGCATGGGCACTTCCCGTACTCAACGGCCACGGCGGACCCCCTTGCCGGCGCGGACGGCGAGGGAGGCCATCCGGTCGCGGGAGCGCCGGACGATGAGGTCCCGGGCGGTGAAGCCGTGCTGGGCGGTGTCGAGGGCGTCGGGGTGGAACAGGTCGACGTCGGCCGGGATCAAGCCGGAACGCTGGGCCTCGTCGAACCAGGCGAGCGCGTCGGCGGCCGTCTCGAAGTCGAGGGGAAGGTGGAGACGGTAAGAGGTTGGCTTCACCATCCGAGGAACTCCTCTTCCGTCTCGTCATAGTCGTCGTCCTCGTCGTCCACCGTTTCGACGCTGATGAGCCACCCGGCATCGGTGATCTCCCAGTGGTAGCCGGGGCGGATCAGACCGTCGTGCTGGTAGAGGTTGCGCGAGCAGTGCGCGCACTCGTACGGCTTGCGCTCGATGTGGCGGATCGGACCGTCGCACGCCACGCAGCGGACCACGTTGGCTGGTGGTTCCGCGGTTGGCGGCATGAGGGTGGGCAGCATCTCGTATCCTTCGAAGTGATTGATGTCGGCTGGCATCGTCAGGAGGCGGGCACCACCCCGCCCCGACCCCGGCTCACCACCGGGGTTTCGCCTCGGCGCCCGTCCCGCAGTCATGGCAGATCGGGGGACGGGTGCCGTGGTTGTTCGGCTAACTCAGTAGCTGTTGAGGAGTTCGAGGACCGTGGTGTCCTGGATCTCCTCGAAGAAGGGCTCCGACAGATCCCACTCACCCGGGTTGTCGTTGAGCCACTCACAGAAGCCGTCCTCGTCGCTGATCTCGCCGTCTTCGTCGAGGAACTCGTCCGGGATGGTCAGTTCGAGCTCAACCTCGGCCTCGGTGGTCCGCTCGATGCTGAACTTGACGGTCTTCTTCATGCTCTGGCCCTTGAGGTAGATGCGGATGCGGCACGGGCCGCAGGTGAGGTCTTCGTCGAGGAGTTCGGGCACGTCGCCGCACTCCAGGCAGGCAGGCCGCCAGTCAGCCGATGTAGAAGACATAGATGCCGCCTCCGGGGGCGTCCTCGGCGGAGTAGCCGCCGGTGAACAGGTGGTGGGATGCGCGCTCCCAGTCGATGTCGGTGAACGGCCACTGGGTCAGGAGCTTCTTGCGCTCCTCGTCCATCTGCTCCTCGGCCTGCTCCTGGGCGTAGTCGGCCTCGGACCGCCACTCACCGCAGAACGCGTCGCGGAACTCGTCGACGAGCCCGGCCCGGTCGGCGTTGTCGTCGGCGTAGACGCTGAACCAGATCGCGAAGGGCTGACGCTCGTACGGGGGGATCTCGGCGAGGAGCTCGGCCATCTCGGCCGCGTGGGCCGGGGAGCACTCGCCCTCGATCAAGCCGAGGAAGTTCTCGTGGTCCATGACCCACAGCTCCTCGTGGTCGGTCGCCTTGGAGTGCAGGTCCTCGGGGGTGACCAGGTCGGCCACGTCGGCGTCGTGCCAGTCGCCGGTCAGATAGCCGGCGTTGTAGCAGGCCAGGCAGCCGATCCAAACGCGCGGGGCGTCGATGTCGGTCAGGGTCGCGGGCATGTGTCCTCACAGTTCGATGTAGGGCTGGCTTCGTCAGGCGGGGGACACCACTCCCCCGCGACCCCCTTTCAGGGGTTTCGCCTTGTCGGGATCTACCTCTCGGCCTTCTCCAGGACCGGCCAGTACGAGCGGCTGCGCGACCAGCCGTTCGCCTTGTGCAGGGCGTCCATGGAGTTCTGGGCGTCGGTCACGCAGGGCTCGCACATGAACCGCTCTTCGGCGGGTGTGCGCATCCACGGGCCTCGGCGGCCGGTCGCCGGGCCGCACCATTCGCACAGGCCGCCACCTTCGATGTGGTGGAAGGCGGTGCGGGTCTTGCCGTTGTGCGGGCTGACCGTGCGGACGATGGCGTGGGCCTGGGTGGCTGCGGCCTTGAAGGCGTCACGGAACCCGTAGTCGAAGAAGGTGTCGCCCGGGGTCCACAGGTCGCACGAGTCGTCGTGGTTGTCCGGCGCCGCGCAGACGAGCACCTCGTACTTCCAGCTCATCGGTTGCCCGCCTCGTTGAGTGCGGTCATGAGCTCGTCGAGCACCTGGTACTCGCGGGGGTTCGGCGTGCGGACCTCCTCCTCGGGGAGCATCTCGACGGGCAGGGCGAAGATGAGCCGGGCCGCCACGTCGGCGAGGTTGACCAGGGTGTACCACTCCTGCGAGCCCGGGTCGTGGTCCTCCCGCCACTCCTCCACCTCGCGGTGTATCGCGAGGACTTCGCGGGCGAGGGTCTTGATCTGATCCATGTGAACTGCCTTTCGGGGGTGGGTGGTCAGCGGGCTTCGAGCCACTGGCAGGCGGCGGCGAAGCCGTGCTCGCAGTCGTCGCGCTTGGAGTCGGCAAAGCCGTCGTTGAAGTCGGTGACGGTCGCGTGGGCGTGGTGCCGAGCGTCGTAGCCGTGCTGGATGGGGGCTCCCAGAAGGAGGGCCCCGGCGGCGAGGGCGAGGAGGAATCGGCGGTGGCGGCGGATCACGGGATCACGCGGCCAGGGCGGTGCGGCGGGCGTTGGCGAGGTGGTTGTCTCCGAGGTTGGCGCGCTTGCCCGCCGCGTTGCCCGCGTTCCAGCCGGAGCCGGTCAGGCGCCGCTTCGCGGGGGTGCGAACCTTCGGGTGCGCGGCCTTGAAGAGGGCGCGGATCGCGTCGTCGCGGGAGCTGAGCACGAGCTCGGCCGAGCGACTGCCGGCCGGGAGCGCAAGGTCGGCCTCGGCTGCGGCCTGGCGCTCGGAGTCGGTCAGGCGCCGGTACACCGCGCTGCGGAACCCGGCGAGCCAGGTCTTGCGGTAGGCGGTGGTGGACTCGCCCATGCCGGGCGTGCCGTGCTTCATGCCGTTCAGGGCCTGGAGCATGAGGGACGTGTAGAGCATCTCGACGCGGTCGAGCGTCGACTCGTAGCCGTGGAGCTCGACCTTCTGGACGTACCGGCGGGCGGTCGTGTCCCAGGTGCGCCAGCGGACGGACTGTCCGCCGAGTGCCTCGTTGATCGACATCAGCAGGTTCACGCGGTCGAGCACGTAGGAGCCGCTCTCGACGATGACCCGCGTGGTGGGCCGGTCGGTCTCCGGCTTGGCGTCAGCGAGCATGGCCCGCTCGATCCCGTACTTCGCCATCAGCGCGGCGGCCTTGGCGAAGTACGCCTGGGCCTCCTCGGGGGAGGCCGCGGGGTCTTCGGCCTTGGCCAGGATCGCCCGGACCTTGGCGAGCATGGGGTTGTTCTGGCTGTTCATGTGCACCTCGTGGATCGTGATGCGGCTGGCATCGTCAGGAGGGGGACACCACTCCCCCGCGACGCACACGCCGGCCACCTCGCGGGCAGGCGTGTGCGTTTCGCCGTGTGGCCTCACGCGGCCAGTTCGAGGAGGTACTCGCCAAGGTCGACGACGGTCCCGTCCGGGGTGTCCTCGTCGTCGAAGGTCTTGTGGAGGTCGCCCTCGTCGTCGTCTTCGGCGTGGCACTCCAGCCACAGCTCGGCGACCTCCTGGCGGCCGACCCGGGCGAAGAAGCGGACCAGCGAATCGGCCTCACCGCAGGTGAACTTGCCGCCGACCATGGAGGCGAGCATGCCGTCGTTGAACACGTCCGCGAACTCGTCCACGGCCGAGCGCAGCACGGCCACTTCGTGGTCAAGCTTGTGGATCGTCTCGCTCGCATAGGTGAAGGTGCGCGCCCATGCCTCTCGCTCGGCGCGGCGGTTGGCCCAGGGGTTGAGCTTGCGCAGGGTCTTCATCATGGGGACCTCGTTTCGATGTGAGCGGCTGGCTCGTCAGGCCCCGGGCACCACCCCGGGGCGACGCCCCCGGAGGGGGCGTTTCGCTAGTTACACTCTTACAATCAGGCCGCGATCAGTTCGATCTGGCCCGGGATGGCACCCCGCAGGATCTCCCGAGCCAGACCGAGGAAGTACTGGTCGCGGTGCTCGGCGTACACCTCGGCCGTCCTGATCCAGGACACCTCGCCGTCCGATCCCTCGTACTTCAGGTCGTACAGGTCCTCGCTGGCGTGCTCGACGATGGCCTCGCGGTCCTCGTCGGTGTCCAGGTCGTACGCCTTGCGCGCCTCGTCAAGGGCCTCTTGGAGGTTCTCCTCGAACACCTCGGACTCCAGCTCGGAGTGGTCGTCTTCATCGAGGAACGGGTAGCCGTGCTTCACGTACTCGGCCAGGGAGACGGCCTCGCGGAACGCCTTGGTGTAAGTGCGGGTGCCTTTGCAGTCGCCCTCACAGGCGTCGCCGAAGCAGAAGTCGACGTCGGGCTCACAGCCCGGCTCGCACTCCTCGGTGTGGGTGCCGGGGCACTCCACGTCGCAGCCGCCCTCGTACACCTGGACGTACAGGCTGTAGGCGGAGCCGTAGTGAATAGACGAGCCGTCGATCTGGACGACCTGCTCGTCCGAATTCTCGGTGCCCTCGCAGTCCTCGTCGGCCGCGCACCGGATCAGTGTGGCCGCGGTGCGGAAGTTGGACTTGTCCATGAGGTTCAGGGGGTACTCGGTGTAGGTAAACACCTCGACGTGCGTGGGGATCTCGCCCCGGCGGCTCCAGGAGGTCTGCCACGACGGCCAACAGCGGTAGTCGTCCTCCAGGTAGGCCGCATACTCGGCCAGCACCTCGTCATCGACGTCACAGGTACGGGGGCTCATGTTCTCTCGCTTTCAGCATTGAGCGGCTGGCTCATCAGCACCCGGGCACCACCCCGGGCGGACGCCCCGAAGGGCGTTTCGCCTCAGACCTTGAAGACCGCGACGTCCAGGGCGCCGGTCATCAGCTCCAGCTCCTCGATCCGCTCGATCAGGCCGACGAAGACGACCGTCCAGATGTCGTCGCACAGGTCGCGTCGGGCGATCTCGCCACGGGCGGCGTCCAGCAGCCGGCCGAGCTCGAAGTTCCGCTCGGTCAGGTTGGCGATCGTCTCCTCGGCGCTCATCGCGGGGGCGGCAGCCTTGGCCAGGGTCACGCCGGTCACGGTGATGTTCATGTTTCTCCTCAAGGTCTCGCCGGGCAGCGCCCGGCCTCGCGCCGCACCGTCGGGCGACGGGCGGTGAGCGCTCCCCGGCTAGTTACACTCTTACAATAGGGGCGCCTAGAACCTTCCGGCGGCTTCGCACCTACGCCCAACGGCGCCCGGAAGGCACCCGGCCCGTTCGGGCCGGACAGTTCAACTCGGGTGTCCATCTCGGGGTTCAGCGGCAGGATTACTCCGACCACCGGGCTCACCGTCCCCACCCGCAGGACTGGCCAGTTTCCCCGGCCGCTTCTCTTCGTTCCGGCCGGATCTCTCCGGCCCGTTCGAGTGAACGGTGAGCCCTGACCTCGGAAGTCCGCACGGTTCCCCTGACACCACCACCCACGGGCATCCGTGGACAGTTCCCCACCACGCCTACCCCGACAAGTCGGAGCGGTTCGCGGCTTCACCAAGGCCGTACGAGCGGGACATGCGGACGAAGAATCCGCGCCACTGCCTGTTACGTTGGCTGTACCCCAGGGGTTCGGCGTCATCTCCAAAGCGCTTCCATCACCGGCGAGATGCCCCGCCTCCGTACGCGCCCCTTCGAGCCCACCTATGCCCTGCACTCACCCACACCGCCTGCTGGCGGCTGCGACATCCTTCCCCCGAAGGGGCGGGGCCGGGTGAGCGTCAAGCTCAAGATCTGTGCGCCTTCCAGCCTGGCCGGTTGGCGTCGAGCCCGACCCTATCGGGCCGGTCCCGCGTTTCGCAACTCTTACGATCCGGGGTTGCGATCCCGCCTGCCCATCCTTCCGGCGGCGCCGCTCTTGCGGCCCGTTCTCGGCTTCCCGGGTTCGGCGTTGGTTCCAACCCTAGCGGGCTGGCCTTGCGTTCGCAACTCTTACGTTCGCTCAACTTGCTTGCCGCTTCAGGTAGTTTGCCCTGTCTTGCGGCTGGCGTCCCGTGGTGGCGACGGGGAGAACATTACGCATCTAGTCACACTCTTGCAAATCGGCCCACATAAGCGCAGGTCAGAGGCCATGTGATGCCGCGCTGAGTGGCCCTGTGACGGGCCTGCCGGGCCCTGCTGGCCGGTCATGCGCGCGTTCCCCCTAGGGGGTGTGGGGGTGCGAGTGTGCCCGCGTGCGACGCGCGACCCTAGGGCATGGCGACCCGGCCGGTAGGGGGTGGGGGTATGACCCCCGGAGAAACGATTCGCGGACCGCCACGTCTTAGCCGCTCGGATTCTGCCACGGTTCCAAGGTCGCTCAGTCCGCAGGGCCGGAACGACGGAGACCGAGGCGGGCGAATGCTCGGCCCCGTCGAGGGCCTGGGTCAGGATGTGGCCGGCGCGCCGTCGAGCGCCTTCAGCGCATCGTCGAGGTCCGCCAGGTTGAGGTAGGCAATCTCGGTGGAGAGCAGTCCTCGGTCGGGCTCGGCGTACACGATCCACGGCCCCCGGATGCTGAGCTTCTCGCCGTCGAGGCTGACCTCCCAGGAGGCGGCCGGCGCCTCGCCCTCCCCGCCCGGCGGCAACGTCCAGGATGTGTCGGACGGATCGCCGTCGGCCCACTCCTTCTCGCGCCAGGCTTTGTGGCCGCGCACCTGGCGAAAGGCCGCTGCCAGGTGCCGCAGGTCCGACGCTGGCACCACGGCCTGGTGCCGGCTGGGGGCGGTGCAGTGCTCGGCCGCGGTGCGGGTGAGGTAGAACGACTCCGACCGGATCTCGACCCTGTACGGGCCCATCGCTCGGGTGGGTTGCTGGATGGCTCCCACGCTGTCTCCGTTCCTGTGGTGTTGTGCCAATGACGGTAGCGCCACCACCTGTCACGGCGGTGGCGCTACCGAGGTCATGCCGCCTGGATCTCGCTGAGGTAGCGGTACCCGGAGCGGACGGAGCACTGGAGCCGCTTCGCCAGTGCCTTGCCGTTGACCTTCACACCGTCGGCCTGCATCGCGGCGACGGTCTCCTCGACCACTGCCAGTGGCACGGCCTTCCTGGCACGGCTCCGCCGTCGCGGCTGGCGCTCTGCCAGCCCGGTCTCTGCCAGCTCGCCTGCCAGTTCATCAGCGGTCTCGTCCGCCTCGTCTGCCAACTCGTCGGCCTCCTCGGCCAGCTCCTCGTAGCCGTTGCGCACGCCGTGCGCCTTGGACACCAGCTCCCGCCCCTCGCGGTCGATCGCGTCGGCGAGGTGGGCGAGGGCCTCGGCGAGCGCCTCCTGGAGCTCGCGCATCCGCTCCTCGGCGGTCATGGTGGCGGGCGGGGTCGCTGCCATGTGCAGCATGTGTGCCACCACCAGCGGCGGCACCGAGGAGACGCCGGCCACCAGCACGGCGGAGGTGGTCATGTACCCCTGGTCGATCAGGTGTGCCATCACCTGGGCTGCCAGTGCCAGGCCGAGCGCCGCTCCGGCGCCGATGGTGGCAGTGGTGCGGCCGGGCCCCTTGGCACGGCGACGGACCTCGGAGATGACGGCGGCGCAACCGGCGTAGACGGACACGGACACCGGCATCAGCCAGGTGACCCAGCCGTGCCACCCGGCGATCTGTGCCATCCGGATCTCGCCGGGCACGGACATCACCAGGGCTGCCACGAGGACGAACGGCCTGCCAGCGGTGAAGACGACGCGGGCGTACCAGGGCATGTGCATCGAATGCATGTGCGTGAGCTCTCTGTGCGTCGGCGGATCAGGCGGCGGCCGGGATGAACCGGGACTTGGCACCCTTGGCGAAGGCGCCGGACTCGCGGCGCTGGCGGATGGCGGAGAGCAGTCCCGCCGCGTCGCCGCCGACGGTCGCGGCCTGGTCACGCCGGGCCTCGGCGGTGCACGTCTTGCACAGGCTGTGGATAACTCCGGCGGGGAACGGGGCGTCGCACTGCTGGCAGCGGGCGCGGGTGTCCGGCGCCGGGGCGGGCTTCGGCGTGGACGGCGCGGGATGGGCCGGGCGGTGGGTCTTGAGGCGGTAGGCGACCAGCGCGGCCGGGGAGTCGATCCGCTCCGGCAGCCGGGCGGTCAGGACCGCGAGGAGCTTCGCCTGGCTGTGGCCCTCGGCGAGCCACTCGGCGGCGAGCGGGGCCAGGCGGAGGACATCCGCGGTGCCAAGCCCGAGGCGGCGGTCGTTGTCGCCGAGCTTGGCGAGGACCGCAGCGGCCCGGCCGGTCTCGGCGTCAGCCGGGGCGGCCTGGGCCTGCTCGTCCTGGGACTTGATCTCCTCCTCCTCGGTGCCGGCCGCGTCCGGCCGCTGGCCGTCGCTCTTCGGAGAGGGCTTCGGGAGGAGGTTCTTTACCTGGTGCTTTTCCCCCTTGGGGAGATCGCCGACGCTCCGGACCTCCGGCTCACCGACCGCCGGGATGTGGGTCATCGGGATGTCGGAGACGTGGGTCTGGGTGTACCAGCGGCCGGTGTCGCGGTCCTGGGAGCGCTGGCGGCGAAGGTAGCCCGCCTCCTCTAGCGCCTTGAACGCCTTGGCCACGGCCGTCTTGCCCTCGTCGACCTGCTCCGTGATCTTCTCTATCGTGACGGCGGTACCGTCCGGCAGGGACAGCAGGCGGACCAGCAGGCCGACGGCGGCCAGCGAGAGCCGGTCGTGACGGGCGGCGGCGTTGGGCACGACGACGAAGGCGCGGTCGTGCCGGTTACGATGCACTCGCATCTAGAGGACTCATCTCTAGGTCGGGGCCCTGGGAGCGTAGGCGCGCTTCCGGGGCCTGTTGCGTCTGACGGGTTGTCGAACGAACCATAGTAAGAGTGTCACTTCGAATGCAAGACTTGAACTCGCTTTCCGAGCGGAGCATCGCAAGAGTGTGACTGCCGTCACGGCTGGAGGCGTTTCCAGATCCAGGCCCGAGCTCCGTATATATGAGTAGAAGGCTGAAGTCGTAGAGGCTTCCCCTTGGGGGCGCCGGAGGCGCCCAACTCCTCGAAGCCCCTTCGCCGTTGCCGCTTCCCGCTGGCCCCCTGCCGGGGGCCGCTTGCCGAAGCCCTTCGCCGTTGCCTTCGGGCCTGACGTAGGAGGCTCGTGTCCTGGACTACGTCTGACAGACGGCTTCGCCTGCCGCCGAACTGGCCGCAGATACGGCGCCGCGTCCTGGCCAGAGACGGCCACCGGTGCATCGCCACGGACCACTACGGCGTGCGCTGCACCGAGCCGGCCACCGACGTGGACCACATCCGACCGGGTGACGACCACCGAGAGGCCAACCTTCAATCGCTCTGCGGGTGGCATCACCGGGTCAAGTCGTCCAGAGAAGGGGCCGCCGCGCAGGCAGCCGCCAGGCGCCGCAACGACCGGCGTTTCCGTAGGACCGAGGATCATCCCGGCCTGCTGTAAGGAGGTGGCGAGTGCCCGGCCCCGTGCCCAATCGAGAGGCGGACCTCGCCCGTCCGCGCGAGCGCAAGGGCAGCGATATCCAGCCCGTCACCAAGGGCGTCATGCGGGAAGTGGAAATCCCGGACGGCGACCCCGACTGGCATCCGATCGCCCAGCGCCTGTGGGACTCCCTGAGGAGTTCCGGCCAGTCGGACTTCTACCAGAATTCCGACTGGGCCTTCGCCTTTTCTCTGTGCGAAGACCTGAGCCATTACAAGAACGCCGGTAAACGGAGCGGCCAGATGCTCCAGACGATCTACTCCGCTTTCGAGCGCCTCCTCGTGTCCGAGGGTGACCGGCGCCGGGTGCGCATCGAGCTGCACGAGCCGGAGCCCGAGGTCCAGTCGGCCGCGGTGCTCGCCATCGCCGACTACAAGAAGGACCTCGGACTCGCCGAGTAACGCCGGGGGTGAGCCGCATGCCGAAGGCTCCCGCCGCACTGACCGAGGAAGAGATCGACGCCCTCGAACCGAGCTTCCTCGGGCCCACGTGGCTGCGGGAGCCGGACGGATCGTGGACGCTCCCCGAGCACACCATCGGCTGGCAGGTGGCCGGCTGGGCTGCCGAGTACCTCAAGAGCGAGGACGGCGGCCCCTGGCGATTCACCCGCGAGCAACTGCGCTGGGTGCTCTGGTGGTACGCGGTCGACGACACCGGCCGCTTCGTCTACCGCAAGGGCGTGTTGCAGCGGCTCAAGGGCTGGGGCAAGGACCCGCTGTTGGCGGTCGTGGCCCTGGTCGAGTTCGTCGGCCCGAGCCGCTTCTCGCACTGGGACGAGGACGGCCGGCCGGTGGGCGTGCCGCATCCCCAGGCGTGGGTGCAGATCGCGGCCGTCAGCCGCGACCAGACCCGCAACACCATGACGCTGATGCCGAGCCTCATGAGCGACAAGCTCATCGAGACGTACGGCATCAAGGCCGGCGCCGAATTGATTCGAGCCCACGGCGGACGCCAGCGACTTGAGGCGGTGACAAGCAGCTACCGCGCCCTCGAAGGCGCGCGCTCCTTAGTCCACGTTCACCGTTCTCAATGAAACGCACCACTGGGTCACCGGCAATGGCGGCGACCGAATGTACGAGACGATCGACGGAAATGCGACGAAGAAAGATTCGCGCTATCTGGCGATCACCAATGCATATCTGCCCGGCGAGGATTCCGTTGCCGAGCGAATGCGCGAGGCATTCGAGAAGATCCGCGAAGGCCGAGCCTCGGACATCGGGTTCATGTACGACTCGATCGAGGCCCACCCCGCGACTCCGCTGACCCCGGAGGCCATCCGGATCGTCCTGCCGAAGATCCGCGGTGACGCCATCTGGTTGAGGGTCGAGACGATCCTCCAGTCCATCCTCGACACCACGCTGGCGCCCTCGCGCTCGCGGCGGATGTGGCTGAACCAGATCGTGGCGAGCGAGGACGCCCTCCTCGGCCCGGCGGACTGGGACGTGCTCCGCGACGAGACCAAGGTGCTCAAGCCCGGCGACGAGATCGTGATCGGGTTCGACGGCGGCCTCCGCGACGACAGCACAGCTCTGGTGGCTCTGCGCGTGAGCGACATGGCGGCCTTCGTGCTCGGCCTGTGGGAGAAGCCCGACGGCCCACGCGGCGACGGCTGGGAGGTCCCCCGCGACCTGGTCGACTCGGCGGTGCACGACGCCTTCCGCGTCTTCAAGGTCCAGGGCATGTACGCCGACGTCGCGCTCTGGGAGTCCTACATCTCCGAGTGGTCCGACACCTACGGCGAGGGCCTGGCCGTGAAGGCCCCCGGCCGGGACTCGATCGGCTGGGACATGCGCTCCTCGCTCAAGGCCAGCACCCTCGCGCACGAGCGTCTCCTGCGCTCGATCCTCGACCGCAAGCTCCGCCACGACGGCGACCGAGCCTTGCGCCGGCACGCCCTCAATGCGGTCCGCCGCACCAACAACTACGGGTTGAGCTTCGGCAAGGAGTCGAAGGACAGCCCCCGCAAAGTCGACCTCTACGCGGCGCTGATGCTCGCGCACGAGTGCCTCGTCGACCTGCGCGCCCGAGGCAAGAAGGTCCGCGCCCGCTCCGGCCGCGGTTTCTTCCTGTGACCCGATGGTAAGAGTGTAACGAAGGTGGTGATTCCCCTGGCCGCCTCCGTCTCTCCTGCCGCGCTCGCGCGGCAGCTCCTCGCCGTCCTCGGCCGCGACGGTGCCCGACTGCGCAGGATCGACGACTACCTCCACGGGCAGCACGACGACCCGTACATGCCGCCGCAGGCCGACGACGAGTACCGGCTCCTGGCCAGGCGGGCGGTGTCCAACTGGATGCCCCTGCTCGTCTCGACGCCCGCCCAGGCTCTGTACGTCGACGCCTTCCGGCCCGGCGAATCGGGCGGGGGCGTGCCGGCCGCTGCGGACTCCACGACCGTGGAGTGGGAGCACTGGCAGCGCAGTCGGCTCGACGCGCGGCAGGCCGCGGTGTACCGGGGCGCGCTGACGTACGGCCACAGCTTCACGCTGACCGAGCGGGCCCGCAACGGGCAGGTCCGTACGAAGGGCCTGTCCGCGCTGCGGACGGCCGCGCTGTTCGAGGACCCGGCCAACGACGAGACGCCCTTCGCGGCGTTGACGGTCGTGACCTGGCCGATGGGCGACGACCCGGGCCGGGCCCGGCTGTGGGATGCCCGCAGCGAGTATGTGGTGCGCTTCCTGTCGCTGGACGACCCGGACAGCGTCACCGTCTCGGATCTGCGGCGGCACGGCGCGAGCGAATGCCCGGTCACCCGCTTCGCCGCCTCGGTCGACCTGGAGGGCCGCACCGTCGGCGTGATCGAGCCGATGATCGCCCTCCAGGACCGCATCAACCAGAGCGTCTTCGACCTGCTCCTCGCGCAGACCTACGGGTCTACCAAGGTGCGGACGGTCTCCGGCATGGCGCCACCGATCCAGCGCGACCCGGAGACGGGCGAGCCGGTTCTGGACGCGGCCGGCAACCCCGTGCCGTTGCCGATCAACCACAACGCGAAGCGGTTCTTGTTCGCCGAGGACCCGGACGTGCGGTTCGGCTCGCTGGACGAGACACCGTTGCAGGGGTTCATCGACTCGATCGACATGTCCGTGCGGCACCTGAGTGCCGTCTCCCAGACCCCGCCGCACCATCTCCTGGGCCAGATCGCCAACTTGAGCGCCGAGGCCCTCCTGGCAGCCGAGACTGCCCTGAGCAGGAAGATCGCGGAGTTCCGCGTCGCGTTCGGCGAGTCGTGGGAGAGGGTCTTCCGTCTCGCGGCTGAGCTGTCCGGGCACATCGCCTCCGCTGGGGACTACCGGGGCGAGGTCATGTGGCGCGACATGGAGTCCCGCAGCCTCGCGCAGTCCGCCGACGCGCTCGGCAAGCTCCGCGAACAGCTCGGCATCCCGGCTCGCGGCCTGTGGGCGCGCGTGCCCGGGGTCACCCAGACCGAGCTGGAGGACTGGGAGCACAAGGCCGAACAGGACGACTCGGTCGGCCAGTTGGCCAGTGCGCTCAAGCGGGCAACGCCTGAGCCGGCCGCCCGGCCCGCCCCGGTGGCGGCGTGAAGCGGCAGGCCGAAGCCGACCAGGCGGCCGAGGCGTTCCACCTCGCCCTGAGCCAGATCGGCGTCGAGACCACCGCCGAGGCGTTCAAGCTCTGGTCGGAGGTCCCGGCCGCGCAACGCGCGGCTACGGCGCCGGGCTGGCTGCGTCGGGCGATCACGCTGGTGATGGGCCGCAGGCGCATGGCCCGCGACCTGGCCCGCGCCTACTACCGCCTGGCCCGCGCGCTCCAGACCGGTACGACGGTCGCCGACCCGTACCACCCGGAGCCCTCGACGGTGACGCTCGGCGACCTGCGGCGCCAGTTCGCCACCCTGGCCGGCACCTACGAGGTGCCCGCCCCGGCCCCGTCCACCGACGGCTCCGCCCGCCCGGACAAGGCGGCCGACCAGCCGGTCAGCGAGCAGGCCAGCCGCACCGCAGACGCCGCCCGGGAGGCACCGCAGAACGGTGACGAGCACCAGCTCGACGACCACGCGGAGGACTGGGAGCGCATCCTCGTCGAGGAGTTGGAGGGCCTTCGCGACGACGAGGAGCGGATCGAGCGGGAGGCGGAGGAGGAACTCCGTACCGTCCTCGACGCGCTCGGCACCCGCAACCTCGACAAGCGGCTGGCGCAGGTCGACAACCAGCAGGCCGCCAGGGACGCGGACCGGCAGCGTGAGGAGGCCCACCGCCAGGCGGGCGCCCAGCAGGCCGGGGCCGCCTCCCGGGTCGCGATGAACGGCGGCCGGTCGGCGATCTGGAACCACACCAGCCGCGACCGCCGGGCCCTCGGGTATGTGCGGCTGTCCCGCACCGGCACCCCGTGCGGCTTCTGCGCGATGTTGATCAGCCGTGGAGTCGCCTACAAGAGCGAGCGGTCCGCCACCTACAAGGACGGCGACCTCTTCCACGACCACTGCCACTGCTACGCGGAGCCGGTCTTCCGCCGCGACCAGTTCGACGGCAGCGGCCTGTTCGAGCTGAACCGGCAGTACCAGGCGCTGTGGCCGGAAGTCACCAAAGGCTACAGCGGCAGGGGCGCGCTGAACGCGTGGCGCCGCTTCCTGCGAGCCCAGCAGCGCGCACACCACCAGGCCGAAGCCCAGGCGGCGCGGCCACCGACCACCACAGCCCAGGAGGCGTGACCGTGTCTGAGCAGAACACTGACCCCACCGACGAGACCAAGCCCGACGAGCAGCCCCCGCCCGCCCCGTCGCCGGAGGACGAACTCCCAGACTGGGCTCGCAAGGAGCTGTCGAAGGTTCGCACTGAGGCTGCGTCGTATCGCACACGCCTGCGTGACGCTGAGACGCGACTGACCGAGGCCAAGAGCCCGGAGGAGTTCGAGTCTGCGCTCGCCGAAGTGAAGGCGAAGAACGCCGAGCTGGAGCACTCCCTCGTGGTCGCCCAGGTCGCCCGCCGCTTCGAGCTGCCCGAGGCGCTCGCGGCCCGGCTTCGCGGCGCGACCGTCGAGGAGCTGGAGGCCGACGCGAAGTCGCTCCGGTCCTTCCTCGCGCCGCCGGCCCCCGAGTCCCTGGGCGGCGGCCTGAACCCGTCTGACGAGGACGACGGGGAGATGGACCCGCGCAAGCTCGCGCGCCGCTCCCGCCGCATCTAGCGCCTTGAAGAAACGTTCCCCCTAGCCCCCAGGTCCGCTGACCGGGGGCTTTTCTACGCCCCCGGAGTTACAGAACCCCTTGCCTACCAACCAGCACCAGGTCGTCAAGCCGCAGAAGCTCGTCAACACCGCTGTCGGGATGCTGGAGCAGGAGCTCCTGATCCCCAACCTGTTCCAGAAGCAGGGCATAGACCAGTTCAAGGGTGCCGACAACGACACCATCAGCATGAAGGTGGAAGGCATCCTGCCGTTCCACGACTATGCGTGGCGCAACGACCGCTCGGCGCCGATCCAGTTCGACGAGTACGCCGAGCGGAAGATCGCCGTGTCGTTCGGCGGCAACTCGTACAGCGCGATCAAGCTCACGGATGAGCAGAATGACTTCGACATCGACCAGTGGTCGACCCTGCTCCGTCCGCAGGTCAAGGCCGTCGCGCGCGGTCTCCAGCGCCGGGCCGTCAAGACGCTGACCGGTCAGACCTACAACGCGACGATCGGCAACGCCCAGCAGAACCTCCGGGCCGCGCTGATTGAGGCGCGCCGGGTCCTCAACGCGTTCCACGCGCCGAAGGAAGGCCGCTACCTGCTGGTCGGCTCCGACTTCGAGAGCGCCCTGCTGAACGACGACAAGCTGAACCTGGCCCAGAACATCGGTGATGCCGAGGCCGAGTCCGCCCTGCGGACCGCGTCGCTCGGCGACCGCATGGGCTTCCGCATCGTCGTCGACCAGACCATCCCGGCCGACACCGCGTACGCGTTCGCCAGCTCGGCGTTCATCTTCCTCTCTGGCGCCCCGTCCGTGCCGCAGTCCGTCCCCTACGGTGCAACCACCAGCTTCGAGGGCATCGCCCTGCGGTGGATTCGCGACTACGACTCCCTGTACCTCCAGGACCGCTCGGTCGTAAACACCTACAACGGGTTCCGGTCGGTGACGGACATCCTGGTCGGCTGGGACGACGTGGCCGAGAAGGAGATCATCTCCACCCAGGAGCACTTCGTGCGCGGCATCAAGCTCACCCTCGACGGCAAGAGCGACTACCCGGCCGCCGGCTCCGAGCTCGCCAAGATCACCGGCGTGTCCGACGCGAAGGTGTGGACCCCGGCCGGCATGAAGCCGGAGACCGACCCGGCCAACGCCTAACCCCCGAGTGCAGGGGCCAGCCCGCCTGAGCTGGCCCCTGCCGGGCCCTGCCCGAAAGGAGGCTCGCCATGGCGTACGCCACTGTCGCCGAGCTCAAGGGCCGCCTCGACTGGGAGCTCGACGAGGACGAACTGCGCATCGCCGCTACGGCGCTGGAGGACGCCTCGGACCTGGCGGCCGAGTACGGCCGGGACTGGCCCGCCGACAAGGCACCCCGCCTGGTGAAGACGCTCGTCCTCAAGGCCGCGGCCCGCTACCTGCGCAACCCCGGCGGCTACACCCAGTCCCGCGCGGGCGACGAGACGCTGGCCTGGTCGGACATCGGCCGGGACGCCGGAACCGTCTACTTCACCCGCGAGGAGATCCGCCTCCTGGCCGAGCTCGGCGGACGCAAGCCCGGCCTGTCCAGCGTCGCCATCAGCGCCTGGGACTCCAAGATCCGCCCCGGCGCAGGCGGCTTCGTCCCCGTCGACTACGCCGGGGACCGTTTCCCCCTCTTCTCCGACGACCGGGGGCCCTGGTGAGCGTGCAGCGCAGGCGCGGCCAGAAGGCCCGGATCTGGAAGACCACCACGGTCACCGACAAGCGCGGCAACGAGGTCCTCGTCGCGGACGGCGACGGACCGCATGAGGTGCGGGCCGCGTTCATCCCCCAACGCTCCTCGAAGGCCGAGGTGCCCGGCCAGCAGCAGATCAACATCGTCCGCATGCTCGTCGACCCTGCCCTGAGCGACGTGACCCTGTGGTCCCGCGTGGAGTTCGACGGCCGGCAGTGGGACATCGTCTCCCCTCCCGCCTACCACCACGGATCGCGCCGCACCCGGCACTGGGGCATCGACATCCGGGAGCGCCCCTGATGGCTTACCTCTACGCCAGTGTGCGCGGCCGGAAGTTCGAGAAGGCCCTCGCCCTGAACGAAGGGGTGCAGGCCGCCCTGGAGGCCAAGGCGTTCGAGATCGGCGTCCGGGCCGAGGAGCTCCTCATGGCCCACCGCGCCGAGGGCATCGCGCACATCGAGCTCGACGAAGGCGACGTCGACAAGTACGTCATCCTCGCCGACTCGAACACCTCCAACCGGCCCGAGGCCCCCGCCGAGAGCTATGCGAACTCCGCGGCCTCGATCGAGTTCGGCCGCTCCGGCTACACCGCCGTCCGCAAGGACAAGTTCGGCAACGAGTTCGAGGTGCAGGTCGGAGCCATGGAGGGCCTGTTCATCCTCACCCGGGCCTCCAACCTGCCCAAGAAGCGGCGCCCGCGCGTGCAGGTCCCCAACGAGAAGGCGAGACGCAAACCGTAGTGGCCGGCCTTCCCGACCAGATCAAGGCACTCGCCGAACTTTCCCCCGTCGAAGACCTGATGCTCGCCCTCCTGCGAGAGGGCCTGCCTGGCATCCGGGTGCAGTCGCTGATCGCCAAGGACCAGAAGTTCCCCCTCGTGCTCGTCCGCCGCGCTCCCACCTTCGGCGAGTGGAACGGCGACACGCGCTTCGTGGACTCCGCCCTCGTCACGGTCCACACCTTCTGCGAAGACCCCGACGGCGACGAGGACGCGGCGATCCTCGCCGAAGCCGTCCGCGTCGTGCTCCGCGACGCCTGGCTCCGCCAGAAGGTCGTCCCCGGCCGAGGCCACATCACCCGCGCGGAGATCAACTCCGCGCCCCGCCGGGCAACCGACTGGGCGACCTCGACCGGGCCCGTGCAGTACGCCGACCTCCCGGTGGGGGTGTGGCGGTACGAGACCACGTACCAGATCGAGATCCGGCGCCCGCGGAGCCGCCCTTACGCCCAACCATCCCCCTGAGTAAGGAGCCTCGCTCTTGCCCATCAACGACGACGCAACACTCGTCGTCGGCAGCGGAAACTTCCTGACCGCACCGCCCGGCACGCCGATCCCCACCGACCTGCTCGCCCCCACATCCCCCTGGGACACCGTCGGGCACACCAGCCTCGAAGACATCTTCGGAATCAGTAGCGAAGGCGGCGACGCCACCGTCATCGGCACCTTGCAGAACAAGAACCTGCGGACCAAGTACGGCGCCCGCACCGAGACGATGGCGCTGACCCTCCAGCAGTTCGACGTGGCGGGCCTGCGCCTGTTCTACGGCTCGAACGCGCCGCTCCTGCCCGACGGCAGCGTGGGCGTCCCGACCGACCCGACACCGACCGTAGCCGCGTTCCTCGCCCTGTTCATCGACGGCACCCACCACTTCGCCTTCTACGCCCCGAAGGCAGAGATCTACCGGGCCGACGACCTGTCCCTCTCGGACACCGAGTCTCTGGCCGGCCTGCCGATCGGCGTGAAGCCCATGGCCTACGGCTCCAACGCCTGGACGTACGCGGTGACCCCGCTCGGCGCGACCAACTTGCCCGCGACCGGCGCGACCGCCGGAACCCCCGGCGGCTTCACCCCGACCGGCGCGATCACCCCGGCCAACCTGGCGGCCATGTCCGGCGTCGTCGCCAGCCCGGCCACCGCGTGGACCACCGGCAAGCACGTTCTTCTCGGCGACGCCTCCAAGGCGTACTGGAACGGCACCGCGTGGACTGCCGGCCAGGCCCCCTGATCCCCGTCCTTCCCCTCTCCCTGACTCACCCCGGAGGTCACAACCCCCTTGGCCAGCTACACCCTTGACGACATACGCGCCGCCGCAGACGCCAAGTACGCCTCGACCGACATCGACCTCGGCAGCGGCGACGTCGTCCACCTGATCAACCCGCTCCGCCTGCCGAAGGCCAGCCGCGACAAGCTTCACGAGCTCCAGAACCAGCTCGAAGCGGACAACGCCGATCAGCAGGTCCTCCTGGAGGACGCCATCCGCCTGGTGTCCGACAACGGCCAGAAGGCCGACGCACTCCTGGCTGCGATCGGCGGCGACCTCGCCGTGCTCGCCCAGATCTTCGAGACCTACGGCGCGAGCACTCAGGTGGGGGAAGCCTCGGCCTCTGCCGCCTGATCGACGAGTACGGAGAGGGGCTGTACCCCGACCTGTGGTTCCACTACGGCATCGACCTCGGTGACGTGATCGCAGGCCGGGGGCCAAGCCCCGCTCTGGTGCTCCTGCTCGCGCAGAGGCTCCCCGACACCTCCCTGACCGTCGCCCTCGCCTCCGGCGGCCGGGACCTCTTCGGCTGGGGCGTCGACCGCTACCTGAGCGCCGATCTCTTCGACGCGATCAACAGCAACACGAGGGCCACCGGCAACTGGGCCAAGGGCAAGGCGCCCAAGATTCCGCCCTGGCCCCGCCCCACCGCAAAGGCCAAGACAGCACCGGCCAAGAAGCACGCCTCCGTCGCGGGGATCTACCAGCAGTTCGCCCGGAGGTGACGCATGCCCGCAGGGCAGGTGATCGGCCGAGTCTCGGTCAAGGTCCTCCCGGACACCGACGACTTCCGGGCCAAGGCCCAGGTGCAGCTCGACCGGATCGAGAAGCAGCTCAAGGTCATCGTCGGCGCGAAGATCGACGCCACCGGCCTCCAGCGGGATCTGATCACCCAGATCCGCGAGGTCAACGCCAAGAACAAGACGACCGACGCGCGCAAGGTCCGCTTCTACACGACGATCGACTCCACCGGGATGAGTCGCGCCATCCAGCAGGCGGTCCGCGACCTCCAGGCCCGCGCTCGCGACCAGAAGATCAAGTTCCGGGCCGACGACGTCGAGGTCAGCGGCGACGTCAAGCTGGAGCTCGACCAGGGCAACCTCGACAAGATCAAACACGACCTTGAGCACTGGCGGGACAAGGTCTCCCCGCTCAAGGTCGAGGTCAAGCTCGACATCGCCAACGGCACCGGAGCCGCGATCTCCGCCCGGCTCCAGGTCCTCACCCGGCCCCGCACGGTGCCGATCCTGCCGGAGCTGGACAACGCCTCGGTCGCCAAGGTCGGCGCCGCTCTCGCGGCCCTGTCGGGCGCCCGGGTGCTCACGAACATCTTCGAGGACCTCGGCAACATGATCCGGAACCTGGACAAGTCCGTTCCGATCATCGGCTCCCTGGCGCTGGCGATTGCCGGCCTCGCCGGATGGGGCCTGTCGGCCGCGTCGAACCTCGCCGCCCTGAGTGCGTCGCTCGCCCAGATCGGCCCGGCCGCGCTCCTGCTGCCCGGCCTGCTCGGCGGGATGGCGGTCGGCATCGGCGTCACGATCGCCGCCTTCAAGGACTTCAACAAGGTCCTGCCGGAGGTCAAGTCCGCCCTGTCCGGGCTCCAGGACACGATCAGCAAGAACTTGTGGGACCAGGCCGCCAAGCCGATCCGCGAGCTGGTCGACGGCCTCCTGCCGAAGTTCACCGCGGGCCTGGCCCAGACGGCGACCCAGATCGGCGGGTTCTTCGGCGGCCTGGCCACTGGCCTCCAGGGCGCGCTCGACCCGGCGCTGAACCAGATGTTCACCGACCTCGCCGGGTCGATCACCATCGCCACCACCGGCACCGGGGCGTTCGCGAACATCATCGCCACCCTGGGCAAGGTCGGCACGAGCTACCTGCCCGCGCTGGCGAAGTGGTTCGTCAACATCTCGACGCGCTTCTCGGACTTCCTCACGGCGGCCGAGGGCGACGGCCGGCTCGCCACGTGGATCACGACGGCGATCCAGAACGTCAAGGACCTCGGCTCGGTCCTGTTCAACCTCGGCGGCATCCTGGCCGGCGTCGGCCGCGCAGCCCAGGAGGCGGGCGGCTCCACGCTGGGGATGCTGGCCGGCACGCTGGAGCACATCCACGCCATCGTGGACAGCCCCGGCTTCCAGGCCGGGCTGGTCGGCACGTTCAAGGCCGCCCACGAGGCGATGGCCAACCTGGCCTCCGGGGCCGGGCCTGCGGTCAAGGGCTTGTTCACCGAGCTCGCGCAGCTTGCAGAAACGATTCTGCCGCAGGTCGGCACGATCCTGGGCACGGTCATCGGTTCCATCGCCTCGGCGCTGTCGCAGCCAGCGGTGACCGGCGGCGTCACGCTGCTGTTCTCCGGCATCGAGGCTGCCGTCCAGGCGCTCGCTCCGGCGATGGCCCCGCTCGGCCAGGCGCTCGGCGCCCTGATGGGCATCGTCGCGCAGTTCATGCTCGTCCTCGGGCCGCTGGTCTCGGCCGCCCTGGTGCCGCTAGCGAATGCGTTCACCACGCTCGCCCCGTCGATCACTCCGATCATCGCCCTGCTGGGCGGCGCCCTCACTAGCGCGATTCAGCAGCTCGCGCCGATCATCACGCAGCTCGTCCCGATCGTCGGCCAGCTCCTGTCGGCTGCGTTCCAGGCTCTGTCGGTGATCCTGCCGCCGATCGCCCAGGTCTTCACCGTCATCCTCGCGGCGGTCGCACCGCTGGTCGAGCAGCTCGTGACCGCGCTTGCCCCGATCCTCGGGGTGCTGGCCGGGCTGATCTCCACGGTCCTCACCGCGCTGACGCCGGTCGTCACGGTCCTGCTCCAGATCGTCACGGCGGTCATCACGCCGCTCCTGCCGATGCTCCAGCAGGTCATCGCGGAGTTCCTGCCCAAGCTCGGCGAGGCGTTTGCCCGGGTGGCCGAGGCGATCCAGCCGTTCCTCCAGGCACTGCTGGCGATCGTCAACTTCCTGATGCCGGTCCTGGTGCCGATCATCCAGTTCGTCATCGAGATCCTGGCGCACTCCCTGGTCAACGCGATCAACGGTGTCGGCCTGGTGCTCGAAGGTCTCAAGGAAGTCTTCGTTGGCGTCTGGAACTTCATCAAGGGGTTCTTCGAGATCTGGTGGGGCCTGTTCAAGGGCCTGTTCACCGGCAACTGGGACGTGTTCAAGCGCGGCTGGTCGGACCTGTGGAACGGGATCTGCTCCTTCGTGAAGGGCATCTGGGACACGATCCTCGGCGCGATCGAGGTCGTGCTCAACGTCGGCATCATCGGCCTGGTCGGTAAGGGCCTCAAGGCCGTCGGCGGCGTCGCGAAGGCGGGCTGGGACGCGGTCGCCACGCTGTTCAAGGACGCCTGGACCGGGCTGGGGACGGCCGTCTCCGAGGGCATCTCGGCGGTCGTCACGTTCATGAAGGAGCTGCCCGGCAAGGCCCTTGAGGCGCTGGGCGACATCGGGGCCAAGCTGGTGGAAGCGGGCAAGTCCCTGATCAAGGGCTTCATCTCCGGTATCGGCTCGATGTTCGGCGACGTGAAGAAGAAGCTCGGCGACCTGACCAGCAGCCTCACCGACTGGAAGGGCCCGGAGACCCTCGACCGTGTCCTGCTGACCAATGCCGGCCAGCTCGTGATCGAGGGCTTCATCCGCGGACTTGAGTCCCGCTACGACGCCGTACGCCATTCCCTCAAGGGGCTGACCGACAACGTGGCCGGCACCCAGTTCGACTCCCCGACCATCGGTCAACTCCGCGCCGCACGCGGGGTCTACGCCTCCGCAGCAAACGGCCTCGCCGGGGCGGCTGCGGGCGGCGGCGTCACCAAGGTCCTCAACTACTACGCCGCTCCTGGCAGCTCCCTGAGCGCGGAAGAGGACCTGTTCACGGCCGCTGGCCGGGCAAGGATGGTGGGCTGGTGATCAGACTCCAGCTGGAGAGTCCGCTGGACGTCCTGAACCTCAACGAGGTGCAGGAGAAGGGCACGGGCTTGCAGGCCCTGACCGGCTTGACCGGCGTCGGCCTGCCGCCCGTGTCCGTCCAGTGGTTGGAGGGAGCAGGAGACGGCTCGGTCTACCGGGGCAAGCGTGTCCTGTCCCGCGAGATCGACCTGCCGCTCGACATCGTCGGCCGGGACCGCGAGCACCTGGCGGAGCTACTGTCCCGCCTCGCCCTGGTCCTGGCCGAACCCTGCACCCTCGCACTGGTCAACGACGACGGGTCGCGATGGACGACCGAAGTGGTCCGCACCGGCGGCGGCGACGTGACGTACGGGCAAGGCACGACCGGGGAGCGCGACCTTCAGACGGTCGTCACCCTCCGCGCGTCCGACCCCTACTTCACCTCGTCCGAGGCGTCGTCCCAGGTGATCGGCGGCGACACCAAGACCGGCTCGTTCCTGTCGAGCATGGTGTCCCTTCCGGTCGCCGCCTCCCAGGCGATCGGCTCGATCACCCTGGAGAACACGGGCGACGCGGTCGCCTACCCCGTGTGGGAGATCCACGGCCCCGGCCACGCGTTCCAGGCCGTCTCACCCGACAAGGAGACGATCACGTGGAACGGCACCCTCGCAGCCGGTGAGGTGCTCACCCTCGACGCCCGCACGGGTACGGTCGTCGACCAGACCGGCGCCAACCGGTACGCAGACCTCGGCCCCGCCCCGCGCTTCTGGAGCATCCGTCCGGGCCTTTCCACGGCCACAGCCCAACTCCTCGGCGTCACCGCCGACTCTAAGGTCATCTGCTCATGGCGGCCCCGGAAATGGATGGTGATCTGAGTGAAGCTCAGTGACCTCACGGTGGAGGTCCGGGACAAGACCCTCGCGCGGCAGGGCATCATCCGCCCCGAGGAACTCGTCCTGGAGATCCAGGAGACGTTCAACAACGTCGGGACGTGGAAGCTGAGTCTGGCGGCCGAGCATCCGCTCGCCCCGGTCCTGCGTACGCCCGGCTCCGGCCTGGTGGTCACCGGCCCGACCGACGTGCTGATCTCCGGCCCGACGGTAAAGCCTGAGTTCGCCTCCACCCCGGAGGACCCGGCGGGCACCGTCACCTTCGAGGGCGTGTCCGACAGCGTCATGCTCATGGACATGTTGGCCCTGCCCGAGCCGTCCAACGCGGACATGGCCGGCCAGCGCCAGGCGCACGACACCCGCACCGGCCCGGCCGAGACCGTCATGCACGCCTACGTGAATGCCAACCTCGGCCCGGCCGCGCCGGCTCCGAGGCGCCGGGCCGGGCTGACGATGGGCACCAACCTGGGCCGCGGACCTGCCGTCTCCAAGAGCGCGCGCTTCCCGGTGCTCGGCAGCCTGCTGACCGAGATCGCCGTCGTCGCCAGCCTGGGCTTTCGCATCGTGCAGCGCGGCAGCGGCCTCGTCTTCGAGACGTATCAGATCGTCGACCGCAGTCGGCAGGTCCGCCTCGACGTGCGCAACCGCACGCTCTCAGGCCAGCGGGTGGCCATCTCACCGCCCGGCGCGACCCGGGTTCTCGTCGCGGGCCAGGGCGACCTCACCGCGCGGCAGTTCCTCGCCGTGGACACCCCCACCTCGATCGCGGCCGAGGTCGACTGGGCCCGGCGGATCGAGCGGTTCGTCGACCAGCGCAACACCAGCGACTGGACGGAACTCCAGCAGGCCGGCAACGAGGTGATGGCCAAGGAGGGCTTCACCTCCGTCGCCGTCCAGGCCGTACCGGTCGAGGACTCCGCGATGCGGTTCGGCATCGACTGGTACCTGGGCGATCAGGTCGGCGTCGTCGTCGAGGACCAGGAGCTCGTGTCCACCGTCACCGGCATGGTCCTCAAGGCCAACGCGGACGGCTACAAGGTCGGCGCCCTGCTCGGCGACCCGGCGGGGTTCGACGTCAGGACCGCGCTGACCCGGCGCGTCCAGACCACCGAGACCCGCGTCTCCGCGCTGGAGCGCACGGCCGAAGGCGGCAGCTCGGACAACCAGATCATGTCGCTGATGGGAGTGTGGTGACCACGTGGCGGCTACGCCGAAGAACTTCTTCCGGGGGCCACTGCCCTCAGCCCTGACCTCCGTCTACACGGTGCCGGCCGGGGCCTCGGCGATCGTCACGAACATCGTCGCCACCAACCCGACCGGCTCGGCCGCGAGCGTTGCCGTCAAGCTCGGCGGCGTCTACGCGCTGGCCAACGTCGGCATCGCACCCAACGGCGTGCTCACCGTCGAGATGAGCCAGGTGCTCAACGCCGGAGACAAGATCGAAGTGCAGGGCAACGCTCAGGCCGCCCCCGCGCACATCAGCGGAGTGGAGGCCACCTAATGGGACTCAGCATCTTCCCGTCCCCGGCGGACTCCGGCGTCGTCGGTCCGACCGGAGCCACCGGCCCGCAGGGGCCAGCCGGTCCAGCCGGAGCGACTGGCGCAACTGGGGCCAAGGGTGCCACCGGAGCCACGGGCGCAACGGGCCCTGCCGGAGCCCCCGGCAGCAAGATCCTCACCGGAACGGCCGTCCCCGATTCGACTGTCGGCGCGGACGGTGACTTCTACGTCCAGCCTGAATCAACCACCCTCTTCGGTGTCACCAGCAACTCGGCCACCCACTGGCAGCGGGCCGCTGGCGCCTGGGCCAAGGTAGGCGACATCGTTCGCGGTGCGGCCTTCTACCTCAACAGCGGAACCACGTCCAGCACGGGCACGAAGCCCGGCGACGTGCTCCTTCGCACCGACACCTACGACCTGTACCAGCGCGGCGCCTCCGGCTGGGGCTCGCCGGTCGGCAACCTCAAGGGACCCACCGGCGCCACCGGCGCGACCGGCGCAACTGGAGCGACCGGCCCGGCTGGTGCCACCGGGCCGCAGGGAGCCCCCGGCCCTACCGGGGCAACCGGGGCCCAGGGGCCGAAGGGCGACCCAGGCGCCAACGGCCTCATCGCATCTGTGAACGGCAAGAGCGCGGCCAGCATCACCCTCACCGCGGCCGATGTCGGCGCCATCCCGAAGACCGGCGGTTCGGTCAGCGGTGACGTGCGATTCGACTCCCCTACCCCCACCTACCGGACGCTGTCGTTCGCCACCAACAACGTCACCAGGTGGGAGTACCAGGTCGACAACTCGGCCGAGAGCGGCGGTGACGCCGGCTCGGACTTCGAGCTGAGCGCCTGGACGGACGCCGGGGCCTGGAAGGCGTCCATGCTCTTCGGCAAGCGGTCGACGGCCAGCCTGGGCGTGGGCACGAGTTCCCTTGCCCCTGGGGCCCGGCTTACCGTGGCCGGCGCGACGGCTCTGCGCAACGCGGCGTCGGCTCCGGCTGCCGCAGCGAGCACGGCCATCCTCTACTCCGAGAACGGTGTGCTGAAGGTCCGCCAGGCCGACGGCAAGATCCTCGTGCCGGGCGACGCCACGCTCGACGCGACGGGCAAGATCCCCCTCGCGAACCTCCCGGAGCAGTGGACACCCGCCGACCACGGTCTGACCTCGTGGGCCTACGACCCGGCCGTCAGCTTCTCCGCTGGCCGCTACCCCGGCTCGGGCACGGTCCGCGTCACGGCCGTCGCGCTGCGGCAGGCGACCACGATCAACAAGATCGTGTGGCACTACTGCGGATATGCGGGCGGCCTCCAGGCCGGGTCCTGGGCGGCGATCTACGACGTGAACGGGAACCTGGTCGCCCAGGCCGGAGACATCGCGGGCGCCTACGAGCCGCCGGTCGTGAGCAACTCCGGCGGAGTCACCGTGTCCGTGCCGCTGACCTCGCCATGGGCGGCCTCGCCGGGCACGTACTACGTCACCTGGCGCTACGTGTACAACACCTCGACGAACGACGGGCCGATGATGCTCCAGTTGGAGAACAGCGGAGCGGCGCCCCCGAACTACTTCGGCCTGACGACCGTACGGCGCTTCGGCTCATACTCGACGATCAGCGCCACCTCGCCGCCGTCCTCGATCTCGATCGCGGGCATGGAGAACGGCTCGAACCGCTTCTGGGCCGCGCTGGCGGCCTGACCATCCGACGTGCAGCCTCCGCCGATGCGGGGGCTCTTCTGTTTCCAGGGAGAAACCCGCAGCGTGGCAACCAGCTCGTACCCCTTCGACGGCCAGGCGACGACCGAGACCGACTTCAGCCGCCTCTTCCGCGAGCTCCAGGACTCGGGCGTGGCCGGCACCGCCACCGGCCTCGACCTCAAGGTCACGGCCGACGGCTCCGCTATGAAGGTCTCCGTTCAGCCCGGCTTCGCGCTCGTGCGAGGCCACGCGTTCCTGTCGACCGCGATCGAGGTCCTCACCATCGCGACGGCCGACACCGCAGCCCGTACCGACCGTGTCATCCTCCGCCTCAATCCGACGCTCAACAGCATCTCGCTGGCCGTGCTCAAGGGCACGCCCGGAGGCAGCGCGCCCGCGCTCACCCAGACCGACACCGACCTGTACGAGATCTCGCTCGGCCTGATCGCGGTCGGGGCGTCGGCCACCAACATCGCGTTGTCCGCGGTGACCGACGACCGGTCCTTCCTTGGCACGCGGGTCGGCACCTGGACCACCGCCACCCGCCCGTCGAACCCCCGCGTCGGCAAGCTTGGCCTGAACCGCACGACGAGCAAGTGGGAGTACTGGGACGGTGCGGCCTGGACCGACCTGGCGCCGATCGTCTCGTGGACCAGCGTGACCAACAAGCCGGCCACGTTCCCCCCAAGCACCCACACTCACACCGTCGACTACAACGACATCGTCAACAAGCCGGGCAGCTTCAACCCGACCTGGCACCAGCACTGGTGGGACCAGCTCCTCGGCGTGCCGGGCGAGTTCCCGCCGTCCTGGCACCAGCACTGGTGGGACCAGATCCTGGGCAGGCCAGGCCAGTTCCCTCCGACCGACCACTGGCACGGCCAGTATCTGGAGTCCTGGGGCACAATCAACCGTGCCAACGGCAGTGACAGGCCGCACAGTTACACGCCTGCGGGCGGCACCTGGTATGCGGTGTGGGTTGACGGAAACCATAATTTCTGCCGCAACACCTCCTCGATCCGGTTCAAGGAGAACGTCCGGGACATCCGGATCAACCCGGCGGACGTCCTCTCCCTGCGGCCGCGCGTCTACGACCGCAAGCCGACGACCGACGAGGACGGCAAGGTCACCGAGGGACGCAAGAACGAGTACGGCCTGATCGCCGAAGAGGTCGCCCAGACCCTCCCGGAGATCGTCGTCCACGACGAGGACGGCCAGATCGACAGCGTCCGCTACGACCTTCTCGGCGTCGCCCTGCTGCCCGTCGTCCAGGACCAGGCCCTCCGCCTCGCCGCTCTGGAGGCGCGGATCGAGGAGCTTGCGCGTGACCATTGAGCCCTCCGTCCAGGTCGCGATGGTGTCGGCCGGCGGGGCGATTACCGCCGCACTCGTCGGCGTCCTGGTCGAGCTCGTTCGCCGCCAGGGCGCCACGATCGCCGAGGTCCGCGAGCACGCGCAGGAAGCCCGCGAGCAGGTCGCCAACTCCCACGGCACCAACCTCCGCGACGACGTCGACAGGGTGATCGAGGGCCTCGGCCGCGTCCTAGACGGCCAGGAGAGGCACAACGAGGAACTGGCCAGCCTGCGCAGGGAGATCGCCCACGAGCGGGCCGAGCGCCTGGCCGTCGCCGAACGGCTCGACTCCCACCTGAACCACCCCAACTGACTTCCGCGGCCCGCCCCTACGGGCGGCCAGCGGCACCCCCAGCCCCCGGGACGCGCACCGCGCCGGGGGCTTTCCCATGCCTGGAGGCACACCCTGAGCGTCAATATCATCTCCCGTGGTTCCTGGGGCGCGAAGCCGTGGACCAGCGGCGTCGCCAGCGTCCCGCTGTCCGAGCGCACCGAGTTCTACATTCACTACGACGGCGGCACTGCGGTCTCCCGCACCGGCAACTCGGTCCCGCAGGCGATCGAGCGCGAGCACCTGAACAACGGGTGGAGCGGCGTCGGCTACAACTTCGTCATCGACCAGAACGGGGCCATCTACGAGGGCCGCGGCTGGAACCTCCAGGGCGCGCACTGTCCGTCGCACAACCGCTCCGCGTTCGGCGTGCAGATCGCCATCGGCGGCGACCAGGCCCCCTCCGACGCCGCCCTCCGTAGCGCTCGGGCCCTGTACGACGAGGCGTGCGCGAAGACGGGCCGTCAGCTCTCGAAGCACGGTCACCGGGACGGCTTCGCGACGGAGTGCCCGGGTGGCCGGCTGTACGCGTGGGTGAAGGCCGGCATGCCCGCCCCGGGTGGCGGCGGCGGTGGCGGCACCGTGGCGCTGGACCCGGCCGTCAAGCCGGGCGTCAACCACCCGCAGGTCCGCCTGCTCCAGGAGCTTCTGATGAAGGCCGGTTACGGCCCGATCCCGGGTGCCGTCACCGACTTCTACGGCGCCAACACCCAGGCGGCAGTGGCCCGATTCCACGACCGCCACCCCGAGTTCAAGTCCGCAGGCGTCTCGCACGACGTCGCTATCGGAGGCCGCGGCTTCGCGGTTCTCCAGCAGGAGGCTGGCCGATGAGTAAGCATCAGATTCCCGGCGCCAAGCCGATCACCGTCTTGAGCATGCTGCCCGTCCGGTACCGGACCCGCGTGGGCGCGATCCTCGCCCTGGTCGGCGTGATCGTGTCCGCTCTCGCGGTCGCGTACGCGGACCGGCCGGAGATCGCCCTGGCCGTTCAGGTCCTGACCGCGCTCGGCGTGGTCGCCCCGGACGAGCCGGATCAGACCGAGTAACCCAAAGGCCCCACCGACCATCACGGTTCGGTGGGGCCGTTCTTCTCGTTCTACGACTGCGACTTCCGCAGGGCGTTGATCTCCTCGACGGTCAGCGTCTTCGTGGCGCCGCGCTTGCGGCCTGCCGGCGCCTTCTTGGCGGGCGCCTTCTTCGCTGGCGCCTTCTTCACGGCGGTCTTCGTTGCCGCCGCGAGGGCCGGGACCTGTACGGGGATCGACACGTCTTCGACCATCAGGTCCTCAACGGGTCGCGCGTGCTCCTCGCACAGGTCCCGCTCTACCACCCGCTCGCCCTCTGTAAGGGTGTAACTACGCACCGGCCGATTGACGTCCTTGCACTTATCACAGACTCTTACCTTCACGTGGACTTCGACCATGACCCCCACGACCTCTCGGCGCTTGACTGCATCAACTCTTACATGCAATCGTAGAGGTTGAGTGCGCGACATGAAACTCGTCGCGCGGGGGGTTCAGCAGACCGAAGGGGATCACATGCCCGCGAGAACTCTCGTCCAGAACGAGCAGGAGGCCATTCGCTGGATCGAAGAGAACAGGGACTACCAGTGGATCGTCGACAAGTATCTGGAGAAGTACGGCATCCAGACCACGACATCGATGTGGGCCACGTTCCGGCACCGTAAGGGCCTGAAGCGCCGCCTCACCCGGGACACCAACCTGATCCCCTGGGAGATCAAGCCCGAGCACCGCTGGGCCTACCCTGTGGTTATGCTTCGGTTCGAGGCGCGGCGTCGCGCCGGGAAAGAGCTCAAGCCGGCAGACCAGGCTCGCCTTGATTCCTGGATTGCAGAGCGGGAGCAGGAAAAGACGGTCGTGTATTATGATCCCGCGACCGAGGATGGCTTTTTCTACGTGCCGCGCGAGAAGTCCGATAAGGACCTGATTCGCCAGCCGGTAAAGCCTAAGGAGTCAGGCGGCGGCGCCGCCTGACAAGGGCCCCCGAGGGGGCCCTTTTTCGTTTTCCCCATACGCCCGAGGGATGATCCCCAGTAGTTGAATTGTCATACTCTGGGGTGATGTCAAGAGGTCTGCGTACCCACGTTGGATGATTTGGAACCCACCTGTTTCCCCCAGGTTGACCAAGGGCTTACTGAACGTAGAGGATCGCTGGTGTGAACACAGACCGTCACGCCGCAGGGAAGCTGCGTGACGTTTGGGGAGAGGAGCCGGCGATGTCGCACGGCCACGGGGTGGCCTCCAGTGCCGCTAGGGACCGCTTCGGTGCGGGCCGGGTATGGCTGCACATTGATGAGGACTCGTGGGAGTTCCACATTACCGTCGAGGCTGGACACGATCCGGATGATCTTCGGTACGTTCTCGACTTCGCCGAGAGTCGCGGCTTGGCCCTGCTGGATCTGGACGAGTGCGATCCCCAGATTCTGGACGGCGGGCGCATCCGGCTCTTTCTGAAATCCATCGTCGACTCTGGAGAATGATCAGTGGCATTGCAAATTGCCGAGCTGCCGACAGCGCGGGAGGTTCCGCGCGACGGATGGAGTCGGCCCCTCGTGGTACCGAAGGGTGGCGGGAAGCCCCGCGCCCTGACCCGCACGACGACCTTCATCGACTGCATCGAGGACAAGTCCGCCCTATCCGCCTGGGGCAAGCGGATGACCCTGGTGGGCGCCGCCCGCAGGCCCGCCCTCCTGGCCGGGGTGCTGAGCGTGGATCCCGCCAGCCGGGAAGGCAAGGCCGCCCTGGACCGCACCGCCGAGCAAGCCGTCGACATCGCCGGGGCGAACGACCGGCGGGAGAAGGGCACCCACCTGCACGCCCTCTCGGAGCTCGTCGACCAGGGCCAGGCGCTACCGGCGGGCACGTCCGCCAGCGACCTTGCCGACATGGCGGCCTACAAGGTGGCCACCGCGGACTTCGACGTGACGGCCGTGGAACAGTTCGTCGTGGTCGACGAGCTCGGCGCGGGCGGGACCTTCGACCGCATGCTCAGCTACAGCGGGCCAGGGCCGGACGGCCGGCACGTCGAGGGCCTGTTCATCGGCGACCTGAAGACCGGCAGCGTGGAGTACGGCGGACTCAAGATGGCCGCCCAGCTCGCGGTCTACAGCAGGGGCGAGCTGTACGACCACGCGCTCTTCCCGGTCGACCAGCGGGACAAGCGGGCGCTCGCGCAGTGGAAGAAGACGGACGTGCCGGCCGACCGCGCCGCAGCCGCGTACAGCCCCATCCCGGCCGTGAACCAGGACTGGGGCGTCATCATCCACCTCCCCGCCGGGCAGGGCGAGTGCACCCTCTACTGGGCGGACCTCCGCCTGGGCTGGGAGGCCGCGCGCCTGGCTCTCGACATCCGCCGGATGCGGGGTGAGAAGGGAGCCCTGACACGGTTTCCTTCTGCGGCCTGATTGAGATAGTGTAACTAACAGAAGCGGGGCAGACGGCCCCGCGCGAGAGAGGGGCTGTGCGCGTGGCCGACGAAGGCCGGATCACCGTGACCATCAAGTATGGCAAGGGCTATGACGATAGCTGGGTCGTCTTCCGCGGCACCGCCGAGACGGTCCAGCAGGACATCGTGGACTACTTCGGCCTAGATGGTAAGAGTGTAGCCGGGCTGGCGCCGAGCGAGCTCGTCGTCGAGGCCACGCGCACCGCCCAGGCCACCACGACCATCGTCAAGGGCCTGGACGCCCGGATCATCCCGGCCCCGGCCGCGACGGAGGCCCCGAAGCCTCCCGCCTCGTCGGCCGAGGCGCCGGGCGGGTTGCTGGAGCAGATCGCCCAGTGTGCGAGCACCGACGACCTCAAGCGGCTGTGGGCGACCAACCAGGCCGCCTTCTCGGACTCCTCCGTGATGGACGCCTGGAAGGCCCGGGGCCGGGCCCTGAAGGCGGCAGCGTGATGGGCCGCCGCTTCCTCGTCGCGGCTGTGGCGGTCGCCCTCGCGGTCGGCTCGCTGGCCGCACCCCAACCGAAGACCCGCAACATCCCCTACGCCGTACACCGGCAGTCTGGAGACACTCAGTGACGTTTGCCCTCGCCACCATGCCGACCGCTAACGGCGGCTGGTTCAAGCCCGTGGACAACCAGGACGCCATCGCGATCCTCCTGGAGGTGCACGGCTTCGAGCGGCAGAGGCCCACCCCGAACGGTCCCAAGGACAGCGCCATCGCTGACGTGACCGTCTTCAAGACCCCCGACCAGCTGAAGACCTACACCCCCGAGGTCAGCCAGGGCCAGCGGATCGAGCAGACCGTCCTCGCCCGAGATCTCGAAGGCGTCGTCGGCCAGGCGGTGCTGGTGACCGTCACCCAGGTCCCGGCCAAGAAGCCCGGCGCCCACCCCGCGTGGGTGTGGAAGCAGGTGACCGACGCCGGCATCAAGAACCAGGTCATCGCCTACGCCGAGCAGCGCGACGCGGCGGTGAAGGCCGCGGTGGACGCCGCGCCCGACTTCGACTGACGCGCGGCCGGCACGAGGGGGCGGCCTAGTGTCGCCCCCTCCCCCACCCTGACGATTGGAGCCGAGCAGTGCTCACCCCCGGACGGTCCCTGACCCTCCATGCCGAAGCGGGCCGCGAGCTGCCCCGCATCGAAGCCTTCCAAGCGCTGTACCAGATCGGCTGCCGCCCGAGACAGGGCGAGGTCATCATGATCGCCGGTCGGTCCGGCACCCAGAAGAGCGGCCTGGCCTTGTTCTGGGCGGCGTCGATGAACCTGCCGACGCTCTACTTCTCGGCGGACATGTCCGCCTTCACCGCCTCCTCGCGGCTGGCCAGCATGGCGACCGGCGACACGACGGAGATGGTCGAGGCCGGCATGGCGGCCGGTGGCCGCTACCGCGAGACCTACATCAACGCGCTCACCGACTCCCGCATCACCTTCTCGTTCGGCAGCCCGATCACGTGGAAGGCCGTGGACGAGGAGCTCGAAGCGCAGGTGGAGCTCTGGGACGCCTACCCGTCCATCATGGTCTTCGACAACCTCATGGACTTCGAGAACGCCGAGTCGGACTACACCGAGCAGATGGCCGTCATGTCCGGCCTGACCGAGCTCGCCCGCGCCACCGGCTCAACGGTGATCGTCCTCCACCACGCCTCGGACAAGAGCTGGGAGGCGAAGTCCGATCCCTGGGCGCCGCCCAGCCGCGACCAGGTCAAGGGCGGCCTGTCGGAGAAGCCCGAGCTCTCCCTGTCAGTCGCGCTGGACCCGACCAGCCTGGAGTACCGCATTGCGGTGATCAAACAGCGCATGGGCCCGTGCGATCCCACGGCCCGCCGCTACGCGACGCTGCGGTGCCAGCCGGACATCACCCGGTTCTCGGCGCTGGAGCCGCGCCTGTTCCCCGTCCCGCGTCCCGCGACCAGCGCATGGTCGCCGCTCGACGCTCTCAAGTGAGGATTGTAAGAGTTGACTGATGTTGCGGCGCGGAACCGCCGGAACAAGCGGCGAGGCGCCACCTGGGAGACCGAGCTCCGCGACGAGCTACGGCAGGTCGAGTTCGACATCGAGCGCCTGCGGCTCACCGGCAAGGACGACGAGGGCGACCACGTCATCCGATGGCGGAAGCCAGTTCGACACCGCCCGTTCCTGGTGATCGAGGCCAAGAACGCCAAGTTCGAACCAGGGGCGTTCACCAAGGAGGCCCTGCGCGAGCGGGACAACTTCGCCCGGCATCGCGGACTCGACCCGGCCGACGTGGACGTGATCGTCATCGTCCGTCGTAGGGGCGCGAGCTGGCGCAAGGGCTATGTGCTGACCACCGTCGAGGAGTACTTCGACCTCCCGCCGGAGGCTGCCGCATGAGGCAATTCGAGGAGATCGCCGAGCACCGTCGGATCGAGCGGGAGCTCGCGGAGCTGCTGAACGATACCGAGCCCAGCGGCCTCGACGAGCTGGGCTGGGACGCCATCGGCGAGCACTTCCGAGGCCGGCGGATCGCTTGATCGAACCCGAAGTCCTGGGCTTCGAAGCGTTCCTCGACCTCCTCAACGACCCGGAGTTCGACGCCCCCGCGCTGTTCGAGTTCGAGGAGTACTTCGAGGTCAACATGCGCGACCTGGAGGAGTGGATGCTCCCGTGAGATTCGAGCCCATCGGTCGGCACGACCGGGACGACGAGGACGAGCAGAAGCCCACCCTCGAATCCGTCCTCGACCACTACGGCGTCGAGTACAACCCGCAGCGGGCCACCGGCATGGCGCCCTGCCCGCTGCACGACGACAGCACCCCATCCCTCTCGTACAACACCGACCGCCAGGTGTGGAAGTGCCACTCCTGCGGACGAGGCGGGGATTCCTACAGCTTGATCATGGAGAAGGAGAGTACGGACTTTGTCGGAGCGCGAGCCCTTGCGGCCTCTGTCGCCCTCGCAACGAGAGGCACTGGAGGAGGCAACAGCTTCCTATCAGGCAGCGCTTACGGCGGACGCCGCTCGCTACCTGGCCGCTCGCGGGATCGGGCAGGCCGAGGTGGATACGTTCCGGCTTGGCGTCGTCGGTGACCCTCACCCGGGTCACGCCCGCTACCGGGGCATGCTGGCGATCCCCTACCTCGACCGCGACGGGCACCCCCTGACGATCCGCTTCCGATGCCTGGAAGATCACAACCACCGCGACTTCGGGCACGGCAAGTACAACACCCTGCCGGACGACCCGCCCCGCCTGTACGGCGTCGACTCGATCCACGCGGCCGGAGACGAGATCCACCTCACCGAGGGCGAGCTCGACCGGATCATCCTCTGCAAGGTCGGCTGGCATGCCGTCGCCTCCCCGGGCTCCGAGATGTGGTTCGGCCGGCACCGCCGGATGCTCGCGGGCTTCTCCCGGGTGTGGGTCTGGGGCGACCCCGACGACGCCGGGGCGAAGTTCACCAACAAGGTCTGCCGATCCCTGCGATCCGCCAAGGGCGTGCGCCTGCGCATCGGCGACGTGACCGAGACCTACCTGCACGGGGGCGAGAAGTCCCTCCACGACCTGATCGACGAGGAGAAGTCGAAGTGACCGAGACGACCGTCAAGAAGACCACCGCCCGCCGCGTGCAGCCGAAGCCGGACCTGCTCCACCTCGCGATGACCGAGGCCCGCGCCGAGGCCCGCACCCTGGCAGACCTCCCGAAGGAGCTGATCGGCGGCCAGCACCCGCACCGCGCTGCCGAGATCTACCGAAGCCGCGGTGGCGACTGGGACCTGATCAACAAGCGGCGCGAGGCAGTCGGCACGGGAGGCGTGGACGGCCTGATCGTCCAGGCCGCCTTCGAGGCGTTCAGCACGAGGGAACCCGCGAAGGTCCGCGAGGGCCTCGTCCGCCTGGCCGCCCTCGCCGGAGCCGCCGTCGAGCGCATCGACAAGGCCGCCGCTTGATCAACCTCTTCGAACAAGTCCAGCTCGACGCCGAGCCCTTGCCGGCTGCCGGAGAGCCCCACTGGCTGGTGGTCGAGGGCGCCGACTCCGACCACTACCTCCACGCCGAGCACACCCCCGACTGCCACGACCGGCAGGGCGAACTCCGCTGCGACGTGGCCTTCCACGAAGAGGAGGGCCTCGACTGCTGGTTCCACCGCGCAGGCATCGACGAAGGCGATTACGGCTCGGTTGGCCTCCGCCCCGGCCGCTACCTGATCGCGGCCTGGTCCTCCCGCCACTACTGCCACAACTACGGCACGTACGAGTACGACGGCGGCCTAGCACTCCTGCACCCGGAGGACGCCGAATGACCACCACCGACACCCCCATCTCCCGCAGCCAGGCGTTTCGAGAAGCCGCCCAGTTCCTTCGAGACCTGCACCTCGAAGACCCGCTCGGCAAGGACTTCTACACCGGGCTCGGCCTCGACCACGGCGCGAACGCGCTGGAGGAGCACGCCGCCGTCCTGGCCGGGGGCTGCCCGTGACCGAAGCCCTGACCTGTCCCAACTTCCTGGACGGCCGCGGCTGCGGCCACATCCAGCCCATCGACGGCGACCTCCCCACCGCACGAGCACTCCTCCGCGACCACCTGTCCGGCCTGCACGGCGGGCTCACCTGGTCGAAGGAAGAGGTCGACCGTGCTGTCCGCCATGCTCGCCCGAGGGACCTGGAGAACGTGCTGAGCCTGCGTAACAAGGCCCGGCAGAACCACCTCGCTCGGCGGGGCTGGTGAGTGCGGGCCTGCCGGGCACGCCCGGCCCCCGCCTCCAATCCATCTGGGAGACCCTCAACGGGCCGGAGCGCGAGGCGTTCGAGCGGCATCTCCTCCAGGACACCGCAGCCGAGGACCTCGTCTGGATTCTCGGCCGTTACGGGCACCGCGTGTCCGCCTCCACCATCCGTACGTACCGGCGCCGCCTGCGCCAGGAAGAGAGCCTGCGTGACTGACACCCTGCTCGACGAACTCCTCTCCAAGCCCGTCGGCCCCGCGATACCGTCCCGGCCGGCCGACCCGGAGCGGGACTTCACTCGCCAGATCGAGGTGAGCGGCGACGCCGCCGAGGTCACCGTCCGGGGCCCGGTGGACGCCGTGACGGAGGACGCCGCCACGGCCTACCTGCGGGCCCAGGGCCTCGATCCGGCCGACTGGGTAGCGACCGGGTTCCGCTCCTCGGAGTGGACGATGCCGGGCGGCGACACGGGGGTGAGCACCCGGTTCACCTTCGCCCGCAGCAGGGACGCCGCAACCGACCGGCCCGACATCGACGAGCTCCTGGCCGCCGTCGAGGCGTACAAGCCGTGGGCTCCCAACGCGCTGACCACGGGCGACCACACCTTCATCGTCGCGCTCGGCGACATGCAGTTCGGGAAGGTTGACGGCGACGGTCCGGCCGGCACGCTCCGCCGCACGATCGACTGCCTGAACCGCGCCGCCGACCTGCTGGAGCTGTACCGGACGCGATTCAGCATCGGCCACGTGCACCTGGCCTGGCTCGGCGATCATGTCGAGGGATTCCAGTCGCAGGGCGGCGCGAATACGTGGCGTACCCAGCTCACCCTCAACGAGCAGATCCGCCTGACGCGCCGGGTGATGCTTCACGCCCTCACCACCTTCGCGCCGCTCGCGGAGCGGGTGACCATGGCCGCGGTGCCCGGCAACCACGGCGAGGCCGTCCGGATCAACGGCAAGGGCCTGACCCGGTACGACGACTCCCACGACACCGAGTCCCTGATCGCCGTCAAGGACGCGGCCGACTTGCACCCGGAGAAGTTCTCCCACGTCGAGTGGTACGTGCCGGACACGGACGAGCTGACCGTCGTCGTGGACTGCTCGGGCACCACCGTGGCGCACGCCCACGGCCACCAGTGGCGCCCCGGCCGTCACTTCGACTGGTGGAAGGGTCAGGCGTTCAACAAGCAGTCGGCGATGCACCAGGCCGATCTCCTCCTGGCCGGCCACCTGCATCACGAGCACATCGACACCGACGGCCCCAGGACGTTCGTCCAGCCTCCGGCGATGGAGTCCGAGTCCACGTGGTGGCGACACAGCAAGGGCACCACTGGGGCGCCCGGCCTGATGGTCGCCGTCACCAAGGACGGCGAGACCTCCGTGAAGGAGGTGGTCCGATGAATCTCGTAGAACTCGAACCGGCCGAAGCCCCTGCGGCGGTCGACTGGTCCGTGCTCTCCGAGCCGCACGTCGGCAGCGTCGCCCAGGCCGTTGCCCGCTCGATCTCCCGCGACTACGGGCTGACGCTGGAGTACGACGACGCCCACCAAGAAGCGCTCCTGGTGATGGCCGAGCGGGCCGTCCAGGTCCGCAGCATCCTCGCGGACGCCGGGCCGGGCCTGCTGCACCGCTGGCTCTCCCAGCGCCTTCGGGACCGCTGGCTGACGGAGGCCCGGCGACGTGCCGGCCACGTCTCCTACGAGGCCGCCCGGGTCGCGGCGGGGAAGGCGGAGGGGTGAGCGGGTACGACCGGCGCCTCGTCGAGCACCTCCTCCCAGCGGTGTGGGACAGGGAGGCCGCGTACGGGATCAGGAACCCCACCGCGCCGGACGCCGACATGCCGAAGGGCTCCGTCGACAAGAAGACCGCGGGTGTCCTGTTCGCCCACCTCGCCGATATCCGGCAGGGGTGGGCGACGGCCCCGCTCTCTCTCGGCGAACGCCAGGCCCTCCTCCTGCGGTACGGCGCGGACCTTCCCGACGACGAGGCCGGAGTCCTCCAGGGCGTCACCGGCCGGGCAGTCCGCTACCGGCGCGAGCGGGGCGTGGGCAAGCTCGCGGCCCACCTCAGCGGGCACGAGTACGTGGAGGGCTACGACGACCTGGACACCGCCGGGTAGGCCCACACTTGCCCCTGAACACAGCGAAGCTCCCGAGCCCAATGCCGGCCGGGAGCTTCGTCGTAGTCGTCGTCTCAGGGAACGAGAAGGCTTGCCTGGCCATCAGCGATGCCCTGCTGGTACGCGCGGTACTCGGCGTTCCAGAAGTAGAGCACCGGGCCCTCGGGGTCAGTGGAGTCCCGCATCCCCATACCGACGTGCACGCCGTCGATGTAGAGCTTGGTCACCTCGACGCACTGGTCATTGGCTCCGCCGCCACTCCGCTTCGACTTGGTCCACTCAGCGGCCGAGAGGTCGAGGGAGCGAAGCACGCTCTTGTCCATGTCACTTGTCCTTGATCACATTTTCGATGAGCTGCATTGAGTCTTCAGGGGTGGCCGCGAATCCGGCGAGGTACTCGTAGAGCCGACGGGCGTACCGGACCGTCTTCACGTCCTCAGTGAAGGCCATCCCGCCTGCCAGGTCCGCCTGGCGCATGCTGGGATCACTGTGGAAGTCGAACAAGGTGAACGGGGGAGTGGCGCTTGCTGCGACCTCAGCCTCCCGGGGAATGATCCGGATCGTGACGTTGGGGCGGCGAGCCATCGTGAGCAGGTGTTCGAGCTGTCGTCGCATCACGTCACGACCGCCCGTGTTCTCCCAGAGAACGCCCTCCGCCAAGAGCGTGTCCAGGATGAGGGGGCGGTGCCGGGTAAGGACCCCACTCCGAAGGCGGCGAACCTCCGCCAGCATCCCTATCTGAGCTCCGCCGTACTCCAAGGACTCAAATCGGAACAGGGCGGCGATGTATTCCGGGATCTGAAGCAGCCCTGGAAGGGTGCCCCCTCCGTAGATCCAGATCTTCTCCGCCACGTCTTCAAGCTCGATCAGCTTGACAAGGTCCTTCGGCAGATCGGGGTACTGGGACCACCAGACCTCGACGGTCTCCTGGGCGGCCTGGTACAGAGCCTCCACCAGCGCACGGGTTGCGTCGTCGACACCGTACAGATCGAGCAGTGTGGAGAGTTGCGCTTCCGTTGGCCACTGCCCGCCGCGCTCGATAAAAGACACGAGATCCCGGCTCTTCCCGATGGCCTCTCCCGCCATCTTCTGAGTGACGCGGGGCTTGGCCTGTTCGCGAAGATCTTGCAGCTGCCGGCCGAAGGCCCGGCGGGAGCGGGACGCCTGCGGGTTGACGGACACGCTTCTCCTCCCAGGGGCCTTCAGTTGTCCTGGGTGCAGGGTATCGCCCCCAGCCGTGGCACATGACTCTGGGGAGTGATTTTTCAAGGGATTCGCGCGAAGGGCTTGCGCGCGAAGTTCGCGCGAAGCCAGACTCTTAGAGCACCAAACGCGTCCACTCAGTGGCGGAGTGTAGTGCGTCCGCCTCGACGCATGCCCCCTCCGACCGAACTTGGAGGGGCTGTGTCAGAGCACCGCGAGCACGTGCACCTAACTGATCTAGCTCGACTGGTTCAGTCCAAGAAGTTCCCGGCCGACCCCCTCTCCGTTGGAGCCGCCAGGCGGTTTGTCCGCCGGTTCTGCAACGAGATCGGGCAGGACTCGGACACAGCCGAGCTGCTGATCAGCGAGGTGGTCACGAACGCGCTGGTCCACGCGAAGTCACCCTGCCAGGTGACCTGCGTGGCGCTCTGGGGCAGGCCCGCCTGGTTCGAGGTCAGGGACGAATCGCCGGAACACCCGACGCCCCGCGACGTGGATCTGGACGCGTCCGGTGGACGGGGGCTCCTGCTCCTAGACGTCCTGGCCGACCACTGGCACGTCGAGGACGACACGTCACGCCAAGCGAAGATCATTTGCTTCACGCTGAAGGAGGGGGAGGATGACGCAAGAGGCGCCCAGCAAAGGGAAGTTACGGCTGCGGCAGTTGCCTCCTGAGGAGCTGGCGGATCACGCCAACCCCAAGGCTTCGGTCGAGCTGAGGCTCGGGCCGATCCAGCTCGACGGGCAGACCGCTCCCATGGAGCCCCTCCTTCTGCGCCTTACGCCGAACCAACTGCTGCGATACGTCCTCGACGGCGCGGAGTTGCTCTTGCAGCAGCTCCCCGAAGTGGAATCCACGCCGCTGGAGGCCCGAAAGCGGGCGCTCTCGCTTGAGGAGATCCGCAATCGCCAGCGCGCCGGCGGCGTCTCCGAGGACCTCCTACGGCGCGTGATCGACGGGCTGCGCGCGTATCCACTCAGACCGGCGTAGGGGGCGGGGACGTTGACGCTGGCACCGATAGCCCCTGCCGCCGAGCCTGCGGCCCCCCTGCGACCCAGTCCCGTCGTAGAGGAGTACCCGTACCGCGCCGAGTCCGTTGACCTCGCGCGGCAGCTCGTCCGGGCCACCCTTCGGGACTGGGGCTTGGATGAACTGGCCGATTCCGCCGCGACGGTGAGTGCGGAACTGGTGACAAACGCGCTGCACACGGGCGGCCTCACACTCATGCGTGTATCGGTGCATCAGATCAGTGCACGAGTTGTACAGGTTGCTGTTCGAGATGGCTCGCGCAGCTTGCCCGTCATGATCCTTGCTGGCGAAGCCGACGAGTCCTCGCGCGGGCTGCCCTTGGTGCACAAGCTCACCCAGGGGCGCTGGGGAGTCGAGCTCGACCCGTTCGGCAAGGTCGTCTATGCCCACCTCGGCCGAACAAGCCAGGTCTCAAGACCTGCGCTTTACGCCAGCTGACCACCCGAATCTCACGATCTCCGACGACACCCCGAACTGCCGGCACCGGTACGGCAGATCGGACGGGGATCGTGACGGGCGGCCCCTCGCATCACCCCCCGGATGCAGGGGCCGCCCCTTCGCTGAGCGCCATCCATGCTCACCGTGCAACGCGCGGCCTACGGCGCAAGCGGGACACGGTGCAGGAACCACCCACTCAGGAAGGAAACACATGACTGACCTCGGCCTCCCGTCGATTCCCGCCCGCCGGGGCCTCGCGATGGGTGACGGTCTCGCGTTCGCCACCCACGGGCACCACTTCACGGTCGAGCCCGGCGCCGACATCCCGGAGCTCGCCCGAAAGGCCACCGCTCCGCTGTCCGTGATCGTCCAGGTCACCAAGAGGTGCGACTTCGATTGCAGCTTCTGCTCCGAGATCCTCCAGATGCCCGACCCGTCGCTGGATCGACTGGAGGCGATGCGCAACAGCCTCAAGGGCACCAAGCGGATCTTCCTGTCCGGTGGCGAGCCCCTCATGCGCCGCGACTTCGGTGACATCGTCGACATGTTCGCGGACGAGAACTTCGTCCTCGCCGTCCCGACGAACGCGACTCACGGGCTCCAGCACGCCAAGCGGATCGCAGGGAAGATCGCCTTCGCGAACATCGGCTTGGAAGGTCCGCGAGGCATCACCAACCGGGTGCGCGGGGACTACGACAAGGTGATGCCCGGCGTCCGCGCACTCCAGGCCGAAGGCATCCCGATCTCCCTGTCCGCCGTTGTCTACCGCTCCACCCTGGCGGCACTACCGTTCACCTGCCAGATCGCTGACGTTCTCGACGCCGGCAAGGTGAAGCTGATCATGCCGCTCAGGAAGGGCAACGCCCTCAACCTCGCCGAGCACGAGTTCATCACGGACGACGAGGCCGCCGAGGCGTTCACCCGGCTCAGTGAGTTGCGCTCCACGTACCAGTGGAGCCCCGCCCTCCGCCTGACCACGTGGACGCCGGACAACGAGGGCCACATGATCGTGGTGGAGCCCAACGGCAAGACCAACGCCTGGCCCGTCTACGACTCGAAGGACCTCTTCGAGCCGCTCGGCAACGTCCTGGAAGAGCCGATCGAGGAGATCTGGAAGCGGTACCGCTTCAAGGAGAACCACTTCCGCAAGTACCTCGGTGCCTCGATCCGCACTGCGGCGCACTCTGGAGGCAGCAGTGCTGCGTGAGTTCTCGAACCTGGCTTGGCCCGATACGCCCTATGCGGCGGACATGCGGCCATTCGCCCGAAAGACCCGGCTCCTGACCGGGATGAGTATCCAGTGGGCCGACGAGGGGTCCGCGGTGGTGCCGATCGGCGCCGCAGCGGTGTTCATCCCTGTTCACCGGACCTCCGCCCGCGAGATCACCGCCGACACGCTCCACTTCGGCTACCGCAGCGTGGCCATGGAGTCCAGCGGCGACGGCGCCGACATTCTCGCCTTCGTGGACAGTCTGCTTATTCAGGGGCGCCGCAAGGCCGAGATCGTCTCGTGGCACTCGTTCGCCGATGACCTGCATGCACTTCGACCCCTGCTCTCGAAGCCGCACGCGGGCATCGAGGCCCTGGGCGAGGCGTGGGCTGATCGGACCGTCCGCGAGCGCGGTACGGCCTTGTTCATCGACACGGCCGGCGACGACGGAACGCAGCTCGACAGCGCGCTCGCCTCGAACGCCCTCGACTTCGGGCCGGTGCTCTGGTCCTTCCGGGCGCCCGCGGTTCTCCAGGAGGTCTACGAGGTCTTGACCATCCCGACTGTGTCGCAGGAAGACCTGGTCTGGCACACGCAACACGTCGGCGCTGCGGCGCTGATGTGCGCGCTCGCCGTCGCACTCATCGGGGGCCGACAGGCCGAGCGTCTCACCTGGCAGGAATCACTCGACCTGGAGCAGTCGCTTCGTCTTGCCGCGTGGGACACCATGCCGCTCGCGTTCGACCCGAAGCCCCGTCAGGCTTCCTGACCCAGGCATACGGTGGGCTCGGCGTACACGCGCCGAGCCCACCCGCGAGGAGCAAAGTGATCACCGTCAGCAGCATGGCCAACCCGGGCCGGCCGCCAGCCAAGCCGGCCGACACGATCCGGGTCGCCTCACTCGACGCCGAGTGGACCAAGAACTTCCGGATCAAGAACGGCAACCGGCCCTTCTGCTTCTCGGTCGTCCTGGTTGACGTCCCCATTGGCGACGGGCCGGCCGCCCTCGACGAGTTGCCCTTCGCCTACACCAGCGTCTACCTGGAGGACCCCGCCGAGACCCAAGCGCTTGTCGACACGGCCGCCGACACCATCGCTCAGGTCTTCGCTGACGCCGACCTCATCACCGGGCACCAGCTCTGCTCGGACCTTGCGGTTCTGGCCGCCAACGCCGACACGCCACCTCCGGCCCTCACCAGCGCCCGCGGCGCCTGGTCCAAGCGCCGGGTGTCCGCTGACGACGCCCCGCAGGTCCTGGACACCCGCTATGACGCCGGCCACCTCCTCACAGGCACCTCTCGGCGCCTGGTCGACGTCTGCACCGAGCTCAACCTCGATGTCACCCAGCCCGAACTGCTTCGTCATTCGATGCCGAAGCTCCACCGCCGCTGGCTGGAGAACGGCGATATCGAGGCCCGTGAACGTGTCAGCGTCCTGAACGTCCGCCACTCGCTGTCCACTGCTCTCGTCGCCATCGCGGCGGCTGGGCATGGCCACTGGGACAGTCAGGGCCTGAACGTGAACCGCATGATCGCCACCCACGCCGAAGGCGCGTGGGGCTGGCTAACATCCCGCACCTTCCGAGACCTGCTGGGGGAACCATGCCCATCCGGGACTGCACCGTCGTAGCCATCGAAGGCACCCAGGCGGCCGGCAAGACCACCCTCGTCCACGCTCTCACTGCGTACTTCCGCGAGCAGGGCGTCAACGTCGCGTGCACCGGCGAACCCGCCCGGGTGAGTCCGTTCATGGAGGAGATCGTCCTGCACCGGAAGGGGGAGTTCGATCTGGTTGCCGAGCTCGACCTGTTCGCCGCCCAGTTCACCACTCCGATGCGCGACGCCCGCAACCACCGGCTCCTCATCACCGACAAAACCCCGGCCAACGTGCTCGCCTACGCTCGGCTCGTCCTCGACCAGGAGGACCCCCAGATCCGTGCCGTTCTGCGGTCCATGGAGTCACTGTGCCGCAGTTGGATGCCTCTCGCGTACGACGCCGTAGTCCACTGCCGCGACCACTTCGACCAGCAGGCCGGAGGTGACCGCTTCCGCGAGAAGGTCCTCACCCTGCAAGGCGCCGCCGAGACTGCGGTCTACGAGGCGATCAGCGACACCGGTGTGCCCGTGCTCGACCTGCCGCCCGGCCTGACCACCCAAGCCCGCGTCGAGTGGATTGCCAAGCACCTCTACGAGGCGGGCATCCGCGTCCACTGACATGCCCTATGGTCCTCCCAGAACCACTCCCGGAGGACCGCCGATGCCAGCCCAACGTCCGATCAACGACGCCATGCTCATCCTGGAGCGCAACGGTCTGGTACTTCTCGCCGAAAGAGCCGGCACCGGCTACGCCGACGGCCTGCTGAACCTCCCCAGCGGCAAGGTCGACCAAGGCGAGGATGTCGTCACCGCAGCGATCAGGGAGGCCCGCGAGGAAGTGGGTGTCGACGTCGCCCCGGAGGCTGTCCGGATCGTCCACGTCACCCACTTCCTCAACCCCGAGGGTGAGCCCCGCGTCGGCTGGTTCCTTGCCACCTCTCACTGGACCGGCGAACCACGGAACGCCGAGCCGCACAAGTGCGCCGGCATCGCCTGGCACCCGATTGGCCACCTTCCGGACACCGTCGTCCCGTACAACGCACATGGGATCGGCCAGTACCTCAAGGGCGAGCCATTCTCCGTGCTCGGGTGGCCCTAGGCACTCCTACTCGCCAGGCATGGCTGTCGATTCGCTCACAGCCTCCCCGCGGGGCACCACTACCTCACTGGTTGCGCCGCTCTGCCCAGGAGCCTCGTCTGGCACCTGGGAGGCCGCGACCACAGCGTCAACCACCTCGCTGATGGCCGCGTGGCTCACCTCCTGCGGGGTGTCGACGGTCTTCTCCTCCGTGGCCACGGTGACTTCACCCGTCTCCGGGTCCGTCACCGTCACGGAGATCGTGCAGGGCTGCGGCTCGTCGGCCTCATCGACGGAGGTGGTGACGGTCACCGACACGGCCATGTCGTCGGCCACCCTCGTCGTCATAGTGACCGCTCCGGTCGAGTCGTCCGGAGCGGTGACCTCGACGGTTGGCGCGTAGCCCGGGACGCTGACCCCGCGCATGAAGCTCCGCAGGTGCGTCATGTGGTGCAGGAGGTCCTCGACGGGGTCGGGCACGATGTCCTTGAGCATCTGCTTGGCCTCCTCCGGTGCCGACCGAGGGGTAGGCGCCACCTGACTCTTCGTCGGCTCGTCCTTCTTCGGCTCGTTCTTCCCGCCCGGCGGTGTCGCTGTCAGCGGGGCCGGGGCGGTCGTCTTCGACTGGGGGACTGCTGGCGGGGCGGGAGCTGTGGGGCCGGAGTCCGCGGCGGTCGTCGTCGTGGTCTCGCCCGGTGCCACCTCCCGGTACAGCGGCTTGACTGCCACGAGCAAACTGGTGCCGGGCGGAGGGGCCTGCGGGGCATGCTCCGGCTCGCCGTAAGCAAGAGCCTTGGCGTCGGGCTCCGACATCCCGCGCCGCTCGGCCTCCGCGATGATGGCCTTCCGCTGCTCTTCAGTCAGGGGCACTCCGGCGATGCCGCCGTGCCCATCAAAGTAAGTCGGGACATAGCCGCGCTGCGGGGCGTCCTTGTATACGTCGTGCTTGTCGTCGTCGGGGTTGTCGTCGTCGCCCGGCTCGGGCGTCGGCTCGGGCCCCTGGTCCGGCACGGTAGGAGCAGACGAACCCTGAGAAATTCGCTCGGGAAGTGTGCCAGTTGCACACATTAGGCAAGTGAAGGCAGTCGCTGTCGCGATCAGTCCCCAGGAGAAGATCGCGACCTTTCTGTCCGGATCACCGCGGTCAGGCAAGGCAAGGAGGGTGGATATCGGCTTCCTGTGACGGGACACGGCAACTCCATGGTTCGGAGTGGTTGAGGGATCACGCACAGTAGAACACGCCAAGTTCGTGTCCGAAAACTGGCGGGGTGCCAGTTCATCCGCAGGTCGCACGGCCTCTCCGACCTAGGGCTGATAAGGCGTGGAGCGTTGGCAAATTTCGTTGCCGAAACTTCACATTCTGGCTCAACTGAGGCAAGCCAGATGATCCAGAATCGGAAATAACTTTCGCCACTCAATCATTCAGGCATGCAGGAAGCTCCCCGAATTGCGATCTTGAATGCCCCCGCAGCCGATTGGATACTGGCATCGAAGCAGGGCAGACGCCGGAACAAAGCACAGCGCAATTCCCGTCGGGAGTGCCGGAATGGCCAAAACACGGAGTCGCCCAGGCCCGACGGTAGATATCCGTCGAGCCCGCGGGTGCGATAAGTGCCGGGAGTGGGGCAGCGTCGTAGTCGACGGCCGGTACGAGCTGTGCCCGGCCTGCCAGTGGCCTTGGCCTGCTCGGCGCAGCCCTCGCGAGGTCAGCACCAAGTCAGCACGGAGCGGGTGACGAGGGGTGCCCGGGGGTGCTTCCAGGTCAGCACCAAGTCAGCACGGGAAACAGAAGGGGGCCCAACCCCGAAGGGTCGGACCCCCTCTGACCTGCATGTTTGCCAGGTCAGTCGAGTCGTGCTATGTCAGCCGTCACACGTTGAAGCGGAACTCCACCACGTCGCCGTCCGCCATCACGTAGTCCTTGCCCTCCATGCGCGCCTTGCCGGCGGCGCGGGCGTCGGCGACCGAGCCGGTCTCGACCAGGTCGGCGAAGGAGATGACCTCGGCCTTGATGAAGCCCTTCTGGAAGTCGGTGTGGATCACACCGGCCGCCTCGGGGGCCGTGGCGCCCTTCCTGATGGTCCAGGCCCGGGACTCCTTCGGGCCGGCCGTCAGGTAGGTCTGCAGGCCCAGGGTGTCGAAGCCGACGCGGGCCAGCGTGGCCAGGCCCGGCTCGTCCTGGCCGACGGACTGGAGCAGCTCCAGGGCCTCGTCCTCGTCCAGCTCGGCGAGGTCGGACTCCAGCTTGGCGTTGAGGAAGATGGCCTCGGCCGGGGCGACCAGGGCGCGCTGCTCCTCCTTGAACGCCTCGTCCGACAGCTCCTCCTCGTCGACGTTGAAGACGTAGAGGAAGGGCTTGGTGGTGAGCAGGTGGAGGTCGTGCAGGAGCTCCTCGTTGCCCGAGCCCTGGACGATGCCCGCCGAGAAGAGCGTCTCGCCCTTCTCCAGGATCTCCTTCGCCGCCTCGACCGCCGCGACCTTCGGCGCGACGTCCTTCTTGATCCGCGACTCCTTGACCAGGCGCGGCAGGACCTTCTCGATGGTCTGGAGGTCGGCGAGGATCAGCTCGGTGTTGATCGTCTCGATGTCGTCCCGGGGCGAGACCTTGCCGTCCACGTGGACGACGTTCTCGTCCTTGAACGCGCGGATGACCTGGCAGATCGCATCCGACTCGCGGATGTTCGCCAGGAACTTGTTGCCCAGGCCCTCGCCCTCGGAGGCGCCGCGGACGATGCCGGCGATGTCGACGAAGTCGACCGTCGCGGGCAGGACCTTCTGCGAGCCGAAGATCTCCGCGAGCTTGGTGAGCCGGGCGTCCGGGACGCCGACGACGCCCACGTTGGGCTCGATGGTGGCGAACGGGTAGTTGGCCGCCAGCACGTCGTTCTTGGTCAGGGCGTTGAACAGGGTCGACTTGCCGACATTCGGCAGACCGACGATTCCGATCGTGAGCGACACGTGCGACTTCCCCAGTGATCCCGTAGTAGCGAAATGGTCCGCGGTGAGCGAAGGGTCCCGCGCATCGTGACGCGGCCGGTCCACCAGTCTACGGGTCCGGGCCCGCCACCGGCCCCGGGCGAAGGATTCCCCGAACACATGGCCAAGGGGGTGCAAACGGCGTGTCCCACGCCACGTTCCCCCGGCGTGGCTGCCTAGTTTGGTCGGGTGGAGCAACCCAGCACGCGCATCCCCCAGCGCAAGGTCCGCCGCGGGTCCCCCGTGCCCCGCCCCGCCGCGCCCGTCGGCCAGCGCCGCGATCCGGCCGGGACGCCGGTCCGGCGGGGCCGCCCCGGCCGCTCCGCCGTCCCCCTGAGCCGCCTCCCGGCCGCCCGGCTGACCGGGCTGGGCAGCGGGCTGCTCACCGCCCTGGCCATGCTGGGCGTCGGCGCCCTGGACGCGCTGCTGCTCGGCGGCTCGCCCGAGGTGTACGGCGTGTTCTTCCTGATCGGCAGCGCGGCCTGCGCCCTGTGGGTGCGCCCGGCCGAGCTGATGACGGCCCCCGTGAGCGTCCCCATCGCCTACGCGGTGGGCGCCGTGCCGCTGGGTGAGAGCACGGAGGGAGTGGCCGGGCGGCTCATGAGCATGGTCACCCTGCTGTCGCTGACGGCGGGCTGGCTGTACGCGGGCACGCTGCTGGCGGCGCTGATCGCGCTCGTCAGGAGGGTCCTGCTGATCAGGACGCGACGACGGGCCCGGAACCGGCTGCGGCAGCGGCCATCGCGGCGCCCACGATCCCCGCGTTGTTCTGGAGCCGGGCCGGGACGATCTCCGCGCTGACCCCCTCGATCAGCGGCAGGAACTTGTCCGCCTTCCGGCTGACGCCGCCGCCGATCACGAACAGCTCGGGCGAGAACAGCATCTCCACGTGGGCGAGGTAGCGTCCGACCCGCTTGGCCCAGCGGCCCCAGCTCAGGTCCTCGTCCTCCTTGGCCCGGGTGGAGGCGCGCGTCTCCGCGTCGTGTCCGTGCAGCTCCAGGTGGCCCAGCTCGGTGTTGGGCACCAGCCTGCCGCCGGTGAAGAGCGCGCTGCCGATGCCGGTGCCGAAGGTGAGCACCACCACCGTGCCCGTACGGCCCCGGCCGGCGCCGAAGGTCATCTCGGCCAGCCCCGCCGCGTCCGCGTCGTTGATCACCGTCACCGGGGCGCCCAGCTCCTCGCCGAACAGCCCGGCGGCGTCCTGCCCGATCCACTCCTCGGCCACGTTGGCCGCCGTGCGGGTCGTCCCGCCGGCCACGACGCCCGGGAACGTCACCCCCACGGGCCCGACGGGCACGCCGAAGTGCCGGACGACCTTCCGGACGCAGGAGGCGACCGCGTCCGGGGTGGCCGGACGCGGGGTGAGCACCTTGAAGCGCTCCTCCGTGACCTCGCCGCGCCCCGGGTCCACCGGAGCGCCCTTGATGCCCGATCCGCCGATGTCCACGCCGAATACGTTCATACGGCCACGCTAAGGGGTGCGGCGGGCCCGCACCCCTCGTACGCGACGGCCCCGTTCGGGACGCCCGGTCAGCCCGCGGAGTCGCCCGTGAGCGCGGCCGCCTCGGCGCGCAGGTCACGGCGCAGCTCCTTGGGCAGCGAGAAGGCGATGTGCTCCTCGGCGGCCGTGACGGTCTCCACGTCGCCGAAGCCGCGCTGGGCCAGCCACTCCAGGACGCCCTCGACGAGGATCTCGGGGACGGACGCGCCGGAGGTGACGCCGACGGTGGAGACGCCCTCCAGCCAGGTCTCGTCGATCTCCTCGGCGTAGTCGACCAGGTAGGACGCCCGGGCGCCGGCGCCCAGGGCCACCTCGACCAGGCGCTTGGAGTTCGAGGAGTTGCGGGAGCCGACGACGATGACGAGGTCGGCCTCGGCGCCCATCTGCTTGACGGCGACCTGCCGGTTCTGCGTGGCGTAGCAGATGTCGTCGCTGGGCGGCGACTGCAGCAGCGGGAAGCGCTGCTTGAGCGCGCCGACGGTCTCCATGGTCTCGTCGACCGACAGCGTGGTCTGCGACAGCCACACGACCTTCTCCGGGTCGCGGACCTCGACGTTCGCCACGTCCTCCGGCCCGTCGACCAGCGTGATGTGGTCGGGCGCCTCACCGCTGGTGCCGATGACCTCCTCGTGGCCCTCGTGGCCGATGAGGAGGATGTCGTAGTCGTCGTTGGCGAAGCGGACGGCTTCCTTGTGGACCTTGGTCACCAGGGGGCACGTGGCGTCGATGGTGGCGAGCTTGCCGCGCTCGGCCTCCTCGTGGACGACCGGCGCGACACCGTGCGCGGAGAAGATGACGATGTTGCCCTCGGGCACCTCCGCCGTCTCGTCGACGAAGATCGCACCCTTCTTCTCCAGGGTCTTCACGACGTACTTGTTGTGAACGATCTCGTGCCGCACGTAGACGGGCGCGCCGTACTGCTCCAGCGCCTTCTCGACGGCGATCACGGCACGGTCCACACCCGCGCAGTAGCCACGAGGGGCGGCGAGCAGGACCTTGCGGGCGGGGGTGGCAGTCATGCGGTCCATCGTAAGGGCCTCCGCCCACCGGCGTGGCCCGGCCATCGCCCGGGGCGGCGCACGAATACTGACCCCATGGCCACCCCTCCTCCCTTCGCCGGCGAGGGCACGCTCCACCGCACCCTCACGTTCCGCGACCTCGTGGTCTACGGCCTGCTGTTCATCGCCCCCATGGCGCCGGTCGGCGTCTTCGGCACGCTGTCGGCGAAGTCGCACGGGGCGGTGGCGCTGGTCTACGTCGTGGCGACGGTGGCGATGGCCTTCACCGCCCACTCCTACGCGCAGATGGTGCGCGTCGCCCCGCAGGCCGGCTCGGTGTACGCGTACGCGCGCGTGGCGCTCGGTGAGGGGCCGGGCTTCGTCGCCGGGTGGATGGCGATGCTCGACTACGTCCTGATCCCGGCGGTGGCCTACCTCTTCTCCGGCATCGCGATGCACGCCCTGGTGCCGTCCGTGCCCTCGTGGGTGTGGACGGCGATCGCGGTGGCCGTCACCACGGGGCTGAACCTGACGGGCGTCCGCACCGCGGCGCTGGCCGGCTTCCTGGTGCTCGCCATGGAGATCGCGGTCCTCGCGGTCTTCGTGGGGGCGGCGGCCGTCGCCCTGGCCCAGGACGGACCGCGCCACGGCTGGCTGTCACCGCTGACCGGGGAGGGCGGCTTCGACACCACGGCGGTGCTGGGGGCGGTCTCGGTGGCGGTCCTGTCGTACCTGGGCTTCGACGCGATCGCCACGTTCGCGGAGGAGTCAACGGGCGGCTCCGAGAACGTGGCCCGCGCGGTCCTGACGTGCCTGGCGGTGGCGGGGGTGCTCTTCGTCCTCCAGACGTATCTGGCGGCCCTTCTCGCCCCCGCGTCCCCGGCGGAGCTGGCGGCGAAGCCCGCGGAGCAGGGCGCGGCCTTCTACGACACGGTCGACGCGGCGACGGGCGCGTGGCTGCACGACCTCGTGGCGGCCAGCAAGGCGCTCGGCGCGGCCTTCGCGGCACTGGCGGGCCAGGCGGCGGCGGGCCGCCTCCTCTTCGCGATGGCCCGGGACCGCCGCCTGCCGGGCCTGCTGTCGAAGGTCGACCGGGGCTCGGGCGCGCCGCGCCGGGCCCTGCTCGGGGCGGCGGCGGTGACGCTGGTCGCGGCGGTGTGGGCGGCACGGCGCGCGGACGGCTTGGACCGGCTGGTGTCGGTGGTGGACGTGGGGGCACTGACGGCCTTCGCCCTGCTCCACGTTTCGGTGATCGCCTGGTCCGCACGACGCGCGGACGGTGTGCCGCCCCGGCACGTGGCGGTGCCCCTGCTGGGCCTGGCGGTGGTGGTCGCCGTGATCCTGACGGCGTCGCGGACGGCCCAACTGGTGGGGGCGGCATGGCTGGGTGCGGGCCTGCTGGTCCTGGCCGTCCAGACGGCACGGCGGCGGGGACCGGCGCGCTGACCGCCCGGCGGGACGACGTCCCCGGACTGGCCGGGGCGGGGCGGATGGGCCCTGGCAGGGGCGTGAAGCACTCTGTGCGGGAGTGCGGGGCACGATCGACACGGAACCAGTAGCCGCAAAGAGTGCAGCCCCAGAAGGGCCCGTCCGCCCACCGGCCGCCAGGGCACCGTGTCACCCCCCACCGCTACGCTCACCGCATGGCAGTGAACACGTCCCCGGACGCGCCCATGCCCGTAGGCCAGGTGTCCCGGCTGATCGGCGGCTGGATCGACCGCCTCGGCGCGGTCTGGGTCGAGGGCCAGATCACGCAGCTGTCCCGCCGCCCCGGCGCGGGCGTCGTGTTCCTGACACTGCGCGACCCCTCGCACGACGTCTCCCTCTCCGTCACCTGCTACCGGGCCGTCTTCGACCGCGTCGCCGACGTCGTCTCCGAGGGCGCCCGCGTCGTCGTGCACGCCAAGCCCGAGTGGTACGCCCCCCGCGGCCAGCTCTCGCTGCGCGCGGCCGAGATCCGCCCGGTCGGCGTCGGCGAGCTGCTGGCGCGGCTGGAACAGCTGAAGAAGTCCCTCGCCGCCGAGGGCCTGTTCGCCGCCGAACGCAAGCGTGCGCTCCCCTTCCTCCCCCAGCTGATCGGCCTGGTCTGCGGCCGCGCCTCCGCCGCCGAACGCGACGTGCTGGAGAACGCCCGCCACCGCTGGCCGGCCGTCCGCTTCGAGGTCCGCAACGTCCCCGTCCAGGGCGTGCACGCCGTACCGAGCGTCATCGAGGCGGTCCAGGAGCTGGACGCCCACCCCGAGGTCGACGTGGTCATCGTGGCGCGCGGCGGCGGCAGCGTCGAGGACCTCCTGCCCTTCTCGGACGAACAGCTCGTACGCACCGTGGCCGCCTGCCGCACCCCCGTCGTGTCGGCGATCGGCCACGAGCCGGACACTCCGCTCCTCGACCTGGTGGCCGACCTGCGCGCGTCCACGCCCACGGACGCGGCGAAGCGGGTCGTGCCGGACGTCGGCGAGGAGCTGACCCGCGTGCGGCACCTGCGCGAGCGGGCGCTGCGCTGCGTGACCGCGCACCTCGACCGCGAGGAGCGCGGCCTGGCGGCGGCGCGGGCGCGGCCGTGCATGGAGCGGCCGCAGCGGATGGTGGACGAGCGGGCGGAGCAGGTCGACGCGCTGGCCGCCCGGAGCCGCCGGACGCTCGGGCACCTGCTGGACCGCGCGGACTCGGAGCTGTCGCACACGCTGGCCCGCGTGGTGGCGCTGTCGCCGGCGGCGACGCTGCGGCGCGGCTACGCCGTCCTCCAGCACGCGGACGGCTCGGTGGTGCGGGCGGCGGCCGAGGTGACGCCGGAGGAGGAGCTGCGGGCGCGCGTGGCGGAGGGCGAGTTCACGGTGCGCCCGGTCGCCGTGCCGCCCGCTGTCACACCGCGCCCCTAGGGTGGTGGCATGGCGACGACTACGGACGCGACGACCGACGCGACGGATGCGCTGGGCTACGAGCAGGCCCGCGACGAGCTGATCGACGTGGTGCGCCGGCTGGAGGCCGGTGGCACGACGCTGGAGGAGTCGCTGGCGCTGTGGGAGCGCGGCGAGGCGCTGGCGAAGGTGTGCCGGCGCTGGCTGGACGGCGCGCGGGCGAGGCTGGACGCGGCGCTGGCCCAGGAAGAGGGCGAGGAGACGGAGCCCACGGAGGCCTGAGGCGCAGGGGCGGCGGCCTCGCCGGCCGCGCTCGCGGCCGGGCCGGGCGGCCCGTCCCGGGCCCCGGAAGGCCCGCCCGGGCATAGCCGACCGCACCCGGCCCCCGCGCCGAGGAACGGCACCGACGCCCCCTCACGCCCTCCCCACCGCGCGCCCGGACACCACCCCACCCGTCACACGCCACCGCACCCCGCCCTTCCTGTGAGCTGACTCTCACGCGGGCCGGTTTTAGTTGAAAGTTAATCTATCTCGTCGTAGATTGGCTCATGCCGGATGGGCGATTCCCCGAGCCCCCGGTGGTCCCCACCCGTAGAAGAAGGTGCTCCCGCCATGACTCTCGCCCTCGACTCCGCAGCCCAGGACCTGCTCTTCCACGCGGCCCACACGGCCAACTCGTTCACCGACGAGCCCGTGACCGAGGAGCAGATGCAGGCCGTCTACGACCTGATCAAGATGGCGCCGACCGCGTTCAACCAGTCGCCGCTGCGCGTCGTCCTGGTCCGCTCCGCGGAGGCCCGCGAGCGTCTGGTCCCGCACATGGCGGAGGGCAACCAGGCCAAGACGGCCGCCGCCCCGCTGGTGGCGATCCTCGCCGCGGACAACGAGTTCCACGAGGAACTCCCCGTGCTCTTCCCGCACTTCCCGCAGGCCAAGGACGTCTTCTTCGGCGAGCGCCCGGTCCGCGAGCGGTCCGCCGAGCTCAACGCCACCCTCCAGGCCGGCTACTTCCTCCTCGGCATCCGCGCCGCCGGCCTGGCCGCCGGCCCGATGACCGGCTTCGACCACGCGGGCGTCCAGAAGGAGTTCCTGGACGACGACCACACCCCGCTGATGATCGTCAACATCGGCAAGCCGGGCGCGGACGCCTTCTACCCCCGCTCGCCGCGCCTGTCCTTCGACCAGGCCGTCACGACCGTCTGACACCACGACCGTCCGACGCCACCACGCCCGCCCGACGCCACTCCCCCCGGCGTCGGGCCGGTCCGGCGCCGGAGCGGCCCGGCCCGCCCCTCCCCCCGTGGCCGGACGGGCCGCACGGCCGTCGCGCTCCTCAGCCCGAGTTGGCGATCTTCGTCTTCTCGGCCTTGAGCGCGGCGGCCATTTCCATGAGCCGCTCCTCCGAGGCGGTGCCGGTGACGACCGTGGTCACCCCGTGCTCCTCGCGCACCAGGGCGTCGTAGCGGGGGCCCTCGTAACGGTCCCAGGTGACGTCGCCCACCTTGCGGGTCTCGCCCGTCTTCTCCGCGCGCTGGCTGACGTCGTCGATGAAACCGCGCGGCGAGGCGTCGCTCTGCTCGATCGCGACGTACTCGCGCTGCGGGTCGAGGAAGCCCAGGTGCCACGCCGAGCCCTGCTTGCCGGACGGCGCGTACGAGACCGAGGTCGCGCGCCAGCCCTCGCCCAGCCCCTCGGGCGCCGCCACCGCGTAGGGCGCCGCGCGCCGGGCCGTGTCCAGCTCGACCCGGTAGTTCACCGTCCGGACCGGGTCGTTGCCGGTGTCGTGCGGGATGAAGAGGTAACTGATCCCCGCCACGGGGACCGTCACCGCCATCGACAGCACCATGTTCCGGATCGTCTGCGTCTTGCCGTTCCTACCTGCCACGCCCCCATCGTCCCCCATGCCCGAAGAGATCTTGACGGCGACCTCGTGGCCCCGCGGCGGCACCGGGCGGCACCCCACGGCGGCACGGGGCACGGTCACCGCGGCCGATCCTGACGGCGCTCATGCGTGGGGCCCTCTGCTCACTCTCGCAATGAACCGATAAAGTCATGTCACCCTCAACCCTCCTGGCGAGCCAGCCACAGAGGGGCCCCACGGCCGTCGCCGTACAGAAAGGTCCGCCCCGATGACCGATCATCATCTGCCGTCCCAGCTCGAGGTCAGCCCCGAGGACCCCGACCGCAACCTCGCCCTGGAGCTCGTCCGGGTCACCGAGGCGGGCGCCATGGCGTCGGGCCGGTGGGTCGGCCGCGGCGACAAGAACGGTGCCGACGGCGCAGCCGTGCGGGCCATGCGCGCGCTGATCCACACCGTGTCGATGAACGGCGTCGTGGTCATCGGCGAGGGCGAGAAGGACAACGCCCCGATGCTCTACAACGGCGAGCGGGTCGGCGACGGCACCGGTGCCGAGTGCGACGTCGCCGTGGACCCGGTGGACGGCACCACCCTCACCGCCAAGGGCATGGCCAACGCCGTGTCCGTGATGGCCGTCGCCGAGCGCGGCTCGATGTTCGACCCGTCCGCCGTCTTCTACATGGACAAGCTGGTCACCGGCCCCGAGGCCGCGGACTTCGTCGACATCGACGCGCCGGTCGCCGTCAACATCCGCCGCATCGCGAAGGCGAAGAAGTCCTCGCCCGAGGACGTGACGGTCGTCGTCCTGGACCGCCCCCGCCACGAGGGCATCGTCAAGGAGATCCGCGAGGCGGGCGCCCGCATCAAGTTCATCTCCGACGGCGACGTGGCCGGCGCGATCATGGCCGCCCGCGAGGGCACCGGCGTGGACCTGCTGCTGGGCGTCGGCGGCACGCCGGAGGGCATCATCGCCGCCTGCGCGATGAAGTGCCTCGGCGGCACCATCCAGGCCAAGCTGTGGCCGAAGGACGCCGAGGAGCGTCAGCGCGCCCTCGACGCCGGCCACGACCTGGACCGCGTCCTGCACACCGACGACCTGGTCAGCGGCGACAACGTGTTCTTCGTCGCCACCGGCATCACCGACGGCGAGCTGCTGCGCGGCGTGCGCTACCGCGCGGAGACGGCCACCACCCAGTCGCTGGTCATGCGCTCCAAGTCGGGCACGATCCGGCTGATCGACTCCGAGCACCGCCTGTCGAAGCTGCGCGCCTACAGCGCGATCGACTTCGAGCGCCCCAGCTGAAGGGGTCGCCGCCCCGGCTGACGCCACGCCCCGCGCCGGTGCGGGCGGCACAACGGGCCGGGCCCCGCCGTCGTCCGGCGGGGCCCGGCCCGAAAGATATGCCAGATATGAACGCTCAGCCGGCTGCGGCGATGCGCGTGGTCCGCTGCAGTTCGGCCTCGCGCCGCCGCCTGCGGGCGAGCACCACCCGGCGCTCGGCCGCGGTCAGCCCGCCCCACACGCCATAGGGCTCCGGCTGGAGCAAGGCGTGCTCCCGGCAGGCGACCATGACGGGGCAGCGCGCGCAGACGCGCTTGGCGGCCTCTTCCCGGGAAAGACGAGCGGCCGTCGGTTCCTTTGATGGTGCGAAGAAGAGCCCGGCTTCATCCCGGCGGCACACCGCCTCCGAATGCCAGGGGCCGGCCTGATCCCGCGCGGAAATCCGCTGGGACGGTACGGCGGCTTCCTGCAAGGGCTGATGCGGTAGCAGCACGGTCTACTCCTGACGACGGCTTTGCTTGGCCGATTTGAGTCACCTTTGCCCGCCTCGAGGCGCACGGCCATTCGCACCCGCAGCCGTACGAGAGACGATGCACCAAGCTTTACCCGCTGTGCGCGAGCTTATTCACACCGTTGCCATGAGCGGAATGTCGCTGCCTGCGGGTCAGTCCCCGGCCCGCAGATTCTTCAGCCTCTTGCCCCGCCGCGCCTTCGCCGACACCCCGCCGAAGACCGCGAAGCCCGTCACCACGACCACCGGGGCGTCCGGGTCCGCCGCCTCGTTCGTCCGGACGTCGAAACCGCCGAAGACGCCGGCACCCGCGGAACGCACGGTGACGTTCTCCGGAACCCTGATGTCGACTCCGCCGAACAGCACGTAGGCGTTGATGACGACCTCGCGCTGTGCGAAGACCGCCTCGGTGAGGTCGATTTCCGCGCCGCCGAACAGCGCGAACGCGTTCGTGCGCGCTCCCACCCGCCAGCGGCCCTTGCGCGTGGCCCCGCCGAAGACGGCGATGAGGTTCTCGGCCGCGCCCATCGCGGGGCGCGTGGAAGCATCCGGCGGGCGCACGGCCGCCGGTACGGCCTCCGGGCGCCGTCCGGCGGGCAGGTCGCGCACCAGCGGCGCCAGCTCGCCGACGGTCCGGGCCCGGTAGACCGCGCCGATCCGCTCGCTGTGCTCCTCCGCGGTCAGCCGCCCCTCCGCGAGGGCCTCCCGGAGGATGTCGGCGACGCCGTCGCGATCGGCGTCGGAGGCGCGCAGCGCCGGATCGGAAGCCGCGGGGGCCGCCTTGTCGAGCCGCACCTTTGCGGGTGCGGAGTCCTGGGGTCGCTCTTCGAGAGATGACTCGTCCACGACCAGCAGGGTAGCGAAACGCGATAGATCGCGATAGTGCCGCGTCGCCGGGCGAGTACTGAGCCTTACCTCACAAACCCGGTAGCCGCGCGGCCGCCTACTCTGGATGGGCCGTCGAGGAAGCCGGCGTCATCATCCGCAGAGTGAGGGAACCGTCGCGATGTCTGCCCCGTCCGCCCGTTCAGGGTTCGCCTACACCGACCTCCTGCCCCTGGGCGAGGACACCACTCCGTACCGCCTCGTCACCTCCGAGGGCGTCTCCACCTTCGAGGCCGACGGCCGCACCTTCCTCAAGGTCGAGCCCGAGGCGCTGCGGAAGCTGGCCGCCGAGGCGATGCACGACATCTCCCACTACCTGCGCCCCGCGCACCTGGCCCAGCTGCGCAAGATCCTCGACGATCCCGAGGCGTCCGCGAACGACCGTTTCGTCGCCCTCGACCTGCTGAAGAACGCCAACATCGCCGCCGCCGGCGTCCTGCCCATGTGCCAGGACACCGGCACCGCGATCGTCATGGGCAAGCGCGGCCAGAACGTCCTCACCGAAGGCGAGGACGAGAAGGCCCTCTCGCACGGCGTCTTCGACGCGTACACCGAGCTCAACCTGCGCTACTCCCAGATGGCCCCGCTGACCATGTGGGACGAGAAGAACACCGGCTCCAACCTGCCGGCGCAGATCGAGCTGTACGCCACCGACGGCGGCGCCTACAAGTTCCTCTTCATGGCCAAGGGCGGCGGCTCGGCCAACAAGTCCTTCCTCTTCCAGGAGACGAAGGCGGTCCTCAACGAGGCCTCCATGATGAAGTTCCTGGAGGAGAAGATCCGTTCGCTGGGCACCGCGGCCTGCCCGCCGTACCACCTGGCGATCGTCGTCGGCGGCACCTCCGCCGAGTACGCGCTCAAGACCGCCAAGTACGCCTCCGCGCACTACCTCGACGAGCTGCCGGAGGAGGGCTCCCCGCTGGGCCACGGCTTCCGCGACAAGGAGCTGGAGGAGAAGGTCTTCGAGCTGACGCAGAAGATCGGCATCGGCGCGCAGTTCGGCGGCAAGTACTTCTGCCACGACGTGCGCGTCGTCCGCCTGCCGCGGCACGGCGCCTCCTGCCCGGTGGCCATCGCGGTCTCCTGCTCCGCCGACCGCCAGGCGCTGGCGAAGATCACGGCGGAGGGCGTGTTCCTGGAGCAGCTGGAGACCGACCCGGCGCGGTTCCTGCCGGAGACCACGGACGAGCACCTGGACGCCGACGGCGACGTGGTCGAGATCGACCTCAACCGCCCCATGGACGACATCCTCGCCGAGCTGACCAAGTACCCGGTCAAGACCCGGCTGTCCCTGACCGGCCCGCTGGTCGTCGCGCGCGACATCGCCCACGCGAAGATCAAGGAGCGGCTGGACGCGGGCGAGGAGATGCCGCAGTACCTGCGCGACCACCCGGTCTACTACGCCGGTCCGGCCAAGACCCCCGAGGGCTACGCCTCCGGCTCCTTCGGCCCCACCACGGCCGGCCGCATGGACTCCTACGTCGAGCAGTTCCAGGCGGCGGGCGGCTCGAAGGTCATGCTCGCCAAGGGCAACCGCAGCAAGCAGGTCACCGACGCGTGCGGCGCCCACGGCGGCTTCTACCTCGGTTCGATCGGCGGCCCGGCCGCGCGTCTGGCGCAGGACTGCATCAAGAAGGTCGAGGTCGTCGAGTACGAGGAGCTCGGCATGGAGGCGGTCTGGAAGATCGAGGTCGAGGACTTCCCGGCGTTCATCGTCGTGGACGACAAGGGCAACGACTTCTTCGTCGACCCGTCGCCGGCGCCCACGTTCACGTCGATTCCGGTGCGGGGTGCCGCGCAGTAGGGGGATCCTCCCCCGGTCGCGCCCTTTCCCCCACCGGGGCCCCATCGCCGGACGGGCTGGTTCCCGCCCGTCCGGCGGTTGAGGACGGCCTGCCTACGCGAAGCGCTGGGACCCCGAGCCGTCACAGCGCTGCAGCCGCAGCGGTTCCTTCGCTCCCGCCAGCGTCAGGCACAGGTCCTGTGCCGCGGCGGGACGCAGGGTCCCCCCGCTCCGCGTGAACCGCTGGTTCGCGCCCCCGTGGCAGTTCCACAGCGCCACGGCCGTCCCGGCCGCGTACTTCCCGCCCGGCACGTCCACGCACCGGTCGTGGCTGAGCGCGCTGTGCAGCGAGCCGCGCTCCCCGTCGTACCACCACTGCTGGTTGCGGTTGCCGGTGCAGTCCCAGCCCCCCACCGCGGTGCCGTTGCCCGAGGCGGCCCCGTACGCGTCCACGCACGTCCCCGTCGCCTCGCTCTTCAGCGGCCGGTAGGCGTCGTCCCACGCCCCCTCGACGAGCACCGGCGTCCCCGTGCTCGCCGGGTCCGCGCAGCCTCCCTCGCGCCACCCCGACCGGTACAGCTGCGTCAGGCAGGACGCGAAGGCGCCGTGCCCGCGGTCGTTGGGGTGGAAGGACTGCCGGACGGAGTTGGCGTCCGGCGGGAACGGGTTCGACAGGTCGATGTAGAGGCCGCGCGCCCAGGTGTCCTCCATGCACACCTCGTGGCCGTGGAAGAGGCGTGAGTTGTCGAGGTAGAGCGCGCCCGTGTCCCGCGCGACCTTGCGCATGCCGCGCTCGAAGGCGGGTACCGCGTAGTTGCGGCCCCACGCCGCGTCGGAGGTGTGGCCCACGCAGCCGCCGGGGATCTTGCCGGGGAAGCGGGGGTTGTCCTTGAAGTCGGGGCCGATGGGGCTCGGGTAGCCCATGACGACGAGCTTGTAGTCGCCGTCCGCGTACCCGGCGTCGGTCATCGTCCTCCGCAGGTCCCGCACCGTCTGCTCGACCTTGGGCACCAGGGCGTCGACGCGCCCCTGCCAGCCCGGGGCGTACTTCGGCTCGCAGGGGCCCTGCAGCAGCACGTAGCGCTCGACGCAGTCCGTCATCACGGGCCCGAACTGGAGATCGTCGTTGGCGCCGGCCACGAGCAGGACCATCTTCACCCGCGTGTTGCGGGCCTTGACGGCGAGGTTGTCGCTCTGCACCAGCTCGTCCGCGTACTGCTTGCTGCCGCCGATGCGTATGTTCGCGGTGGCCGCCCCCGAGCAGGCGACGTTGTACGTGACGTCGGCGGGGATGCCGGTGCGGTGGATGGCGGCGTCGGGTGAGCGGTGACACCAGTTGTCCGGCCCGGCGGTGCCCGGTTCGTACCGGCCGACGCCCTCCCCGGAGATCTCGCTGTCGCCAAGGGAGAGCAGCGAGGTCTTGCGCTGCCCCAGGGGCCGCTCGGCGGCGTCCCCGTACAGCTTCACCGCCTCCGCGGCACGTATGCGCTCCAGTTCCGGACTCAGCGGCGTCGCGGTGGTGGTGCGCGGATCGGCGTGGGCGGTGGGGCTGGTGACGGCCAGTCCGCCCCAGGCGGTGGCGAGAGCGGCGACGGACGCGAGTGCACAGCGCAGGGTGGGTCTGCGTGTCATGGAGCCTCCCCGATTTCAGTTGTTACCCGCGGTATTTAGTGGCTGGGAGTGCCGTTTGGGAACAGGGTGAACAAGACAAACGCTGTGATGGCCAGGAGGTAGTGACCATGACCGACGACGAGCAGTACCGGATCGAACGCGACTCGATGGGGGAGGTGCGTGTCCCCGCGGGGGCGAAGTGGCGGGCCCAGACCCAGCGGGCCGTGGAGAACTTCCCGGTCAGCGGGCAGCGCCTGGAGCGGGCGCACATCGCGGCGCTGGGCCGCATCAAGGCGGCCGCCGCGAAGGTCAACGCCGAGCTGGGGGTCCTCGACGCGGACGTGGCGGCCGCTGTCGCCGAAGCCGCCACCGAGGTCGCCGAGGGCCGCTGGGACGACCACTTCCCCGTCGACGTCTTCCAGACCGGTTCCGGCACGTCGTCGAACATGAACGCCAACGAGGTCATCGCCACCCTCGCCGGCGAACGGCTCGGCCGGCCCGTGCACCCCAACGACCACGTCAACGCCAGCCAGTCGTCCAACGACGTCTTCCCGTCCTCCATCCACATCGCCGCCACGGCCGCCGTCACGGGCGACCTGATCCCGGCCCTGGAGCACCTGGAGGCGGCGCTGGCGCGCAAGGCGGAGGAGTTCGCCGAGGTCGTCAAGTCCGGGCGCACCCACCTGATGGACGCCACGCCCGTGACGCTCGGCCAGGAGTTCGGCGGCTACGCGGCCCAGGTCCGCTACGGCGCGGAGAGACTGCGCGCGTCCCTGCCCCGGCTCGCCGAACTCCCCCTCGGCGGAACGGCCGTGGGCACCGGCATCAACACCCCGCCCGGCTTCTCGGGGGCCGTCATCGCCGAGGTCGCCCGCACCACCGGGCTGCCGCTGGCCGAGGCCCGCGACCACTTCGAGGCCCAGGGCGCGCGCGACGGCCTGGTGGAGACCAGCGGCCAGCTGCGCACCATCGCCGTGGGACTCACCAAGATCGCCAACGATCTCCGCTGGATGGCCTCCGGACCGCGCACCGGGCTCGCCGAGATCAACCTGCCGGACCTCCAGCCCGGCTCCTCGATCATGCCGGGCAAGGTGAACCCGGTCGTCTGCGAGGCCGTCCTGATGGTGGCCGCCCAGGTCACCGGGAACGACCTCACCGTCGCCACCGCGGGCGCCGCCGGCAACTTCGAGCTCAACGTCATGCTGCCGGTGATGGCGAAGAACGTCCTGGAGTCCGTGCGGCTGCTCGCCAACGCCTCCCGGCTGCTGGCCGACCGCACGGTCGACGGGATCACCGCCAACGTCGAGCGGGCCCGGGAGTACGCCGAGTCCTCGCCGTCCGTCGTGACCCCGCTGAACCGTTACCTCGGCTACGAGGAGGCGGCGAAGGTGGCCAAGAAGTCCCTCGCCGAACGCAAGACCATCCGCGAGGTCGTCCTCGAATCGGGCTACGTCGAGCGCGGTCTGCTGACCACGGAGCAGCTCGACGAGGCACTGGACGTCCTGCGCATGACGCACCCCTAAGGGGGCGTCCGCGCCGAGCTGGACCATACCTTTGCGGCGCACGTCACGGCGCATCCGTGGCACAGGCACCTAAGATCTGCGCATGGCAGCGCAGACGACGGGCACGGCAGGCGGCGGCTCCTGGGCGCCGGGGGACCACATCCTCTGGCGCTACCGCGGCAACGCGACCAGCAGCGTGCACATCTGCCGGCCCGTCACCGTGGTCCGGGACACCGCCGAGCTGCTCGCCGTCTGGATGGCCCCCGGCACCGACTGCGTCAAGCCGCTGCTCGCCGACGGCACGCCCGTCCACCGCGAGCCGCTCGCCACCCGCTACACCAAGCCGCGCACCACCGAGGTCACCCGTTGGTACGGCCCCGGCGTCCTCAAGCTCGCCCGGCCCGGCGAACCCTGGTCCGTCTGGCTCTTCTGGGACCCCGACTGGCACTTCCGGAACTGGTACGTCAACCTCGAGGAGCCGCTCACGCGCTGGTCCGGCGGCGTCGACTCCGAGGACCACTTCCTCGACATCGCCGTCTACCCCGACCGCAGCTGGGAGTGGAAGGACGAGGACGAGTTCGCCCAGGCCCAGCACGCCGGCCTGATGACCGCCGCGCAGGCCGCGCGGGTACGGGCCGCCGGGCGCTCGGCGGTCGCCCTCATCGAGTCCTGGGGCCAGCCCTTCGCCGGCGGCTGGGAGGGCTGGCGGCCCGACCCCGCCTGGACCGTACCGGCGCTCCCCGGTGACTGGGACCGCACCCCCACACGCGTCGAGGCGTGAATCGGCCCCGGAATCCCTTGCCGATCCCCCGCGAGGCAACCGTAGGATCGGCCTCCGCGATACTGCACAGCACGGCACGATGAAAGACAGTCACAGTCACAGAGAGGGCGGCGCCGTGAGCGGTGACGACCAGCGGGATTACGACGGCTACGCCCGGTTAGGGCTGGACCGCAGCGGGCAGGCCGAGGCGTTCGACGCCATCGGCGACCGCTACGACGAGGCCTTCCCCCACAAGGAGGGCCAGCTCGCGGCCGGCGCCTGGCTGGCCGCCGCCCTGCCGCCCGGCTCCCGGATCCTCGACGTCGGCTGCGGTACGGGCCTGCCGACGGCCCGTCAGCTCGTCGAGGCCGGCCACGAGGTCGTCGGCAACGACCTCTCCCCGGGCATGCTCGACCTCGCCCGCGTCAACGTACCGGGCGCCACGTTCCACCTGGGTGACCTCGCCGACCTGCGGGACGGCCACCTGGGCACGTTCGACGGCATCGCCGCCTTCTTCGCCCTGCTGATGCTGCCGCGCCCGGAGATCCCGCACGCGCTGCGCATGCTCCACGGCCTGCTGAGACCCGGCGGCCTGCTGGCCCTCTCGATGGTCGAGGCCGACGTCGACGACTACGCCATCCCGTTCCTCGGCAACACGATCCGGGTATCCGGTTACCTGCGGGACGAACTGCGCCAGGTCGTGCGCGACGCGGGATTCGAGATCGCCGGGGAGAGCTCGCCGGCGTACGCCCCGGCGAGCACGGACGTCCCACCCGAGATCCAGCTCTTTCTCAACCTGCGCCGCGTCTGACCCCCGCGCGCCCCCGGGCGCGCGCCCCGACGGATGGAACCCCACGCGTGACGGAGCATCCCAACTCCCACGGAAGACACCGGCCCTCCGCGGCCTGTGCCGCCGGCATGCCCCCTGCGGGGGACCACGGCGAGCCGGCCCCGATGCGGGGCCACGCCGAGGCACGCACCGAACCCGCCGACGCGCCGGCGCGGGGCGAGGCCCACCCCGACCCCGTCGACGGCCCGGCCCCCGGGCCGGACGACCCCGGCACGCACGTCCCGCGCCAGCGCGCGAGGACGTCCGACAAGGGCGCCGGACGGTCGAGGCGCCGCGGCGCCGACGCAGCCGCGCCCCGCGCCGGCGAGACGCCCGACAGCGCCCGGCAGAGCCGGACAGCGCGTGCCGCCGCCCGTGACGGCTCGTCAAGAAGCGGCGGTGACGGGGCGGATCCGGCCGGTGCCGACGCCCGCGGGCGCAACGGCTCGGCACGGCGGACCGGCGGCGGCCGGCAGGGGGCGGCCGCGTCCCGCGGCGCCGCGGGGGCCACCGGGCCCGCGCAGGGCGAGGACGGGGACGTGCCGCCGCCCCGGCCGCCGGACGGCGGCAGCGGCAGCGGAACCGGGCCCGCCGGAGCGGGACGCACGGCCACCGGGGCGTCCGGCGGCGGTGAGCGGCTGCGCTTCGTCGGGGCCGCGACCCGGCGGATCGCCCGGGGCATCGACCTGGACGAGATCGTGCTGGGCCTGTGCCGGGCCACCGTGCCGACGTTCGCGGACGCCATCCTCGTGTACCTGCGCGATCCCCTGCCCGTCGGCGACGAACGGCCCGTGGGCCCTGTCGTGCTGCGGCTGCGGCGCACCGACCGGCTGCCCGAGCATGTGCGCGGCGACGAGGCCGAGGCGCCCCGGGAGCAGCCGCCGGACCCCGGGCCCGAGCTGGCCGACGCGGCCGCCGAGCGCTGCGAGGTGCGCATAGGCGGGCCGCTCGCGGAGGTGCTGCGGGGGGTCCGGCCCGTCTTCGGGGACTCCGCGGCCGCGCGGGCGGCCCTGCCGGAACTGCTGGGCGAAGGCCGGCACGTACCGGAGCGGCGCCGGACCATCCTCGCGCCGCTGCGCGGGCGGCGGCGGGTGATCGGCGCGGCGGTGTTCATACGCCGTCAGGACCGGGCCGCGTTCGAGAGCGACGACCTCCTCGTGGCGGCGCAGCTGGCGACGCACACCGCGCTGGGCGTGGACAAGGCGGTGCTCTACGGCCGCGAGGTCTACATCGCCGACGAGCTCCAGCGCACCATGCTCCCCGACTCGCTGCCCCAGCCGACCGGCGTCCGGCTGGCCAGCCGTTACCTGCCGGCCGCCGAGACGGCGCGCGTGGGCGGCGACTGGTACGACGCGATCCCGCTGCCCGGCAACCGGGTGGCGCTCGTCGTCGGCGACGTCATGGGCCACTCCATGACCTCGGCGGCGATCATGGGCCAGCTGCGGACGACCGCGCAGACCCTCGCGGGGCTGGACCTGCCCCCGCAGGAGGTGCTGCACCACCTCGACGAGCAGGCCCAGCGCCTGGGCAGCGACCGCATGGCCACCTGCCTGTACGCGGTGTACGACCCGGTCGCCCACCGCATCGTCATCGCCAACGCCGGTCATCCCCCGCCGGTGCTGCTGCACCGCGGCGGCCGCGCGGAGGTGCTGCGGGTGCCGCCCGGGGCACCGATCGGCGTGGGCGGGGTGGACTTCGAGGCGGTCGAGCTGGACGCGCCCGCCGGGGCGACCCTGCTCCTGTACACGGACGGCCTGGTGGAGTCCCGGATACGGGACGTGTGGACCGGCATAGAGCAGCTGCGCGAGCGCCTCATCGACACCGCCCGGCTGACGGGCCCCAATCCGCCCCCGCTGGAGCCGCTGTGCGACGAGGTGCTGGGCATGCTCGGCCCCGGCGACCGCGACGACGACATCGCCCTGCTGGCGGCCCGCTTCGAGGGCATCGCCCCGAGCGACGTCGCCTACTGGTTCCTCGACCCGCGCCCGCAGACGGCCCGCCAGGCCCGCCGGCTGGCCCGCCGCGCCCTGTCGCGCTGGGGCCTGGAGGAGCTGTCGGACGGGGTGGAGCTGCTGGTCAGCGAGGTGATCACCAATGCGGTGCGCTATGCCGAGCGGCCGATAACGCTGCGGCTGCTGCGGACGGATGTCCTGCGCTGTGAGGTGGGCGACGACGTGCCCCAGCTGCCCCGGCTGCGCCAGGCCCGGCCCTCGGACGAGGGCGGGCGGGGGCTGTACCTGGTGAACCGGCTGGCCAGGCGCTGGGGGGCCACCCGGCTGAGCACCGGCAAGGTCGTGTGGTTCGAGCTGGGGCTGCCCGCGCACACGCGCTGAGACGACGAAGCCGCCGGCCTCCCCGGGAGGGGGAGGGCGGCGGCTTCGTCGTCGGCCGGACCGCGTCGGACGGGTCCTACGGCGGGGGCATCAGCCCGCCGTTGGGCCGGGTGCCGGGGTCGACCGGGCCGGTCGAGGAGCCGGTCGAGGAGGACGACGACGGCTTGGGCGTCGGCGGCTGCTTCGTCGAGTTCGACGGCTTCGGCGAGGCCGCCGAGGACGAGGAGTTCGACGGCTTGGGCGACGTCGAGGCCGACGGCGAGTTCGACGGCTTCGGCGAGGTCGAGGCGGACGGCGAGGTCGACGGCTTGGGGCTCGGCGGGGCGGCCGGCGCGGCGGGCTCGTCGGTCTCGAGGTCGAACTTGGCCTTGTCGTCGTCGCCGAACACCGCCGCGTTGTAGGCGGCCCAGATCTTCGCCGGGTACGTGCCACCGTTGACGCGGCCGTTGCCACCGGTGTTCTGCAGGGTGACCTGCTTGCCGTTCTTCTCCATGTCCTCGCCGAAGAGGCCGACGGTGGTCACCAGGCTGGGCGTGTAGCCCGCGAACCACGCCGAGAGGTCCTCGTCGGAGGTACCGGTCTTGCCGGCCACCTGGTACTCGGCGCTGCTCACCACGTTGGCCGTACCGTCGTTGACCACGCCGGTCAGCACGGACGTGAGGCCGTCCGCGGTGTTGCGGTCGACCGCGGTGGCGCCGACGGCGTTCGGCAGGCTGAACTCCTGGCCGCGGTGGGTCGCCGACGCGACGATGCTCGGGGTGACCTTCTTGCCGTGGTTGTCCAGGGTGGCGTACACCCCGGCCATCTCCATGGGGCTGGCGCCCATGGCGCCGAGCGCCATCGCGGGCGTCTCCTCGAAGTCCGACTTCATGCCCAGCTCGACGGCGGTCTTCTTGACCTTGTCCATGCCGACGTCGACGACCATCTGCGCGAAGACGGAGTTGACCGAGTCGTTCATCGCCTGCTGGACGGTGATCGGTCCGTAGCTGTGCTGGTCCTCGTTCTCCGGGGCGTAGCCGCCACCGCCGGGGCCGACGACGGGCCGCTTGTTGGTGCCGTCGTAGATCGTGGCCGGCGTGATCGGCTTCTTCTCCTGCGTCTTGGAGTTGTTCTCCAGGGCGGAGGCCAGGATCAGGGGCTTGAACGTCGAGGCGGGCTGGTAGTCGGCCCGGGTCGCGTTGCTCACCTGGTGCTGGATGAAGTCCTGGCCGCCGTAGAGCGCCACGACCTTGCCGGTCTTGGGGTCGACGGACACCGCGCCGGCCTGCACGTGCTTGTCGACCTCGCGCTTGCCCGGCTCCAGTTCGGCGAGCAGCTTGTCGTGGACGGCCTTCTCCAGCGCCTTCTGCTTCGTGGGGTCGATGCTGAGGGTGACGGTCCAGCCACCCGCCTCGAACTCCTGCTCGGCGTCCTTCTGGGTGCGGCCCTGCGCGACGAGGTCCCGGATGATCTCCCGCTTGGCCGCCTCGACCAGGTAGCCGTTCTGGCCCGCGAGGCCGGCGGCCGGCTTGGCCTTGCCGGGCTCCTTGAACTGCATCGACTGGCGCTCGGCGGCGCCGAGCCACTTCTGCTCGACCATCTTGTCGAGGACGTAGTTCCAGCGCTTCTTGGCGTTGGTCTTGCCGGCCTCGGTGGCCTGCGACCAGTCGTACTGGCTCGGCGCCTGGAGCAGCGCGGCCAGGTAGGCGCCCTCCTCCAGGGTGAGCTTGTCGACGTCCTTGTTGTAGTACGCCCGGGAGGCGGCCTGGATGCCGTAGGCGCCGCGGCCGTAGTAGCTGGTGTTCAGGTAGCCCTCGAGGATCTTCTTCTTGGAGAGCTTGTCCTGGACCTTCAGCGAGATGATCAGTTCCTTGACCTTGCGGCTGACGGTCTGCCGCTGGTCCAGGTAGTAGTTCTTGATGTACTGCTGGGTGATGGTCGAACCACCCTGCTTGCCACGGCCCATGACGGTGTTGATGATGCCGCGGGCGGTGCCCTTCAGGTCGACGCCGGGGTCGGTCCAGAAGTTCTTGTTCTCCGCCGCCACGACCGCGTTCCGGATGTTCTCCGGGACCTTGTCCAGCGGCACTTCCTCGCGGTTGACCTGACCGATGCGCGCGATGGTCTTGCCGTCCGCCGACTTGTAGACGTTGCTCTGCAGCTGGGCGGCCTTGTTGCCCTCGCCCGGCACGTCCACGTACAGGTACAGCGCGTAGAACGCTCCGGCACCCAGGGCGATCACGCCCACGAAGTAGGCCAGCAGCATCTTCCAGGTGAAGAACCGGCGTATGCCGGTCTTCTTGGGCTTCTTACCGCCCGTGCCAGGGCCAGTGCCCCTCTTCTGCGCCCGTCGCGCTTCCGCTCGGCCCATTTCTCCCGTAGCTCCAGTCCGTCCGCCCCCAACCCAGCTCACGAAGCTAACACCGCAACTGTCACCAAACGCCCATCGATCACGGCAATAACGGACGTGACATACAGCACCCCGGGTGGCGGGAACCCGGTGCGGTCCAGTGCGGGAAACCGTACAGGGCCGTAATGTGATATCACTTTGATAGACAGACCAAGCCGCGCGGAGAACCACCGCGCGGCCGGAGGGAAACGGGGGGCCACCCATGTCCGACACCACCACCGAGAACCCGCCCGCGGCGCCGCGACCGGGCATCGAGGAGCGTCCCGCCAACGACATCGGCGGCGGACTCGCCCTCCTGCTGGGGCTCGTGGGCCTGTTGGCGGGCGTCGCCGCCGTGGCCGTGGGGGCCGGCAGCCACCTGGCCGACGGCCTGCGCTTCGCGCTGATAGCCGGCGGCGTCCTGGCCGGCCTCGGCTCGGTCGTCGCGATGTCCGGGCTGAACACCATCGCGCCCGGCCAGGCCAACGTCGTCCAGCTCTTCGGGCGTTACCGGGGCACGATCCGCAACGAGGGCCTGCGCTGGGTCAACCCCTTCACCAGCCGCGAGAAGATCTCCACCCGGGTCCGCAACCACGAGACCGCCGTACTGAAGGTCAACGACGCCTACGGCAACCCGATCGAGCTGGCCGCCGTCGTCGTGTGGTGCGTCGAGGACACCGCGCAGGCGATGTTCGCGGTGGAGGACTTCCAGGAGTTCGTCGCCACGCAGACCGAGGCCGCCGTCCGGCACATCGCCATCGAGTACCCCTACGACGCGCACGACGAGAACGCGCTGTCGCTGCGGGGCAACGCCGAGGAGATCACCGAGAAGCTCGCCCTCGAACTCCACGCCCGGGTCGCCGCGGCCGGCGTGCGCATCATCGAGTCCCGCTTCACGCACCTCGCCTACGCGCCCGAGATCGCCTCGGCCATGCTCCAGCGCCAGCAGGCGGGCGCGGTCGTCGCGGCGCGCAAGCTGATCGTGGAAGGCGCGGTCGGCATGGTGGAGCAGGCGCTGGAGCGCATCAGCGAGCAAGGCTTCGTGGAACTGGACGAGGAACGGAAGGCGGCCATGGTCAGCAATCTGATGGTGGTGCTGTGCGGTGACCGGGCCGCCCAGCCCGTCCTGAACACCGGCACCCTCTACCAGTGACGGAGGACACCCCCGCGCCCGGCCGGCCGCAGCGGCGCAAACAGGTGCTGCTGCGGCTCGACCCGCTCGTCCACGACGCACTGGCCCGCTGGGCGGACGACGAGCTGCGCAGCGCGAACGCCCAGATCGAGTTCCTGCTCCGCAAGGCCCTCTCCGAGGCGGGCCGGCTGCCCCGGGACGTCGGCGCCATCCGGCGGCGCGGACGCCCGTCGAAGGGGGACCGGACAGGCCCGGACGAGGGCGGCGGGGCCGCGGAGAACTAGATCCGGACAACTCTGCACGGCGCGTATACACACGATGTATACGCGCCGTGTAGTGTTTCCGCATGTCTATAGGTCACACGTTGCTCGGTCTTCTGGAATCCGGTCCGCGTCATGGGTACGACCTCAAGCGCGCCTTCGACGAGCGGTTCGGCCAGGACCGCCCCCTGCACTACGGGCAGGTGTACGCGACGATGTCGCGGCTGCTCAAGAACGGCCTGGTCGAGGTCGAGGGCATCGAGCAGGGCGGCGGCCCGGACCGCAAGCGCTACGCGATCACCGACGCCGGCGTGACGGACGTGGCGCGCTGGCTGGGGCAGCCGGAGAAGCCCGAGCCGTACCTCCAGTCGACCCTGTACACGAAGGTCGTCCTCGCCCTGATGACCGGCCGGGACGCGGGCCGCCTGCTGGACGCGCAGCGCTCGGAGCACCTGCGGCTGATGCGCGGGCTCACCGAGCGCAAGCGCGGCGGCGACCTCGCCGACCAGCTGATCTGCGACCACGCCCTGTTCCACCTGGAGGCGGACCTGCGGTGGCTGGAGCTGACCGCGGCCCGGCTGGACCAGCTGGCGACGGCGGTGCACGCGTGATCCCCGCCGGCTCCCTGCTGACCGCCACCGGCCTGCGCAAGTCCTACGGCCCCAACACCGCCCTGGACGGCGCCAACTTCTCCCTCCACGCCGGCGAGGTCGTCGCCGTCATGGGCCCCTCGGGCTCGGGCAAGTCGACGCTCCTGCACTGCCTGGCCGGCATCGTGCCGCCCGACGAGGGCACCGTGACCTACGAGGGCCGGGACCTGGCCACGCTCTCGGACGCCGAGCGCAGCGCGCTGCGCCGCACCCGCTTCGGGTTCGTCTTCCAGTTCGGGCAGCTCGTCCCGGAGCTGACCTGTCTGGAGAACACGGCCCTGCCGCTGCGCCTGACCGGCGTGCGGCGCAAGGAGGCGGAGGCGCGGGCCCTGGTCTGCCTGGAGCGGCTGGAGGTGGCCGACGTGCGCCACCACCGGCCGGGCCAGATATCCGGCGGTCAGGGCCAGCGCGTGGCCGTGGCGCGGGCGCTGGTGACCGAACCCCGGGTGATCTTCGCGGACGAGCCGACCGGCGCCCTGGACTCCCTCAACGGCGAGCGCGTCATGCAGCTGCTGACGGAGACGGCGCGCGCCGGCAACACCGCCGTCGTGCTGGTCACCCACGAGGCGCGGGTGGCGGCGTACTCCGACCGCGAGGTCATCGTCCGCGACGGCCTGGTGCGCGACATGGCCGGAACGGGCGCCCTGTGAACCAGCCCCGCACCGGGACCGACACCCCCGCCGGCCCCCGGGGCATGGCCGCGTGGGCCCGCGACCTCGCCATGGGCGTCCGCTTCACCGTCACCGGCGGCCGCGAGGCGTGGTTCCGCACCGCGCTGACCGCCCTCGGCGTCGGACTCGGCGTCGCCCTGCTGATGATCGCGGCGTCGGTGCCGCAGATGATGGCCCAGCGCCAGCACCGGGAGGCCGCCCGCGCCCCGCACGTCGCCGAGGAGGGCGACGAGCCGGTCGGCCGCGGCCCCGGCACCCTGATCCTCCAGCGGGCCGACACCGACTTCCACGACAAGCCCGTCGCCGGCGTCCTCCTGCGGCCGGAGGGGCCGAAGGCCCCCGTGCCGCCCGGTCTGCGGGAGATCCCCGCCCCCGGAGAGATGGTGGTCTCCCCCGCGCTCGGCAGGCTCCTGGCGTCCGCCGACGGCGCGGTGCTGCGCGAGCGCTTTCCCCACCGCATCGTCGGCACCATCGGCTCGTCCGGCCTCATCGGCCCCAGCGAGCTCTCCTACTACGCCGGCGACGACCGCATCACCCTCGACGGCCCCCACGGCCCCGGCATCCACGACACCCCGGCCCGCGTCGACGCGTTCGGGACCGCGGAGGAGAAGGAACCGATCAGTCCGGTGCTCCTGGTGCTGGCCATCATGACCTGCGTCGTCCTGCTCCTGCCGGTCGCCGTCTTCATGGCCACCGCCGTCCGCTTCGGCGGCGAGCGCCGCGACCGGCGGCTCGCCGCGCTGCGGCTGGTCGGCGCCGACGCCCGCACGACCCGGCGGATCGCGGCGGGCGAGGCACTGGCCGGAGCCGTCCTCGGACTGGGCGCCGGAGTCACGCTCTTCCTCCTGCTGCGGGAGTTCGCCGCGGACGTCACCATCCGGGACTCCAGCGTCTTCCCCTCCGACATGGTCCCCCGTCCCGCCCTCGTCGCGCTGATCGCCGTCACCGTGCCGGCCATGGCCGTCGTGGTGACGCTGTTCGCGCTGCGCGGCGTGACCATCGAGCCGCTGGGCGTCATGCGCGACACCGGGCCCCGGCGCCGCCGCCTGTGGTGGCGGCTGCTGTTCCCCGTCGCGGGCGTGGCGCTGCTGTTCCCGCTCTTCGGCCGGGCGTCCATGGACCCGTGGGGCGATCCGCTCAACACCTCCCAGGTCGCCGGCGGCGCGGTCCTGCTGCTGGTCGGCATCACGCTGCTGCTGCCCTGGGTGCTCCAGGTCCTGGTGGACCGCCTGCGGGGCGGCGCGCCCGCCTGGCAGCTGGCCTACCGCCGCCTCCAGCTCGGCAGCGGCCCCGCCGCCCGCGCGGTCAGCGGCGTCACCGTGGCGGTGGCCGGGGCGATCGCCGTGCAGATGCTCTTCGCGGGCGTACGGGGCGGCTACGAGCTGCCGGGTGACGAGGCGAGCCACTCGTCCATGTCGGGCGTCTTCCGGGCGGCTTCGGCCGCCGAGACCCACGACTACGCCGAGCGCTTCCGCGCCACGCGCGGCGTCGTGAACGCCGCGGTCGTCGTCGAGGAGTACGCGACCAGGGACGGCCGAGCGGACAGGACCACCGCGATCTCCGTCGGCGACTGCGCGGAACTGCGCCGGATCGCGCGGCTCGACTCCTGCCGGGACGGCGACGTCTTCGTCGCCGACTCCCCGGGCGGCATTCGCGAAAGCGATCACTTCCCGCCCGGCTCGAAGCTGACGATGAGCGAGTACCTCGACCCCGGGAGCACCCGGGAACCCCGCACGTACCGGTGGACCGTCCCGGACTCCGCGCGGATCGTGCGGACGCTGCCCGGCCCGGGCGAGGAGTTTCGCGGCGGCGTCCTGGCCACCCCGTCCGCCATCGACACGGCGGCCATGCCCACGGCCAGCACCCGGGTGCGGGTCCAGGCCCGGCCGGACGACCCCGACGCGCTCGAACGGATCCGCAACACCGCGGCCGCCATCGACCCCGCCCTGCGGGTGTGGCGCGACGGCGGCGTGGTGAAGGACGCCAACTACGCCATGATCGAACGGGGGTTGCTCATCGGCACGGTGGGCACCCTCGGCCTCATCGGCGCGGGCATCCTGGTCTCCACGCTGGAGCAACTGCGCGAGCGCAGGCGGACGTTGTCCGCCCTCGCCGCCTTCGGCACGCCCCGCTCCACCCTGGGCTGGTCGGTGCTGTGGCAGACGGCGATCCCCGTGGTCCTGGGGATGGTCCTCGCCACGGGAGGCGGGATCAGCCTCGGCTGGGTGATGCTCCAGGTGGTCGACGGCACGGTGCGGGACTGGTTCGCCTTCCTGCCCGTGACCGGTGCGGGCGCCGGGGTGATCGCCCTGGTCACCCTCGCCAGCCTGCCGCCGCTGTGGCGGATGACCCGGCCGGACGGGCTGCGCACCGAGTAGGGACGGCCGGGCGGGGGCGCCGCGCACCCGGCGGCGCCCCCGCCCGGTGTGCGGCGCCTCCTCAGCCCTCCTCGACGATCCGCACCGGAAGGCGGCTCAGCTCTCCCCTGAGCGCGGCCGCGAACTCCTCGAACTCGCCCTGCCGCGCCGCCCCCGACCGCATGGCCAGGGCGACCCTGCGCGAGGGGGCGGGGTCGGCGAAGTACCCGGTGGCGAGGCGGTCGCTGCGGCCGGTCTCGACGCGCAGAGCCGTACGCGGCAGCAAAGTGACCCCGAGGCCGCCGCCCACCAGCTGGACCAGGGTCGACAGGCCCGCCGCGCTGGTCGTCATCGGGGCGCCCGTCGCGCGCCCGACCTCGTGGCAGACCTCCAGCGCCTGGTCGCGCAGGCAGTGCCCCTCGTCCAGGAGCAGCAGGTCGAGGTCGCGCAGGGCCTCGCGCGGGATGTCGCCGCGGCCGGCGAGCCAGTGGTCGCTCGGGGTGACCAGGACGAAGTCCTCGTCGAACAGCGGCAGTTCGCTCACGCCGGGCGCGCCGAGCGGCACGGCGAGCAGCAGCAGGTCGAGCCGGCCCTGGGAGAGGCCGTCCAGCAGCGAGGCGGTCTGCTCCTCGTGGACCTGGAGGTCGAGGTCCGGATAGGAGTCGTGGACCAGGCGCAGGACGACGGGCAGCAGATAGGGCGCGACGGTGGGGATCACCCCCAGGCGCAGGACGCCGGTGAAGGGCGCGCGGGCCGCGTCGGCCTCCTCCATGAAGTCGCCGACGGCGTCGAGGACCGTGCGGGCCCGGACGGCCAGCCGCTCCCCGGCGGGCGAGAGCAGGACTTTTCTCGTCGTACGCTCGAGGAGCTGGATGCCGAGCGACTCCTCCAGCGTGGAGACGGCCCCCGAGAGCGCCGGCTGGCTCATGCCGATGGCCGTGGCCGCGTCGCGGAAGTGCAGGTGCTCGGCGACGGCGGCGAACGCGCGGAGCTGCGCGAGGCTGGGCTGACGGGGCCGCGCCGGCGGGACCTTCGCGGGGGCCGGCCAGGGGGCCGGACCGCGGTCCGCACCGTGCTGCTGCCCCTTGGATATGGGCGAGGACACCACTGATAACCACCTCCGATCAACATCACCCAGTCTAGCTATTTCCGCTATCAATGCCTCCTATGGCACTGTGGTTGTCGTCCAACCCGCAGGAAACCCCATGAACAGGGCTTTCCTCCATTGCAAGGAGAGCGCGTGCTCACTGTCGGTGACAAGTTCCCCGAGTTCGACCTGACCGCCTGTGTGGACCTCGACGCGGACAAGGCCTTCGCGCAGATCGACAACAAGACCTACGAGGGCAAGTGGAAGGTCGTCTTCTTCTGGCCCAAGGACTTCACCTTCGTGTGCCCGACCGAGATCGCGGCCTTCGGCAAGCTGAACGACGAGTTCGCCGACCGTGACGCCCAGATCCTCGGTGTCTCCGGCGACTCCGAGTTCGTGCACCACGCCTGGCGCAAGGACCACGCCGACCTGCGCGACCTGCCCTTCCCGATGCTGGCCGACGCCAAGCACGAGCTGATGCAGGCCTGCGGCGTCGAGGGCGAGGACGGCTACGCCCAGCGCGCCGTCTTCATCGTGGACCCGAACAACGAGATCCAGTTCGTCATGGTGACCGCCGGCTCCGTGGGCCGTAACCCCAAGGAGGTCCTGCGGGTCCTCGACGCCCTGCAGACGGACGAGCTGTGCCCCTGCAACTGGTCCAAGGGCGAGGAGACCCTCGACGCGGTCAAGCTCCTCGCGGGCGAGTGAGCTGATCTCCCATGGCGCTCGATGAGCTGAAGTCCGCCATACCGGACTACGCCAAGGACCTGAAGCTGAACCTCGGCTCGGTCATCGGCAACTCCGACCTCCCCCAGCAGCAGCTGTGGGGCACGGTCCTCGCCTGCGCGATCGCGACCCGTTCGCCGATCGTCCTGCGCGAGCTGGAGCCCGAGGCCAAGGCGAACCTCTCCCCCGAGGCGTACACCGCCGCGAAGGCCGCCGCCGCCATCATGGCGATGAACAACGTCTACTACCGCACCCGGCACCTGCTGTCGGACCCGGAGTACGGCAACCTGCGCGCGGGCCTGCGGATGAACGTCATCGGCAACCCCGGCGTGGAGAAGGTCGACTTCGAGCTGTGGTCCCTGGCCGTCTCCGCCATCAACGGCTGCGGCATGTGCCTCGACTCGCACGAGCAGGTGCTGCGCAAGGCCGGCGTGGAGCGCGAGACGATCCAGGAAGCCTTCAAGATCGCCTCGGTCCTCCAGGCCGTCGGTGCCACCCTGGACGCCGAAAGCGTCCTGAACGGCTGACCCGGCGCACCGCCAGGAACGAGACGAAGGGCCCCGACCTCGCGGTCGGGGCCCTTCGTCGTGCACCGGGGCTCCCTTCGGGGGAGCGCCCCCGCTCAGCGGGCGGGGATCACGGGGAGGACGGCGGGGGCGGCGGGGGCGACGCCACCGCGGCCGCCTCCCCGGGGGAGACGTCCAGGCGGGCCCGCGCCGCGTTCTCCTTCGCGTAGGCCCGCAGGTATCCGACGACCGTGTTGGTCACCGCCACCAGCGGCACGGCCACGACCGCGCCGCCGATGCCCGCGACCATCGAGCCCGCCGCGACCGACAGCACCACGGCCAGGGGATGGACCCGCACGGCGCGCCCGAGGATGAACGGCTGGAGGACGTGGCCCTCGATCTGCTGCACGGCCAGGACGACCACCAGCACCATGGCCGCCGTGAAGACGTCCCGGGTGACGAGCGCGACGACCACCGCCAGCGCACCGGAGACGACGGCGCCGACCAGCGGGATGAAGGCGAAGAGGAAGATGAAGACGGCCAGGGGCACGGCCATCGGCACGTCGAGGAAGAAGATGCCGACGCCGATGCAGATGGCGTCGATGAGAGCCACTATCACCGTGCCGCGCACATAGGCCGTCAGCGTGGTCCACGCGCGCGGGCCGGCGCCCGCCACGCCCTCGCGGGCGGCGGCCGGCACCAGCTTGAGGATCCAGCTCCAGATCCTGGGGCCGTCGTAGAGCAGGAAGAGCGTGCTGAACATCGCCAGCAGGATGCCGGTGAGCACCTCGAGGATCACCTGGACGCCCTCGGTGGCGGCGGAGGTGAGGTCCTTGGTGTTGCCGATGGCCTTGCTGAGGTTGTCGGCGATGTTGTTGATCTGGTCCTGGGTGACGTGGAACGGGCTGTCGAGCAGCCACTGCTTGAGGTCGGTGATGCCGTGCTGGACGTTGGCCGACAGCCCGTCGAGGTTCTCGGTGACCTGCCAGACCACGAACCAGCCGACCAGCCCCATGATGATGAAGCCGGACACGAAGGTCATGGCCGTGGCGACGCCGCGCGGCACGCCGTGGCGCTTGAGCCAGGCGACGGTCGGCTGGAGCAGTGCGGTGATCAGCAGGCCGGCGACGAAGGCGAGCACCACCAGGCGCACGGCGCTGATCACCCGCATCAGCACCCACAGCGTCCCGGCCAGCACCAGCAGCCGCCAGCCCACCTCGGCGGCGACCCGCACGCCCCAGGGCACGGCGGCGACCGGATCAGGCCGCATGGCCATGACAGGCGACGCGACGTGGCCGTGCCCGGGCGGGTCGCCCGGACCGGGTTCGTAGGCGGGTACGGGCGCGGCGGCCGGCTCGGGAGCGCGGTCCGGGGCCGTGGCACGGGCGGCCTCCGCCTCGGGCGCGGCCGCGGTGTCGTGCTCCGCGGCCGCCTTGCGGGCGTCGAGCCGTTCGGCGAGCCGTATGAGACCCGAGCCGACGCCACCGACCCATCGTGGCAATCTGGACATTCCTCTTCCTCTACCCCACTCCCCCGTGGCCGTCCGTGCTGACGTTACCTGCCCCCGGACGCCACGAAGCCCCCGGCCGGTCGGCCGGGGGCTTCGCAGGGGTACGAGTGATGTGGCGCGGCTAGCCGGAACGGCCTAGTACCACTGGTTGGCCTGCCAGAACGACCAGGCGCCACAAGGGCTGCCGTAGCGCTCGTTCATGTAGCTGAGGCCCCACTTGATCTGGGTGGCCGGGTTCGTCCGCCAGTCGGCGCCCGCGGACGCCATCTTGGTGCCGGGCAGCGCCTGGACGAGGCCGTACGCGCCGGAGGAGGCGTTGGTGGCCGTGTAGTCCCAGGTGCTCTCGTTGTTCACGATGTTGCTGAAGCACTGGAACTGGTCGCCGGGGACCATCTGCCGGGCCATGGCCTGGACCTCGGAGACGGAGTACGAGCCCTTGACCGCGAAGGAGGAGGCGTCACGCGTGGCCGAGCGGCTCGCGATCTCTTCCTTCTCGCGCTCCTTGGCCTTCGCCTCGGCTTCCTTCTTCTTGGCCTCGGCCTCCGCGGCTTCCTTCTTCGCGGTGGCGTCCTCGGCGGCCTGCTTGCGCGCCGATTCCTCGACGTCCTTCTTTGCAGCGGCGTCGGCGGCGTCCGCCTGCGTGTCCGCCTGCTGCTGCAGAGAGGCCGTCTGGGCCTGGACGTTGTGTCCGCCGGGTATGTCGGCGAGGAGCGTCGTGCCCGCGGCGGTGGCCTCGACCCGGTCGGTCGTGCCCTGGTCGTGGCCCGCGGCGACACCGACGACGGCGCCTACGGTGGTGACCGCGGTGGCGGACGCCACGGCGAATCCCCGGACCGAAATCCGGCTCACACGGTTTCCTTCCAGCATCGCCCGCATGGGTGACCTCGCGGGCGCGATCGTGCCCCTGGCGCTGGCCTCCAATAGCACCGGACCCACGAGGACGCGGGTGACCGGCTGGTCACGGGAGGCACTGACCCGGTGGGCCCTCCGCGGGGGAGGTCCGCATGATGCTCGGGCGGCATACGGCGACGCTGTTCAGTTGTCGCGTGTTCCGCATCTGCCCCCGGAGGGGTTCAAGTGCCGTATGCGGGGCCTGACAGGACCCAGACTTTGCCTGAACGGCACGCTCCGAGGCAATTCTTGGTTACGTGGGAAAGCTCACACGCCGTTTATGCCTGCGGCTTCGTGGAAACGCCTGCGGCGAACGACGGCGCGCGGCTAGGCTCCTCGGCCCGCCGCGCGCTGCAGTCGCGCATCCCCTCAGATACGGCCGTCCTCCAGCATTTCGGTCACCAGCGCCGCGATCGGCGAACGCTCCGAACGCGTCAGCGTCACGTGGGAGAACAGCGGGTGGCCCTTCAGCCGCTCGACGACGGCCACCACCCCGTCGTAGCGCCCCACGCGGAGGTTGTCGCGCTGGGCCACGTCGTGGGTGAGGACGACCCGCGAGTTGGCGCCGATCCTCGACAGCACCGTCAGAAGGACGTTGCGTTCCAGGGACTGCGCCTCGTCGACGATGACGAACGCGTCATGGAGCGAGCGGCCGCGGATGTGGGTCAGCGGCAGGACCTCCAGCATGCCCCGGCCCACGACCTCCTCGATGACCTCGGCGGTCGTCACCGCGGACAGCGTGTCGAAGACGGCCTGGGCCCACGGGCTCATCTTCTCCGCCTCGCTGCCCGGCAGATAGCCCAACTCCTGCCCGCCCACCGCGTACAGCGGGCGGAACACCATCACCTTGCGGTGCTGCTGCCGCTCCAGCACGGCCTCTAGCCCCGCGCACAACGCCAGCGCCGACTTGCCCGTACCGGCCCGGCCGCCCATCGAGACGATCCCGACCTCGGGATCGAGCAGCAGGTCCAGCGCGACGCGCTGCTCGGCGCTGCGGCCGTGGATGCCGAAGGCCTCCCGGTCGCCCCGCACCAGCCGCACGGAGCCGTCGGCGGCCACCCGCCCCAGCGCCTTGCCGCGCTCGGACTGGAGCACCAGACCGGTGTGCACGGGCAGTTCGGCGGCCTCCGGAACGTACACGCGCTCGGTCGTGAAGAGTTCGTCCACCTGCCCGGCGGTGACCGTCAGCTCCGCCATCCCCGTCCAGCCCGAGTCGGTGATGGCCAGCTCGGCGCGGTACTCCTCGGCCAGCAGACCGACGGCCGACGCCTTGATGCGCAGCGGCAGGTCCTTGGAGACGACCGTGACGTCGTAGCCCTCGGCCTGGAGGTTGCGGGCGACCGCGAGGATGCGGGAGTCGTTGTCACCGAGACGGAAGCCGGCCGGCAGTATGCCCGGATCCGAGTGGTTCAGCTCGACCCTGAGCGTGCCCCCCAGCTCACCGATCGGAATCGGTGCGTCCAGCCGGCCGTACTGCACGCGGTACTCATCGAGCAGGCGCAGTGCCTTACGGGCGAAATACCCCAGCTCGGGGTGGTGCCGCTTGGCCTCCAACTCCGTGACCACCACGACGGGGAGCACGACCTCGTGCTCCTCGAAGCGGGACATGGCTCCTGGGTCGGCCAGCAGGACGCTGGTGTCGAGGACATAGGTGCGCCGGTCGCCGTCACGGCGCTTCTTGCTGGTCACCACGGGTGGACGAACCCCCTCAGGGAGAGGTAAGGGCGCGACGGAGTCGCGGGGAATGGGCCGGGTGAACGCCCTCCCAGGGCGGCCGGTCGTCCGGCCCGCCGCGTCGGCCGTGCGGGCGCTGCCGCCCGCTCGGTCCGCACGGTCGTCGTCCTGGTGCAAAGGGCCTCCCGGGCGGACGGCCCCATGCCGTCCGCTGGCAGAGCGACGGTCTCGGTACGGACCGTCGGCCTGGAGGGGATATTCCCGCTGGACCGCGAGACCATGCAACGGCATATGCGACGAGCAGTCGAACGATCGGTCCGTCAGCGGCCGTAGCGTGCCCGGGGCATCCGGCCCTCACGGCCGGGGCCGCGACGTGTGCACGAGGCGCGGCGGGGAAACCACCGGGACCGGCCCTGACCGGCCCCGACCCGCCGCAGACGCTGCCTCAGCTGCCGTAGCGGCGGTGCCGGGCGGCGTAGTCGCGCAGGGCCCGCAGGAAGTCGACCTTGCGGAAGGCGGGCCAGAAGACCTCGCAGAAGTAGTACTCGGAGTGCGCGCTCTGCCAGAGCATGAAGCCGGACAGCCGCTGCTCACCGCTGGTGCGGATGATGAGGTCGGGGTCGGGCTGGCCCCGCGTGTACAGGTGCTTGGTGATGGCGTCGACGTCGACGGTCTCGGCCAGTTCCTCGTGCGAGGTGCCGTTCTCCGCGGCCTCCAGGACCAGGGACCGCACGGCGTCGGCGATCTCCTGCCGGCCGCCGTAGCCGACGGCGACGTTGACCAGTATTCCGTCGATACCGTCCGTGTCCTGCTCGGCTTCTTTCAGCACCGACTGGGTCTGGGCCGGAAGCAGATCGAGCGTGCCCACGTGGTGAACGCGCCAGCGGCCGTCCGCGGCCAGGCCCCGCACCGTGTTCTCGATGATGCCGAGCAGCGGGTTCAGCTCGACGGCCGGCCGGTCGAGGTTGTCCGTCGAGAGCATCCAGAGCGTGACGACCTCGACGTCGGTCTCGGCGCACCAGCCGAGCAGCTCCGAGATCTTGTCCGCACCGGCCTGGTGACCCTGCTCGGGCGTCCGGCCGTCGGCCCGCGCCCAGCGGCGGTTGCCGTCCAGGATGACGCCGATGTGCTTGGGCACCTGGGCATGGTCGAGTCGGCCTTCCACCCGGCGTGCGTAGAGCCTGTACACCAGGTCGCGCAACTTCACTCTTCCTGCCCCTCCATGCCATGGCGTCGCCCCGAGGGCGCCACACTACTGCCAGCGTGTCGCGAGCACCCAACTAGGCCTGTCACAGGACCGTGATAGTCAGATGGACATGACCGATCCCTCGCTGTACCGCGCGGCCGGAACACGCTACGACTCCATGGAGTACCGGCGTACGGGCCGCAGCGGGCTCAAGCTGCCCGCCATCTCTCTGGGACTGTGGCACAACTTCGGCGACGACCGCACCCTCGACTCGCAGCGCGCCATCCTGCGGCGCGCCTTCGACCTGGGCGTCACCCACTTCGACCTGGCCAACAACTACGGCCCCCCGCCCGGCTCCGCCGAGCTGAACTTCGGCAAGCTGTTCGCCCAGGATTTCCGTCCGTACCGGGATGAGCTGGTCCTTTCCACCAAGGCCGGCTATCTGATGCACCCCGGCCCGTACGGCGAGTGGGGCTCGCGCAAGTACCTGCTGTCGTCGCTCGACGCCTCGTTGCGCCGGATGGGTGTCGACTACGTCGACATCTTCTATTCGCACCGCTTCGACCCGCACACGCCGCTGGAGGAGACGATGGGCGCCCTGGCATCCGCCGTCCAGCAGGGCAAGGCGCTGTACGCGGGTGTCTCCTCCTACAGCGCGGAACAGACGCGGGAGGCCGCCCGGCTGCTGCGGGAGATGGGCGTGCCCGCCCTCATCCACCAGCCGTCCTACTCCATGATCAACCGCTGGACGGAGGACGACGCCCTGCTCGACGCGCTGGAGGAGGAGGGCATGGGCTGCATCGCCTTCGCTCCGCTGGCACAGGGGATGCTCACCGACAAGTACCTCGACGGCGTCCCGGAGGGCTCGCGCGCCTCGCGGGGGACGTCGCTGGACCCGGCGCTGCTGACCGGGGAGGTCGTGGAGCGGCTGCGGGGGCTGAACGAGATCGCGCGGCGGCGCGGCCAGTCCCTGGCCCAGCTGGCCCTGACCTGGGTGCTGCGCGACGAGCGGATGACCTCGGCCCTGATCGGGGCGTCCAGCGTGGCCCAGCTGGAGGCGAACGTCGGCGCGCTCGGCGCCCCGGCGCTCACGAAGGACGAGCTGGCCGAGATCGACGCGCTGGCGGTGAGCACCGAGGGCGTGAACATCTGGGCGCGCCGGGGCGAGGCGTAGCGGGGTGCATGAAGGGGCCGGGTAGGGGGCTGCGGCGCGGCGGGGGGGCCGCGCCGTGCCCGGCCGTGCGATTGACGCTGTGATTCGCGGGCCGAATCGCGCTCTGAATCGCCACCGATTCACGCTTCGAATCGCGCGGCCGATCGATTTTCGTGATCGATTCGAGATCCACGCCCGTAACCCACACGTGTTGGCACGGAGAGTAATCAGGGAGAAAGAAAAACGGGCCGGTCCGTGGGGGGGATACGGACCGGCCCGAGGGGGGGTTTCCACCATAACCGGTCCGGGGCCGTACTTCGCGCACCGACGGGGGTGACAATGCGTGGCGCGCCGGCCAGGAGCCCCCTACGTGATCTTGAACAGGACGGCGGCCGGGCCCGCTTCGGGCCCCACGGGGCCCTTCAGTACTGGGCCTACAGCGTAGAACTGCCGTGCCACGGCGGCGGGTTCCAGCCATCATGAACCTCGTCGAAATTTTCTTCCGTCCGTCCTCCGAGAAGGTTCACCGAAGACGCCCCGCCTTGACGGGGCCACTCTCGCCACCCACATCACATTTACGTAACCGGCTTCACGTGCGTGTCGCGGACGGCCGCGCTCTGCACTTTCAGCAGTCATGTGTGCGCGGTGCGTAAGTGGCGGCCCTCATCGCGGCCCGTACGAATGATCTTTTGGGGGCACCCCAATTATTTCGCCCGGCCCGTATGGGGGTGGAAGGGGTTACCGGGATGGACGGGACAGCCGGTGCGACTGAGGTCCCTTCGTCGGCGTGTCGTACATCGGCGTGTCGTGCGGGTGCCGCGCGCCGGCTGCCGGGCGAGGTCGAGGATCAGGGGGATCAGGGGGATCAGGGTGGCGAGGCCGGCCACGGCCGGAGGTGGCGTCCAGCCGGAACGGAGCCCTTGGGCCGAACGTGCCCGCAGTCAGCCCGCCGACCGACGAACCGATGACATCGAGGCCACGGTCAGGAAGGGCCGGCCGACGGCCGTGGCCCCCACCCCCGGTCACCCCCCGGACCTGGCGCCGGCCAGCAGCCCCAGCCAGGCTCCCGCGATCATGAAGGGCCCCAGGGGCATGGCCGTGCCCCGGCCCGCCCGGCGGGTGGCCAGGAGCGCCAAGCCGTAGGCAGACCCCAGCAGCAGGCCGGCGAAGGCCCCCAGGAACACGACCGGCCACCCGTACCACCCCAGCGCGCACCCCAGCCCCGCCGCGAGCTTCACGTCCCCGAACCCCATGCCGGCGGGATGCAGCAGGAACAGCGCGAAGTACCCGCCGCCCATCGCCAGCCCGCCCAGCAACGCGCCGGGCCAGGACCCCTCCGCGCCCGGTATCAGCGCCGCCACCCCCAGCAGCCCGGCCAGCCCCGCCGCCAGGGGCAGCGTCAGCACGTCCGGCAACCGACGCACCGACCAGTCCACCGCGGCCAGCACCACGGCCGACGGCACGGCACCCAGCCACACCGCCAGCTCGGGCCGCCCGCCCACCGCCGCCGCGAGCGCCCCGCACACCAGTGCCGTGACGGCCGCGGGCCCCAGCGCCCCGGGCCCGTACCGCCCCCGGCAGGCGCGGCAGCGGGCCGCACCCACCCAGCCCGTGACCGCGTGCCCGCAGGGGCCCGCCGATCGCCACGCCTCCCCCGGCTCCACGGCCAGCCGGTACCGCGCACGCGGCACCAGCGCACCGGCCGCGGCGCCGTACACCACAGCAACCACGATCAACAGCGAGTGCATGCAACGAGGTTACGGACAATCGCCGACTTCCGTCGGCCCCTGTGGATAACCTGGTCCGCATGCCCCGCCACCAGCGCTTTCGCGATGGGAACACCCAACTCCGCGTGCCCGGCGGCACGGTGGTCCCCCTGGAGGTCGCCGCCTCCTTCCGCTCCCGCACCCGCGGACTGCTCGGCCGTGACGGGCTCGACGGCGCCCTCCTCCTCACCCCGGCGGGCAGCGTGCACACCTGGCGGATGCGGTTCACGATCGATGTCGCCTACCTGACACGCGACTTGACGGTCCTGTCCGTACGGACCATGCCCCCGGGCCGCCTGGGCGTCCCGCGCCTGCGGGCCCGGCACGTGCTGGAGGCGGAGGCGGGGGCGATGGAGCGGTGGGGGCTGCGCCGGGGGGTACGGCTGGAGGTCCTGCCCCCACGCCCCGGGGCACCCGGCGCCGGCCTGCGGCCCGGCGATGTCAGTGGGGGCGCTTAGCCTGCGCGGATGACCGACAAGACCGGCGCCGACCGCCGTTTTCCCCCCGCGCTCGCCGATGCGGCCCGCACCTCCTTCTCCTACGGCGAGGACGGCGTGGGCATCGACTTCGAGCCGTACGACGCCTTCGACTCCGCGGAGGAGACCACCGGCTGGCTACGGCAGTGGACCGGCAACCCGGCGGTCGACGGCGACGCCTACCGGGTCTTCGGGCAGGACGGTGCCGGCGGTCTCGTCGCCCTCTGGTGCGCTCGGCCGGGGCGGCCGCTCACCGAGCAGCCCGTGGTCTACATCGGCTCGGAGGGCGAATGCGGCGTGGTGGCCGGCGACCTGTCCGGGTTCCTGTGGGTGCTGGCCGACGGCTTCGGTCCGATGGCGGCCGCTCTGTACGGGGCCGGCGAGGCCGACGAGGCACACGAGACGGGTCCGGGCGCGGCCCCGGCCGAGCTCGCCGCGCGGCACGCGACCACTCCGCGCCGGCCCGCCCGGGAGATCGTCGCCGAGGCCCAGGCCGAGTTCCCGGCGTTCGCCGAGGGCCTCTGCGCGCTCTGCCGCTGAGCCGGTCGCGCCGCAGGGCCCGTGCCGACCCCTCGGACACCCCCTAGCCCTGCCGGCGGCGCGCGAGCAGGGTCCAGACGCCGAGGCCCAGCAGGAGCGCGGTGCCGGTGCCGATGCCGGCGTAGCCGATGAGCCGCAGGCGTTGCCGGTGCGTGCCGCGGGACGTCGCCGCGACCGGCTCCACGCCACCTGCGGCGCGGCCCGCGCCAGGCTCCTGCTCGGACCTGCGGGCGGCCGCCGTGGCGATCTTGAGCGTGACGGGCACGGCCGTCTGCCGGACCTTCGGGTTCACGCTGACCTGGAGGTAGTACCAGCCCGCGAGCCGCATGCCCCTCGCCGCCTCCCCGCCTCCCGCGCCGCCGCCGTACGCGGCCGGCGGTGTGGCCAGGGAGACCGTCGCCGGGCGGCCCTGGTATCCGCCCGTCTTGTTCAGCACGTGGCCGCGTGCCTCGTTGCTGAGACCCACTCGTACGCCGCTGACGACGAACGGGACCGCGCCGCCCCGCTCGGCACCGAACTCGGCGTCGGCGAAGAGTTGTTCGCCCGCCTCGACGGCCACGCGGTAGAAGCGCGTCTCTCCGGGGCGCAGCTCGTCCTTCCACGCCCCGGGCCGCAGCTCGGCCGCGTCGTTGAAGCCGGTGCCTCCGGCCACGCTCTCGCCGTCCCCCGGGGGCGGCCCGGACGGGGCCCGCGTGCTCCAGCCACCGGGGCCGGCCGGCTCCTCCGTCTCGTTCTTCCTCGGCGGCTCGGCCACGTACCGCAGCTCCAGCGGAACGGCCGAATCGTCGCCGCCCTTGGCGTCGCCCCGCTCCACGACGAACCGGTAGGCGCCCGCAGAACGGCACGGGGCGCCCGGCTTCACCACGCGTTCCGCGTAGTCGGCGAGGGGGTAGGCGCCGCCGGCCGACAGGAACGACCGGTGGTGCCCGGCCCCGCACTGCGTGCCGTCCGCCGCCTGCAACGACACCTCGATCCCGTCCCGCACGCCCATCGTGCCGCCGGGCTTCGGGGCGGCGACGGCGGAGACGTACGCGCTGGAGGCGGCGTCGAGTTCGACGGTGTAGTACTTCCTCTCGCCGGGCTTGAGGCTGTCCGTGTACGTGCCCGTGCCGGCCCTGATCAGGGGGCCGTCCGAGCTGGTCGCCGCCCCCCGCACCGCCGTGGCACCGGCCGCCACGCGGTACGCGGCCGGCCCTTCCGCCCGTGTGGCGGCCGCCCCGGCCGGCGGCACCCCCACGAGCACACCTAACGCCGTCACCCCGACGAGCCCGCCCCTCATGCCCCGCCTCCCTCACCCGTCCCTGCGCTCCCTGCCAGCCCGGGTGAGGCCCATCCTGCCGTGTGGCGGGTGGGGACGCGACCGGTCGGAAGGGTGCGAGTGGAGGGCGAAGGCCGTTGGCGTCAGGGCGCGTTGCGGCGATCACTGGGACGGGGGATCTCCGCCTTGCACAGGATGTCCTCCGGGGCCAGGCGCGGCAGCCCACCGCGGCCCGGCGCGCCGTGCGTCCTTCTTCGTGCGGTGAGCGCGACGAGGACCGCGGACACGATGCCACTGAGGCCGGTGGTGATGGAGCCGACGATGGCGACCAGGTCTGCTCTCACTGCTTCTCCAACTCGTTGAGGAAAGTGCTGGACCCCGTGGTCACGAGGGTGATGGCAAAGAAGACGAGCGACATCTCGCCGAGGAACTGATGGTCGAGTTCCTTTCCGTCCTGAGTGGCCGCGCCGATGTCGGCGTAGAGAATGCAGGTCAGCAGGCAGATCGCGATATTGGTGAAGGCGAGCACCAGCTGGAGGGGCCGGAAGCGTTCCTTCTGCCTCATCAGGGCGTCACCGACGGCGGTGGCCGTCAGCCCGGTCGAGACGATGTAGAGGTCTCCGTGGCTGATCAGCTCGAAGAAGGGCCGGTTCTGTTTTCTGGTCAGGTCGACGAGGACTCCGGCGCCGATGGGCATGACGGCCAGCAGCACGCTGAAGAACAACCAGTGCAGGAGCCGCTCCCAGGCGTCATTGCGGCGCTCGGCCCTCGCCGACGCGCCTTCGGCACCCGCGGGCGCGGCGGACGGCTCGCCTCCCTGCGCGGCGGCGTCCGCTGCGGCGTCGACGGGGCCGGCTGCCGGGCCGCCGGCACCGGGAGGTCCGGTCGCCTCTCCGGAGGAATGGGCCGTCGGACTGCTCATTCCGCTCCCTTACGTCGGCACCGTCGGTGTATTCAACCGCCCATACCTATCGCAGAGTCATGGGAGGCGGGGAGATTTGGCGAAACTTACGGAACGGTGTTTTCGACCGACGAACGCGTGTTCAGATGCGTGCTTATGGAGAGTCAATGACGAGTCATATGATGCGAATTCCTCGCCGACAACGCCGGGTTCACCAGCGCACGCCCCATGCGACCCCACGCGAGGAGTCTGCCCACGCGCTGTGAAGCCGACGCCACTCCGCCCGCACCCTCCACCCGTCCACGGCCACGCCCACCGCTCCCGCCGTCCCGGCCGGCGCCTGGCGGCGAGTCCTCGGCTTCCCCCGTCAGCCGGGCAACGGGCCGAGCCGCGCGGCGACCCGCTCGCGAAGGAGTACGTACTCCTCGTGACGGCGGGGCAGCGGACCCGCCGGACGCTTCACGACGCGCGCCCCCGTGACGCGCTGGCCCCGCCGGAACTGCTCCCGTGTCAGGTCGACGTCGACCCCGCTCGGCAGCCGGTTCCACCAGTGGAAACCGTGCTGTTCACCGTCGAGGTACACCTCGCCGACCAGGAGGTCGCCGCCGAATATGTCGTTCACGACGAGCGCGGTGACGTCGCAGTGCCCCCACGCGGGATTGCCGGATCCCCAGGGCTCGCGCGCGGCGTCGTCGGGCGAACAGGTGTCGGCGGCCCACGCGCCGCGCAGGGCGTCGGTGATGTCGCCCAAGGTCCATGGCACGGTCATGCGGCACAGCCTGCCAGCCACCACTGACAACGGACCCGCGCCGCCGGCGGGAGCGCGGAACCGCGGGCCACGGGCTGCCGCGGGCCCAAGGACACCGTGGGTCAGGACGTGGCCGACGGGCCGGTGCGGACGACGGCTTGGTCGCCCCGCGGGCCGAACAAGTGGAGGATCTCCACCGCGTTCTTGTCGGCGGGGCCGAACCAGTGCGGTTCACCGGTGTCGAACTCCGCCACCTCGCCCGGACGGAGGGTGAACTCGCGTTCCCCGAGGATGAGACGGAGTTCGCCGGCGAGCACGTACAGCCACTCGTAGCCGGCGTGGGTCACGAGCTTCGGCTCACGGTACGCGAGCACCTGTTTGAAGACCTGGACCCGGCCCGGGTACTGCGTCAGCGGCACGAGGACGTTGCCGCGCTCCCTGCGGTGGGGTTTGAGGTGGACGCGCGGGTCACCGGTGGCCGGAGCGGCCACGAGCTGGTCCAGCGCGACGCGGTGCGTGCGCGCGAGCGGGATGAGCAGGTCGAGCGTAGGGCGCCGTTTACCCGACTCCAGACGTGACAGCGTGCTCACGGAGATCCCGGTGTCCTCCGCGAGCGCCTCAAGCGTGAGGCCGCGGTCGCGTCGCAGCGCCCGCAGCCGCGGCCCGATGCCGGCGAGCGTCTCCGCGAGTCCGGTGTCCGCGGGTTCCTTGGCGTCCATGGGAACTATTTTGCGGTCTTCGCAAATTCGCTGGGCCGTCGCCGTCACCCGGTCCGAGCATGGGCGCCCAGACGACCCCGGACAGAAGGTGCGCCCGTGACCACGACAACCTTGGCCGACCCACCCGTACTGAGTGCGCGACGGCGCTGGACGGTGCTGGCCGTCTGTGCGCTGAGCATGTTCCTGGTCGGCCTGGACACCACCATCGTCAACGTGGGCCTGCCCGAGATCGGACGCGGCCTGGACGTGGGCACCCGCGGCCTGGAATGGGTCGTCGACGCCTACACGGTGGTCCTGGCCAGCCTCCTGACCGCCTCCGGCGCGCTCGCGGACCGCTTCGGACGGCGGCGGGTGTTCCGGTGCGGGCTGGTCGTCTTCGGCGTCGCGTCCCTCGCGTGCGCCCTCGCCCCGTCGCTCGGCTTCCTCGTCGCGGCACGCGCCGCGCAGGGCGTCGGAGCGTCCATGCTGAGCCCCGTGGCCCTGGCGATCGTGGTGAACGCGATGCCCGACCCGCGGGAACGGGCCCGGGCCATCGGCGTGTGGGCGTCGGTCTTCGGGCTCAGCATGGCGGCGGGCCCGGTCACCGGCGGGGCGCTCATCGCGGCGTTCGGCTGGCGGTCGGTGTTCTGGGTCAACGCGCCCGTCATCGTCGCCGCCCTCCTCCTGGTCGCGGTGTTCGTGCCCGAGTCCCATGGGCAGCGCGCCCGGCGGCTCGACCTTCCCGGCCAGGCGCTCCTCACGCTGGCCCTGTGCGTCTCCGTCGGCGTCCTCATCGAAGGCCCCCGCATCGGCTGGGCCTCGCCCCCGGCGCTCACCGGCTACGCCGTGATCGGGGCGGCGACGGCCGGGTTCGCCCGGGTCGAACTGCGCCGGAGCGAACCCCTGATGGACCTCGGGCTGTTCCGGCGGCCGCTCTTCACCACGTCGACGCTGGGGGCCGTCGCGGTGTTCGTCGCGCTGAACGTGACGCTCCTGCTCAACACGTTCTACCTCCAGCACGCCCGCGGCTGGACGGCGTTCGAGACGGGCACGGCGACGCTGCCGATGGCCCTCGGGGCGACCCTGTGCGCGCCGTGGTCCGGCAGCCTGGTGGGGCGCCTCGGACCGCGCCGCCCGCTCGTCCTGGCGGGCGGGTTCACCGCCGCCGGCGGCCTCTGCATGGTCACCGTCGGCCAGGGCACCAGCGTCCTGCTGCTCCTGCTGGCCTACCTGCTCATCGGCATCGGGTTCGGCTTCGCCAACGCGCCGATCACCAACACCGCGGTCGGCGGCCTGCCGCCGTCCCGCGCCGGCGTGGCCGGGGCCATCACTTCCACCGCGCGCCAGGTCGGCTCGGCGGTCGGCATCGCCGTCGCGGGGGGCCTGGTCGCGGACGTCGGCCCCGCCGGCCTCGCCCACGCGTCCCGCCCCGGCTGGCTGCTCGTGACGGCCTGCGGACTGTTCCTCTTCGTCGTGGCACGAGCCGCCCGGGCGGCGACCCCACCGGCCCGGAAGGCGGCATGAGGCACATGGCCTCGCAGCACTGGACCGCCCTCACCCCCCGCGCGGGAAGCTGACCTCGACCCGGCGGTTCTTCCGCCGGCCGTCCTCCGTCGCGTTGTCGGCGAGCGGGTACTGCTCCCCGTAGCCGCGGATCTGGTACGTGATGGCGGACGAGCCCAGGTCCCTGGCCAGCTCGCGCTGCACCGCGTCCGCACGCTCCTTCGACAGGGCCAGGCCGTGTTCCGCCGAGCCGAGGTTGTCGGTGAAGCCGAAGACCCGCAGCGTGGTCGCGTGCTGCCTGCGGACCTCGTCGGCGATGGCGCGGATGCGGGCCGTGGCCGTGGGGCTCAGGCCCGCGCTGTCCTTGCCGAAGATGACCTCGGCCTGGAGGGCGAAGGTGACGTCCACGTTGGTGTCCTCACGGCGCTCGTCGCCGTCACCGGACTCGATGACGGACTTGATGTCGAGGACCCGCCCCGGTGCCAGCTTCGCGCCCGAGCGGAGCTTGAGGCCCGGGGCCGAGCTGTCGATCCGTACCGGCGGGGTGGTGTCAGCCGCCCTGCCCGGCCCGCTGTCGGCGGGGGCGGGGGCGAGGGCCGTGACGGCCGCGACGACGACCACGGCGGTGGTCAGCACCGGCATGGGACCTCACCCCGAAATCTTGATGCGGACGGACGGCATGGTCGGCAGCTGGAAGTCGACGTCCCGGACGCCGTCCGGCGGCGCCGGGAACTGGGCGAAGAGGGCGCGGCTCTCGCCCGGGCGGATGTTGACCAGGCCCGTGGTGCACAGGCACTCGCCGTCCGTGTCCCGCAGGACCAGGTATCTCTTCTTGCCGGCCGCGTCGATGAGGGAGGCCCCGGACACCGACGACTGGGACTTCATCTCCGTCTCCTTGGACCGCCATGTCAGCGGCGTGTACGGCTTGGTGCCCCGGTTGGCGACCGCTCCGCTGACGGTGACGAAGCCGCCCTTGTCCCGGACCGCCGCCCTGAGGGTGACGACGATGCCGTCCGGGCCCTCGATCTCCCCGATCGTGGCGCCGGGGCGGGGCCCGCCGGCGTCGTCGGAGGTGTCCGTCTTCCCTCCCGTCGACGCCGCGGGAGTCTTCGCCGAGTCCAGGTCCAGTTTCTTCTTGCCCCCGTCGTCTTCGCCTCCGCAACCGGCGACGGCGAGGGTTGTCACGACGACGAGCGCTGCTGCGGCCACCGTTCGAGGGCTCATGGGCGCGTACATCCTTTGCTGATCAGTCCGCGATGGTCAGTCCGCGAGGTGCACGGTGAACAGGTCCGTGGCTTTCACGACGGCGCCGGCGCGCTGGAGGTCGATGACCAGCGGCCCGTCATCGCAGGTCAGGGTCACCGGCTGGGCCGGCTGCGGAGCGGGGGTCCCCGTGGGCGCCGGCGAGGGCTGCCGGGTGGGGGCGGCGGTGGGCGTGGGGGCCGGGGCCGGCTGCGGCCCCGCCGTGCAGCGCGGGGCCACCTCCGCCGTGGCCGTCGCCTTCGCGTGCCGCGTCTCCGTGCCCGGCACGACGGACCGGCCCACCGGCCGCGCCGAGGTGACCGTCACCGTGAACGAGCCGGGCGCCTCGCCGGGATCGCAGCGGATGTCCGGCCGGGCGTCGTTCAGGCCCGCGTACGCCGCGGCCGCCCGGCAGGCCGGGCCCGTCTGCGCGCCCGTGCCCGCCAGCCAGCCGGCCCAGTCGCCGCCGGCGCCGAGGGCCGCGAGGAAGCCCGCGCGCAGCTGTTCCCGGTAGTCCTGGGCGGCCGCCAGCGCGGCGGCGTCCGCGGCGGTCTGGGCGCCGTTCTTGACGGCGCCCGCCCGGCCGACGACGAAGAAGGCCAGCGCGAGGAGGAGCAGGGCCGCGACGGCGGTGACGTACAGCGGGAACGCCTGCCCCGCGTCGCGGGCGGGCCCGGCGACCGGCCGGCCGGCCGCACCGCCGTCCGCCGCCGCGCTCAACCCGTGATCTGCTGGATCTTGTTGGTGATGGCCGTCGCGATCATCGTGCCGAAGTCCGTCGTCGTCAGCACCAGGATGATCGCGACCACCACCGCGATGATGCCCAGGTACTCGACCGAGGTCTGCCCCCGGTCGTCCACCGGCGAGCGGTCCCGCGAGCGTGCCCACAAGCGCTTCGGCATCATGATCCCCTTCATGGGAGGCGGCCCGGCCGGAGCGGCCCGGCACACGAGTCACTGGACGAGTCTGGTCCCGACTCCGGGTCCGACGCCATTCCCTTCCCCCATAAGGCAGTTGGGACACCACGTTTCACCCCCGATCGGCCACGCCCCCGGTACTCGACTGTCCCATATCGCATTGCGGTCGCGAAGGCTCTTCACGGACTTCGCCGGCTCCCCCCGGCCGCCCGCCCCGCCGCTCACCGGTCCGCCGTGAGCGACCCGAAGTCCATCCCCGAGCCCAGGAAGAACCCCGCGATCAGCAGGATCATCGTCCCCGGCACCATGAACGTCGTGATCACCACCGTGGCCTTGGGCACCGCCCTGGCCGCCCGCCGCCGGGCGAGCTGGGCGTCCGTGCGGCGCATGTCCGTGGCGATCTCGATGAGGGTGTCGACGATCGGCGTGCCCAGCTCCTCCCCCTGCTGCAGGGCGGTGACGAACTGGGCCACCTGCTCCGAGTCGTTGCGCTTGCGCAGCTCGTCGAAGGCCTGACGGCGGCTGACGCCCATGTCCATCTGCCGCAGCGTGATGCGCAGTTCGTCGGACCACGGGCCCTCGTACCGCTCCGCCACCCGGTCCAGTGCCTGCCGGAACCCCAGCCCGGCGCTGACGACCACGGCCAGGACGTCCAGGAAGTCCGGCAGCGTGCGCTCGATCGCGTCGCGGCGCTCGCGCACCGCCGCCCAGATACCGACCTCGATCCAGAACAGCCCGAAGGCCACCAGCACGACGGCGAGGACCAGTTGGCCCTTGAGGAGCATCACCAGCGCGCCGCCGAACCCCAGCGCCCCGTAGACGGCCCGCCGGGCGGCGTAGCGGTCGACGGTCAGCCCGCCGGGGTTGCCCGCCCGGTCGATCCTGCGCCGCACCCTCGCCACGCGCTTGTCGCCCATCATGCGCAGCACGAGGGGCGCGTAGCGCATGCCCAGCCGGTCCACGGCCGAGCCGACGGCGGTCGTGCGGGTCGAGCCGACCTCCAGGGCCAGCGCCAGGTCGGGCGGCAGCCTGGCCTCGCTGCGGCACAGCGCGACGCCGTAGCAGAGGCCCACCACGGACGCCCCCGCCAGCAGGGCGAGCAGCAAAGCGAGCATCACGGTTCCCTCACACATCGATCCGGGACATGCGGCGGATCAGGACGAACCCCACCCCGTACAGACAGAACGCGGCGACGACCGCCGCCTGCCCCAGCCAGCCGTCCGTCATCCGGTCGATCGACCCGGGCGCGACGCGGTCCATGAGCAGCAGCGTGCCGACGCCCATCAGGGGCACGACGTAGGCGGTGACGGTGACCTGGGACAGTTGCGTGCGCACCTCGCGCCGCGTCTCCTTGCGCTCCTCCAGCGTCGTGGTCAGGTTGCGCAGGGAACTGACGACGGTGCCGCCCGCGCGGTTGGAGAGCACCAGGGTCGTCACCAGCACCACCAGTTCGCGCGAGGGCAGCCTGCGGGCGAGCTCGGCCAGGGCGTCGTCGACGGAGTGGCCGACGGCGAGCCGGTCGGCGACCTTGCCGAGCTCCTCGCCCGCCGGTGCCTCCATCTCCTCGGCCGCCATGGCCAGGGCCGTGCGGAGGGCCAGTCCGGCCTGGGTGGCGTTGGCGAGGATCCGGGCCAGCTCCGGCAGCTGGCCGATGAACCGCTCGGTGCGCTTGCGCCGCTGCCAGGTGAGGAACGCGTAGGCCGACCACACCCCGGTCACTCCCGCGAGCGGCCCGAAGAAGGGGGCGAGGGCCGCGGCCGCCACCAGCCACAGGCCGGCCGCCCCGCCCACGGTGTACACCGTGAACTCGCCCACCGTGACGTCCAGCCCCGTCGAGGCGATCCGGGGCTCCAGCCACCTGCCCAGACGGGTGCCCCGCAGCCGCCGGTCGGTGCGGCGGAAGGCGCGGCCACGGCCCGCGGGCTCCAGCGCGGGCACGTCGGCGAGGCGGTCGACGAGGGCCTGGTGCCGGTCCCGGCCGGTGACGTACGCCCGTACGCCCGCCACGGCCAGCACCGCGCAGAGCAGGGTGGTGCCGACGGTCAGCAGCGCCGGATCGCCCATGGTGTCCTCTCTCGTCTCACGGCTTTCACCGGTCCGGGCCGCAGGCCGGTGCGACGCCGAACGCCGGCGGTACGGACTCGTTGGCGAGCCGAAGCCGTTCGGCGGCCCGCGCGGGCAGGGGGGAGTGGACGAACCTGCCGCGCACGACGCGGTCCGCGCCCATCGGCTCGGCCTCGAAGCGGCAGACGGTGGCCAGGCGGTGGCCCTCGTCCCAGCCGCCCCGGGAGTCGAGGAGGGCGATCTCGGCGATGCGGCGCGAGCCGTCCGCGCTGCGGGCGAGCTGCACCAGGCAGTCCACGGCACTGTTGATCTGGTCGCGCAGCGCCTCGTAGGGGATCTTGACCTCGGACATGGAGGCCAGCGTCCGCAGCCGCATCAGCGCGTCTTCGGCGCTGTTGGCGTGCACGGTGGCCAGGGAGCCGTCGTGGCCGGTGGACATGGCCTGGAGCATGTCCAGGGTCTCTCCGCCGCGCACCTCGCCGACGATGATGCGGTCGGGGCGCATGCGCAGGGAGTTGCGTACGAGGTCGCGGATGGTGATGCGGCCCTTGCCCTCGACGTTCGGGGGGCGGGACTCCAGGCGGATGACGTGGTGCTGTTGCAGTTGCAGTTCGGCCGCGTCCTCGACGGTGATGATGCGTTCGCCCTCGGGGATCAGTCCGGACAGGGCGTTCAGCAGGGTCGTCTTGCCGGCGCCGGTCGGGCCGGAGACGACCACGTTGAACTTCGCCCTGACCAGCGCGGAGAGCAGCAGCAGCATGTGCTCGTCCAGGGTGCCCGTGCCGATGAGCTCGCGCAGGGTGTAGACGCGGGGGAAGCGGCGGATCGTCAGGGTCGCGCCGTTCAGGGCGAGCGGCGGGATGATCACGTTGACGCGCTCCCCGCTCGGCAGCCGGGCGTCGACCATCGGGTGGGACTCGTCCACGCGGCGGTTGACGGTGGAGACGATGCGTTCGATGGTCTGCATCAGCTGCTCGTTCGAGGCGAACCGCACCGGCACCAGCTCGACGCGGCCCGCCCGCTCCACGTACACCTGGTCGGGCCCGTTGACCATGATCTCGGTGACCGAGGGGTCCTCCAGGAGGGGTTCCAGCACACCCAGGCCCAGGGCCTCGTCCACGACGCGCCGGATGAGGCGGGCCCGCTCGGCGGTGGACAGGACCGGGCCCTCGCGGCTGATGATGTGCCCGAGCACCCGCTCCAGGCGGATGCGCCGCTCGGACGCGGCGAGCCCGGACATCTCCGCGAGGTCGATCTCCTCCAGCAGCTTCGCCCGGTAGACGGGGACGAGATGGCCCGGCTCGCGCCCGTCCGCGGGCTCCTGGGGGGCGGTGATGCGGGCCCGCAGGCTCATCGCGCACCGGCCGGGGCGGGCGCGGGGACGGCCGGGACGGGGGCCGGGTCGTCGGGGCACGGCATGGTGGCCCGGCGGCTGACGCTGAAGTCCGTGCCGGGGATGAGGGCCGGGACGTCCACGGTGACCGTCACGGTGATCTCGCCCCCGCTCGCGCAGCGCGGCGCGACGACGTCCGCCCGGTCCGCCACCCACGCCGTCATCGCGGCCCGTCCGGCCCCCTCCGGCGCGCCCTGCGGCTCGTCCTGGGTGGCCGTACGGGCCGCCGCGCGGGCACCGGTGCCGGCCTGCTCGGCGGCGAAGGCGGTGAGGCCCAGGTAGACGGCGCCGAGCGCGAGCAGGAGCAGCAGGGGAAGGAAGCCGAGGAACTCGACGGAGGCGGAGCCCCGGTCGGAGGCGGGGCCGCCGGTGCCCGCGCGTACACGTACGCGTGTGCGGGCGCGTACCCACCGGCAGGGGCGTGCCGGACCGCCGCCCGCAGCCGGGGAGTTGCCGCCCGGCCGGGTTGAACGCGTGTTCGTACCCCGTAACGCCATCGCTCAGTCCTCCCGCGCCACTCCGGCCGTACTCTCCACCGTCCACGGCCAGTTGACCGAACCGGGGAAGAGGACCGGCACCCGCACCCGCACGCTCGCGCGGTACACCCCGCCGTCGGGGCCGCAGTCCGGCTCGCTCCGCCATGCCGCCGGGAGGTCCGACACGGCCGCGGCGACGCAGTCGCGGCCGACGGCCCCGGCGCGGGCGCCCTTGTCGGCGGCGTGCCCGGCGAGGGAGTAGGTGTAGCCGACCAGGACGCACTGCCAGACGACCGCCAGCGCCACGAGGATCAGCGGCAGCACCCCCACGAACTCCACGGCCACCTGTCCCCGGTCGCCGAACCGGCCGCCGCGCCTGCGGAACCGGCCGAGCGGCGCCGGCGACCCGCTCGGCACGGGCGCCAGCTGGTCGGGGCCGGTGCCGCCACCGGGCGGCGGGGGCGCGGCCCCTATGGCACGGCGCCGGTGCAGTCCGGTGCCGGCCGGGCGGTCGGCGGACGGGCCCCCGCGGTCGCCGCCCTGTGCCGGCGCCCTGCCGCCGGGGGTGCCCAGGCCGATTTCGGCCGCCAGCGCCCACAGCGCCTGCCGCACCCCGGACCTGGCGTCGAGGTCCTGCATGCGTCCCGCGTCGACGGCGCCCTGGAGGTCCTTGTAGCCGGCCGGGACGGTGGTGCGGGCGGCGGTCGTGCCGGTGGCCCGGGCCACCAGCGCGGGCTGGATCTCGGCGCCGCGGGTGTGGCGGTTGACCACGGTCGTCGTCTCCTCGGCCTTGCGGATCTGGAGCCGTTCCCAGAGCCGGACCATGCGCTTGGCCGCCCGTACGGACACCACGTCCGGCGTCGTGACCAGTAACGCCACGTCTGCCGTCTCGATGACGGCCGCGCCGGCCGCCGTGACCTGGGTGCCGCAGTCGGCGATCACCACCTCGTACCGGCCGCGCAGGGCCGCGGTGATCTGCCGGGCGGCGAGGTCGCCGATCTCCTCGCCGCGCTCCCCCTCGGCCGGGGCCAGCAGCAGGCCGAGGCCGGTGGGGTGGGGGAAGACGGCGTCCTGGAGGACCCGGGGCGAGATGTCGCTGATGCCGGCGAGGTCGGCGATGGAGCGCCGGAACCGCACGTCGAGGTAGGAGGCGACGTCCCCGGACTGGAGGTCCAGGTCGGCCAGGGCGACGCTGCGTCCGGCGGCCTGGGCGGCGAGGGCGAGCTGGACGGCCGTGACGGTCGTGCCGACGCCGCCCTTGGCGCCGACGACGGCGACGAGGGTGCCGCCGTGCCCGCCGCCGGCCGGGAGGCCGTCCCCGGCGGCGCCGAGGTGGCGGCGTACGCCGGTGGCCCAGTGGGCGGCGGCCTGGACGCGGGTGCCCAGTTCCTCGTACGACAGCGGCAGGACGGCGATGCCGCGGGCGCCGCTGTCCATGGCCGCGGCGTACAGCGCGGGCCCCGCGTCGGCGGTGACCAGGACGACGCCCGTGGCGGGGAAGCGCAGGGCCACCTCGCGGACGAGTTCGAGGGCGGGCACGGGCCCGACGCGCTCGTGGACGAGGACGACTTCGGGCAGGTCGCCGACCGAGGAGGCGGCCAGCACGGCGAGCGTGTCCAGCAGGCGTGCCGAGTCGCCGACGGTCTGGAGGGGCTCGACGCCGGGGAGCTGGGCGAGCAGCCCTCCGATGGCGCGGGCGGTCTCCGGTTCGCCGACGGCCGGGAGGATTCTGATCGTCACCGTGGCCCTGCCTCCATCCACAACAACCGGTCCGGGCCGACCCGCGACCGGTGCGGTTACTTGTCGCCGTCGAGGGTGTACGTGCGGTCGCCGCTGCTGACCCCGGGATCGCCGCCGGGGGCGACGAGGGCGAGCCTGACGTGGGTGGCGAACGACTCGGCGTAGGCCACCCGCTGGGCGTCCTTGGTGTCGAGGGCGAAGGTGATCGGCACCGCTTCGCCCGCCGCCTGCCGGCTGCCGGCGGACGCGCCGCGGGCCCGGCCGCCGTCGCGGTCGAAGGGGGTGAGCTTGCCGACGTTGACGACCTGGGCGCCGGTGACGATGACCTTGGAGACGGGCTTGGCGCCCTGTTCCTTGGCGTCGTACGTGGCGTAGATGTTGACCCGCGCACCGGGGTTGATCTTTCCGGCGACGCCCGTGGCGGCGTCGATCATGATGGCGATCTCCTGTTTGCCCGGTTCTAGGGCGGGCCGGGCGACGATCATGTCGCTCTGGAGGAGGGAACCCCTGCGCAGCGGGGTGACGGCGATCTTGCCGCGCAGGGCGGAGAGGTCGGTGACGGCGGTGGCGGGCAGCCAGCGCTTGGGCACGGACACCTTCTCGAACGCGTCCGCCTTCAGGTCCTGGTAGGCGGGCACGTCGGTCCTCAGCCGGTAGGCGGTGGTCCCGGGGCCGGTCTTGGACTCGGCGTCCTCGATGACGGCGAACACTCCGGCGCAGGCGCCGACGGCGCAGAGAGCCGACAGGAGCAGCAGGACGACCCCGCGGCGCTGACGTGAATTCATGGGACGGCGAACCTCGTTCGGGACCTCGTTCGGGATGTGACCGGGCGGTGGTTCAGCGGCCCGCCACCAGGGTCGGGGCGGCGGCGCCCGCCGCGGCGCTTTGGCGGGGGGCCGGCGGGTCCGGGGCGTGGGCGGCGTCGGCGCGGGCCACGGGGGCGCAGCAGAAGGCGCAGCGGTCGCCGATCAGTTCGTGGCCGCACCAGTGGCACTCCTCGCGCCGCACGGAGGCGACGAGCTGGTAGAGCACCGAGGGGTCGGGGATGGCGGCCGCGAACTCCACGGCGCGGTGGGTGCCCCACCAGCGGACGGACTCCGCGGGCAGCGGCTGGACCTCCTGGACGCCCTGCACCCGCCAGTGCGGGGCGAGGGTGCCGGTCACCCAGTCGTCGCCCTTGGGGGGCCTGCCGCGGGCGACGGTCAGCCGGGTGGCGAAGCCGGGGCCGTCGGGGGGCTCGCCGGAGCCGGCGCGGACGAGGTGGGGGGCGGGGTTGACCAGGACCGCGAAGTGCGAGCCGGGCAGGAGGGAGGCGACGTGCGCGCCGAGCCCGACGCGCACGCGGTCCAGCCGGGCGACGGAGGGCAGGTCGGCGCCGGCGTGGATGTAGTGGGCGAGCAGCCGTGCGGCGGAGGCCAGCACGCCGGGGCTCAGGTCGGAGACCGACAACTGGCGTAACTGGCGGGCCAGCACGCCGACGGCCAGCGGCGGCAGGCCGACGGGCAGCAGGGCGACGCGGTCGCTCTCCAGGAAGGAGCGGATGGTGTGCAGGCGCTGGACGTAGGGGGCGGCGAGGCTGTCGGGGTAGAGCACGACGAGGTGGCCGCACTGTTCGAGCAGTACGGCCGCCTGGGTGACGGCGGTGGCCAGGGGCTGTTCCCCGGGCGGCTGGAGGACGGCGGCGGTGGGGACGGGCCCGCCGGGCTGCGGGAGCACCAGGTCGGAGCTGGTGACCGCTATGGCAATCGGCACGTCGGCTACCCCGTTCCCTCCGCCCGCGGGGGCTCCGGCGGTCGCGGATCGATACTGCCCGGTGCTGGGTGCCTCCGCACTTTATCCACGAATGGAGCGGCTGAGAACCGTTCCTCGATGTTTCCCCCGCGGCCCGCCGGCCGGCGTGCGCGCGAGCTGCCTCCCCGCGTCAACTTCCGGGCGCCGCACGGGTGGGGACGGCCCCGGACGCCGGCGCGGCGGCGCCGCGCCCGGAGCCGTCCGCGCGGCTACGGCTGGGGCAGGACGCAGTCCGGCAGGTCGAGGTCGAGCTTGTTCCCGGGTGCGAAGCACTTGGTGATGCCGTACGTCTCCTGGGCGTAGTTGATGCCCTGGCGCACGGTGACGGTGCCGTTCTCGTCGACCTCGCAGGGGTTGTTCATGGTGCAGCGCTCACCGTTCTCGTTGCCGGTGTTGTTGATGGCGACGACCTTTCCGGTGGTCGCGTCGAGGACGGGCGAGCCGGACGTGCCGCCTATGGTGTTGCAGGCGGAGGTGTAGCGCAGGGAGTCCTTCCAGGTCCAGTCGGCCTCGCGGAGGCGGTAGACGAACCCGTCGGCGTTGCAGGTGTAGATGCGCTTCCAGAAGCCGGAGACGACCTTGATGGCCGTGCCCGCGACCGGGTGGTCGCCGGACAGGGCCAGCGCGCTGATGCCGTACTGCTGCTTGATCCGGGCGTACGTGGTGTCCAGCTGGTAGAGGGTGATGTCGGTGTCCGTCATGGTCGCGTAGACGACCTTGGTGGCGCGCAGCGTGGCGGCCTTGCCGGCGGTCGAGTTGAGGAGGCTGAAGGTGCGGCTGGACGGCTGGTCGGTGATGACCTCGCCGGCGCCCGGCATGCCGGTCTCCAGACAGTGGCCGTTGGTCATCACGAGGGCGGGGTCGCCGTCGGACGAGGAGGGCATGCGGACGAGCGAGCCGGAGCAGTTGCTGAGCGCGACGGTGCCGGCGAAGTCGACGGCCTTGGTCCGGCCCTTGCCGCCCGCCCCGTCCTGGCCCTCGACCTCGACGACCCGGGCGCCGCCGGGACCTTGGTCCTGCGGGGCGGCGGTGGCGGAGGCCGTACCGGCGCCGGTGACGGCCGTTCCAGCGAGCAGCAGCGTCGTGAGCGCACCGACGAGAGGTCGTCTCATGGGGGGGTGGTCCTCTCCGATCAGAAGTGCATCCGGATTGACGTGTGCATTGTTGGGGCCGCCGTAGCCGACGGGCAATCAGCTGGTCTGAAGTTATGAAGAAGTTGGCCTGTTTCGCCCGCGCCGAATTGCTTGACGAGTACACGTCACGACTCGAACACTGAAGAAGCCCACCCCCCTCATCCGTCGCACGAACGGACCCCTCAGGAGGCCGCATGCGACCGTCACTCCCCCACCCCCGCAAGAACATCGGCAGATGGGCGACGGCAGCCCTCGCCGCCACGCTCAGCCTGGCCTTCGCCGCCCCGGCGTCCTCCGGCGGCGAGGAGCACTCCGCGCGCTCGTACGAGGTCACCGGCCCGCGGACCGCCGCCCAGCGGACGGCCGTCGCCGCCACCGGAGCGTCTGTCGACGCGGTGCGCGGCGGCTCCGTCGTCATCACGGCGAGCAGGGACCAGGCCGACCGCGTCCGCGGCATGGGCTACACCGTGCGGGCCCTGCCCGGCCCGCCGGACCGCGACGACGGGCGGACGGCGACGCCGTTCGACTTCCCGCCCGCCGACGCGAACTACCACAACTACAAGGAGGCGATGGCGGAGATCGACGCCGACGTCGCCGCCCACCCGTCCCTCATGAGCAAGCAGGTCATCGGCAAGTCCCACGAGGGCCGGGACATCATCGCCGTGAAGATCACCAACAGCGCGAAGGGGGCGGCGCCCGGCGGGGCCGCCAAGCCCGAGGTGCTCTTCACCCACCACCAGCACGCGCGCGAGCACCTGACCGTGGAGATGGCCCTCTACCTGCTCAAGGAGTTCGGCTCGCAGTACGGCAAGGACGCGCGCGTGACGAAGATGCTCGACAGCCGGGTGATCTGGGTCGTGCCCGACGTCAACCCCGACGGGGGCGAATACGACGTCGCGACGGGCACCTACCGAGGCTGGCGCAAGAACCGCCAGCCCAACTCCGGCTCCTCCAGCCGGGGCACGGACCTCAACCGCAACTGGAACTTCAAGTGGGGCTGCTGCGGCGGCTCCTCCGGCAGCACCGGCTCCGAGACCTACCGCGGCGCCGCCCCCGAGTCGGCCCCCGAGGTGAAGGTCGTCGCCGACTTCGTGCGCAGCCGGGTCGTGGACGGCAGGCAGCAGATCAAGGCCGCCATCGACTTCCACACCTACAGCGAGCTGGTGCTGTGGCCGTTCGGCTGGACGTACGACGACACCGCGCCCGGCATGACCCGGGACGACCGCGACACCTTCGCCGCGATCGGCAAGTCCATGGCCGCGAGCAACGGCTACACGCCCGAGCAGTCGAGCGACCTGTACATCACGGACGGCTCGATCGACGACTGGCTGTGGGGCACCCAGAAGGTCTTCGCCTACACGTTCGAGATGTACCCGGACGCGAGCGGCTCCGGCGGCGGCTTCTACCCGCCCGACGAGGTGATCGCGCGGGAGACGGCGAGGAACCGGGAGGCGGTGCTCCAGCTGCTGGAGGCCGCGGACTGCCCGTACCGGGCGATCGGGAAGGAGGGGCAGTACTGCGCGTGACGAGCGCGGGGCCGGGGCCGGGCCGCCGGAGGGGGCCGCCCCGGCCCGATCGGTAGATCGTTCGACGCCTGCGTGGCAAGCGACCACAGCCGCGTCAAGGAGCCCTTCTCCTGCCACGGCAACGTCTACGAGGTCACGCTCGACGCCAAGGGCGACGAGATCAAGACCATGCGCGAGCGCTGGTCCGTCTGACGCCCGGCGGGGGTGTCGGGCGTCCGGCCCGGCACCCCCGCGCACCCGTCCCGGCCCTTTGCGTACGTTGCGTACCTTTGGTCCGTTGACCCGGTACGTACCGGGGTGTTAGACAGCCGCCAACATGTCCCGCATCGAAGGGTGCGGGTGGTGCGAATGTTGCACATGATCCGACGGGAGAACCCATGGCCGCCATAGCCGACGACGCCGTCGCCAGCCTCGCCCGGGAACGGGTGGACCACCGCTTCAGGGGCCTGCCCCCGGACGCGGACGGCCGGACGGTCGGCGAGCTGGCGGCCGAGCGGCGTTCCCTGTTCACCGGCGGCTTCACCACGCCGGTGCTGACCCTCTCCGCCGAGGCCCTCGACCACAACCTCGTGCTGATGGAGCGCTGGTCCGCCGGGCACGGGCTGGCCTTCGCCCCGCACGGCAAGACCTCCATGGCACCGCGGCTCTTCCAGCGCCAGCTCGACCACGGCGCCTGGGGCATCACCGCCGCGACACCCGCCCAGGTCCGCGTCTACCGCGCCTTCGGCGTCCGCCGGATCTTCCTCGCGAACGAGGTCGTCGACCCCGCCGCCCTGCGCTGGCTCGCGGCCGAACTGGCCGCGGACCCGGACTTCCGGCTGCTGACCTACGTCGACTCCGTGCGCGGCGTCGAACTGATGGACGCGGCCCTGCGCGAGACCGGAACGGCCCGCCCCCTGGACGTCGTCGTCGAACTGGGCGCGGACGGCGCCCGCACCGGCGTGCGCACCGAGAAGGAAGCCGAAGCCGTCGCCGACGCGGTGGCCGCCACCGGCACCCTCCGCCTCGTCGGCGTCGCCGGCTACGAGGCCGAGATCCCCGACGCGGACGCCGCTCTCGTGGGGGCCTGGCTGCGCCGGCTCACCGGCCTGGCCGTCGCCTTCGACGAGGCGGGCCGCTTCGCCGGGGTGGAGGAGATCGTGGTGAGCGCGGGCGGCAGCGCCTGGTTCGACACGGTCGCCGAGGTCTTCGCGGAGCTCGCGACGCTGTCCGCGCCGGTGCTCAGGCTGCTGCGCTCCGGCGCGTACATCACGCACGACGACGGGCAGTACCGGAACAAGACCCCCTTCAACCGGCTCACCGGTGAGGGCGCGCTGCAACCCGCGCTGCGGCTGTGGACCCAGGTCGTCTCCCGCCCCGAGCCGGGCATGGCCTACCTCAACGCCGGCAAGCGCGACGTCTCCTACGACCTCGGCCTGCCGGAACCCCAGGTCGTCCGCTCCGCCCGCGACGGATCCCTCCGGCCGGCCACCGGGCTGACGGTGACGCGCCTGGCCGACCAGCACGCGTTCGTCTCGGTGGCGGAAGGGGCGCAGGCCCTGGAGGTGGGCGACTGGGTCGGACTCGGCCTGTCCCACCCGTGCACGGTCTTCGAGAAGTGGCCGCTGATCCCGCTGGCGGCGGCGGACGGCACGGTGCTGGAGTACATCCGCACGTTCTTCTGACCGGCACCGCCGGCCGGCCGGGAGTGGGCTTCCCCGGCCGGCCGGGAGTGGGCTTCCCCGGCCGGCCGGCGGAGTCCGAAGCCGGGCCCCGTGTTTCGGGCAGGGGCGGGGTGGGGGAGGTGACCGCATGGACCTCGTCATCCGCGGAGCAGCGGTCATCGACGGCACCGGCGCCCCCTCCTACCGCGCCGACGTCGCCCTGGCCGACGGCCGGATCGCCGCCATCGCCCGCGAGGGCGACCGCAGGCCCACGGCCCGCCGCGTCCTCGACGCCCACGGCCTCGCCCTGGCTCCCGGCTTCGTCGACATGCACGCCCACAGCGACCTCGCCCTGCTGCGCGACCCCGCCCACACCGCGAAGGTCGCGCAGGGCGTGACCCTGGAGGTCCTCGGCCAGGACGGCCTGTCCTACGCGCCCGTCGACGACCGCACCCTGGCCGGGGTGCGCACCCAGATCACCGGCTGGAACGGCGACGGGCACGACGTCGACTTCAGCTGGCGGAGCGTCGGCGGCTACCTCGACCGCCTCGACCACGGCCACGGCGGCGAGGGCGTCGCCGTCGACGCCGCCTACCTCGTCCCCCAGGGCACGGTGCGGATGCTCGCCGTCGGCTGGGAGGACCGGCCGGCGACCGCCGCCGAGCTGGCCCGCATGCGACGTCTGGTCGCCGAGGGGCTGGAGCAGGGCGCCGTGGGGATGTCGTCCGGGCTCACCTACACGCCCGGGATGTACGCCGACGACGCGGAGCTGACCGAGTTGTGCCGCGTCGTGGCGGCGTACGGCGGCTACTACTGCCCGCACCACCGTTCGTACGGGGCCGGCGCCCTCGCCGCGTACGAGGAGATGATCGCCGTCGCGCGGACGGCCGGCTGCGCCCTGCACCTCGCGCACGCCGTCCTCAACCACGACGGGAACCGGGGCCGCGCCCCCGAGCTGCTGACCCTGCTGGACGCCGCCCGGGCCGAGGGCGTCGACGTCTCCTTCGACAGCTACCCCTACACACCGGGATGCACCACGCTCGCCGCGCTGCTGCCGAGCTGGGCGGGCGAGGGCGGCCCCGCGAGCCTGCTGGCGCGGCTGGGCGACGACGCGACGGCCGGGCGCATCCGGCACGCGCTGGAGGTGGAGGGCGCGGACGGCTGTCACGGCGTGCCCGTCGACTGGGACACCGTCGAGGTCTCCGGCGTCACGGACCCGGCCCTCACGCCCTACGTGGGCCGCAGCCTCGCCCGCTCGGCCCGCGAGCGCGACGAGGAGCCCTGGACCACGGCCCGGCGGCTGCTGACCGCGGACCGGCTGGGCACGACGGTCCTGCTCCACGTCGGCGACGAGGACAACGTCCGCACGCTGATGAGGCACCCGGCGCACACCGGCGGCAGCGACGGGATCCTGCACGGCGCCAAGCCGCACCCGCGCGCCTACGGCACCTTTCCGCACTATCTCGGGCGCTATGCGCGGGAGCTGGGGATGTTCTCCCCGGAGGAGTGCGTGGCGCATCTCACGTCGCGCCCGGCGGCCCGTCTCCGGCTGTCCGACCGGGGTCTCGTGCGGGAGGGAAACCGGGCGGACCTGGTGCTCTTCGATCCCGACACGGTCGCCGCGGGCTCTACTTTCGAAGCCCCGTCGGGCCTTCCGACCGGCATTCCTTATGTCCTGATTGCCGGGCGCTTTGTGATGGAAGACGGACGGCGGACGGACGTGCTGGCGGGGCGTGCGGTCCGCCGGGTGCCGGGAGCCTGAAGGACCACCGTCCGGGCCGCTTCCGGCGGGATGCACGGGGCGGCAAAAGGGCGAGCGTGCCGGGAGGCGTCCCCGTAGGGTGGCCGTCATGCAGGTGATCCAGTCAACGAAGCTCGCCAACGTCTGCTACGAAATCCGTGGCCCGGTCCTCGAGGAGGCCATGCGGCTGGAAGCAGCAGGCCACCGCATCCTCAAGCTGAACACCGGCAACCCCGCGATCTTCGGGTTCGAGTGCCCGCCGGAGATCCTCGAGGACATGCTGCGCAACGTCGGCGACGCGCACGGCTACGGCGACGCCAAGGGGCTGCTCTCGGCCCGGCGCGCGGTGGTGCAGCACTACGAGACCAGGGGCATCGAGCTCTCCGTCGAGGACGTCTACCTCGGCAACGGCGTCTCCGAACTGATCCAGATGTCGATGCAGGCGCTGCTCGACGACGGCGACGAGGTCCTCGTCCCGGCTCCGGACTACCCGCTGTGGACGGCGTCCGTCTCGCTCGCGGGCGGCACGGCCGTGCACTACCGCTGCGACGAGCAGGCGGACTGGATGCCGGACCTGGCCGACATCGAGCGCAAGGTCACCGACCGCACCAAGGCCATCGTCATCATCAACCCCAACAACCCCACGGGTGCGGTCTATGACGACGAGATGCTGCGCGGCCTGACGGAGATCGCCCGCCGCCACAACCTGATCGTCTGCTCCGACGAGATCTACGACAAGATCCTCTACGACGGCGTGACGCACACCCCGACCGCCGCCCTCGCCCCCGACCTGCTGACGCTGACCTTCAACGGGCTGTCCAAGGCGTACCGCGTCGCCGGCTACCGCAGCGGCTGGATGGCGGTCTGCGGCCCCAAGGCGCACGCCGACAGCTACATCGAGGGTCTGACGATCCTGGCCAACATGCGGCTGTGCGCCAACATGCCCGCCCAGTACGCCGTGGCCACCGCCCTCGGCGGACGCCAGTCGATCAACGACCTGGTCCTGCCGGGCGGCCGGCTGCTGGAGCAGCGCGACGTGGCGCACGAGCTGCTGACCCAGATCCCCGGTGTGAGCTGCGTGAAGCCGAAGGGCGCGCTGTACGCCTTCCCCCGGCTGGACCCCAAGGTCTACAAGATCAAGGACGACCGGCAGATGGTGCTGGACCTGCTCCGCGCCGAGAAGATCATGGTCGTGCACGGTACGGGCTTCAACTGGCCGGAGCCGGACCACTTCCGCCTGGTCACCCTGCCGAACGCCAAGGACCTGGCGGACGCGGTGACGCGGATCGGGAACTTCCTCGACGGGTACGGGCAGCCGTAGCGGGGCCGGCGGCGAGGGGCCCGGACTTGCAAGCGAAACAACTTTAGACGCCGTCTAAGTTAGGATGGCCTTCAGAGGTAATTCAGGAGGCCATCCATGTACGAGCCGATCCGCACCAAGTCGGTCCACGCACACGGGCCCCACCGCACCCGCCAGGAGGAGCTGGACATCCGGCTCGCCGGGCACCTGACCGCGCTGCTGACCGTCACCGACGAGCTGCGCGCGCTGACGCCCTCCGGCGCGCTGGACGACGCGGCGCGCCGGCTCGCGCTGCGGGTCGAGCGGCTGCGCGGCCACGCGCCCCTCCGGGCGGCCCCCACGGTGGGCGACACCACCGCGACCCGCGTCGCCTCCCTGCACCAGCGCGCCCATACCCTCGCGGGCCAGGCCCTGGTCGTCGCGACCTCCCGCGGCGACGCGGCGGGAGCCGCCCTGGCGGCGGAGCGGATGCAGGCCCACGCGGCGGCCCTGGGAATCGCCGACGCCGTGTAAGGGGGCGCGCGCCAGGGAGCCCGGCGGGCGAAAGCCGGGCTCGTGAGGGACCGCGGCCTGGGCGGCGGGCCCTCTTCACCGAGCCCGGACCGACGCGCTGTACGGGCGGCGACCGCCGGGTACCCGGCCCGTCCGGACCGCTGAGCACGAGGACGGCCCGAGGGCCCGGTCCGGATCTCGTCCGGGCCGGGTCCTCGGGCGCCGTCACCCGCCGGCGGGGCTCAGCCCAGGCGCTGGACGAGCGCGCGGTACTCGTCCCACAGCTCCTTCGGGGTGTGGTCGCCGAAGGTGTTGAGGTGCTCGGGCACGAGCGCCGCCTCCTCGCGCCAGACGTCCTTGTCGACCGTGAGCAGCAGGTCGAGGTCGGCGTCGGCGAGGTCGAGGCCGTCGAGGTCGAGAGCCTGCTTCGTCGGCAGGACGCCGATGGGCGTCTCGACGCCCTCCGCCTTGCCGTCGAGGCGCTCGACGATCCACTTCAGGACGCGGCTGTTCTCGCCGAACCCCGGCCAGACGAAACGGCCGTCGGCGTCCTTGCGGAACCAGTTGACGTAGTAGATCTTCGGCAGCTTGGACTGGTCCTTGTCCTGCCCCACCTTGACCCAGTGGCCCATGTAGTCGCCCATGTTGTAGCCGCAGAACGGCAGCATGGCGAACGGGTCGCGGCGCAGCTCGCCGACCTTGCCCTCGGCGGCGGCGGTCTTCTCGGAGGCGACGTTGGCACCGAGGAAGACGCCGTGCTGCCAGGTGAAGGACTCGGTCACCAGCGGCACGGCCGAGGCGCGGCGGCCGCCGAAGAGGATCGCCGAGATCGGCACGCCCTTGGGGTCCTCCCACTCGGGCGCGATGATCGGGCACTGCGAGGCGGGCACGGTGAAGCGGGCGTTGGGGTGGGCGGCCGGGGTCCCCGAGGCCGGGGTCCAGTCGTTGCCCTTCCAGTCCGTCAGGTGAGCGGGCTGCTCGTCGGTCATGCCCTCCCACCACACGTCCTCGTCGTCCGTGAGGGCGACGTTGGTGAAGACGGCGTTGCCCCAGAGGGTCTTCATGGCGTTGGCGTTGGTGTTCTCGCCGGTCCCGGGGGCGACGCCGAAGAAGCCCGCCTCGGGGTTGATGGCGTAGAGGCGGCCGTCCTCGCCGAAGCGCATCCAGGCGATGTCGTCGCCGATGGTCTCCACGGTCCAGCCGGAGACGGTGGGCTCCAGCATGGCGAGGTTGGTCTTGCCGCAGGCGGAGGGGAAGGCGGCGGCGACGTACTTGGCCTCGCCCTGCGGCGGGGTCAGCTTGAGGATGAGCATGTGCTCGGCCAGCCAGCCCTCGTCGCGCGCCATGACGGAGGCGATGCGCAGGGCGTAGCACTTCTTGCCCAGGAGGGCGTTGCCGCCGTAGCCGGAGCCGTAGGACCAGATCTCCCGGTCCTCGGGGAAGTGGGAGATGTACTTGGTGGAGTTGCAGGGCCACGGCACGTCGGCCTCGCCCTTCGCCAGGGGGGCGCCGAGGGTGTGGACGGCCTTGACGAAGAAGCCGTCGGTGCCGAGCTCGTCGAGGACGGGCTGGCCCATGCGCGTCATCGTCCGCATGGAGACCGCGACGTAGGCGGAGTCGGTGATCTCGACGCCGATGGCCGACAGCGGCGAGCCGAGGGGGCCCATGCAGAACGGCACGACGTACATGGTGCGGCCGCGCATGGAGCCGCGGAAGAGGCCCTTGTCGCCGGTGAAGACCTCCCGCATCTCGGCGGGGGCCTTCCAGCGGTTGGTGGGACCGGCGTCCTCCTCCTTCTCGGAACAGATGAAGGTGCGGTCCTCGACGCGCGCCACGTCGGTGGGGTCGGAGGCGGCGTAGTAGGAGTTGGGGCGCTTGACCGGGTCGAGCTTCTTGAACGTGCCCTTGGCCACGAGCTCCTCGCACAGGCGCTCGTACTCGGCCTCGGATCCGTCGCACCAGACCACTTGGTCCGGCTGAGTGAGGGCGGCGATCTCGTCGACCCAGGAGATCAGCTCCTGGTGATGGGTGGGGGTGGTGGGAGCCGCACTGGTGCGCGCCACGATCGCTCCGTTCCGCCGGGACCCGCTGTGCCCGGCGTCAGATGGTTGAGGGTGGAACGGACCCCGCTATGTCCACAAGGTCCGTCTCTGCACATGTATGCCCCTTGGGGGCTGCGACCCAGACGCTTCGTGACCGCTCATCCGGTGCCGCCCGCACTCATTTGATCATCCGACTACTCATCCGATCTGTCCAGGGGGCACCCCCGTGACCATCACCACGTGATACCAGCCCGTAACCTACGGTGCCGTAGGTAGCATGGCGCCCATGACTCCTGCGCCCACAGCAGCCCTCGACGCCGTAGCAGTCCCCGCGCCGCCGCCGGTCAAGCCGCGGCTGCGCGGCTGGCTGCACGCGGGGATGTTCCCCGCCGTGCTGATCGCCGGCGTCTTCCTCACAGCCCTGGCCGACAGCACCCGCGGGCGGATCGCCTGCGCGGTCTACGTCCTGACCGCCTGCCTGCTCTTCGGCATCAGCGCGCTCTACCACCGCGGGGACTGGAGCCCCCGGACGACGGCCGTGCTGCGCCGGCTGGACCACGCGAACATCTTCCTGATCATCGCGGGCACGTACACCCCGCTGACCATGCTGCTGGTCCCCGGCGGCAGGGGGCAGGCGCTGCTGTGGGCGGTCTGGGCGGCCGCCACGGCCGGCATCGCCTTCCGGGTCTTCTGGGTCGGCGCGCCGCGCTGGCTCTACCTCCCCTGCTACATCGCCATGGGCTGGGCCGCCGTCTTCTTCCTGCCGGACTTCCTGCACAGGGGCGGAATCGCCGTCCTGGTCCTGGTGATCGTCGGTGGCCTGCTCTACAGCGCGGGCGGCGTGATCTACGGGGTCAAGCGCCCCAACCCGTCACCGCGGTGGTTCGGCTTCCATGAGGTGTTCCACTCCTTCACGCTGGCCGCCTTCATCGCGCACTACGTGGGCATCTCGCTGGTGGCCTATTCGCACGCCTGACGCGGCATCGCCCGGGGAGCGCCGGCGGGCGCCCCCACGCAGTGGCCGTGGCCTGGAGGCCACGGCCACTCGCCATGCCAGCGAGCCGACGGCCGCCAGCACCAGGGCGACCACGGCCGCCTCCCCCGCGAGGACGTACCCGCCCACGCACATCACCGCGGCCAGCAACACAGCCATGACGGTCATGACCCACCCCTTCCGATCTCACTGACCGGTCCCCTGCCCTGCACACAGGGTCACACACCCCACTGACAATCAGCACCCCGTTAAGGAACCCCCGGCCCCCACATCTGATACCCCATCATTTCCGGGGGTTGCTGTCATGTGACAGTGATGTCCTCGGAGATGCGCCCGTGGGCACCCGTCCCGTCCCCCACCCGTGCGGTGCTCGGCGGGGGAGCGACCGCCGACCAGGAGGTGGTGGGCGAAAAGGCCGATGCCCGACAATGTTGACCATGGCCTCAGCACAGACGTCCCCCACCGCACAGCCCGGTTCCAGACTCGGGCTGCGCGAGCGGAAGAAGATCCAGACCCGTCAGGCGATCCGCCGCGCCGCCTACCGGCTCTTCGCGGAGCACGGCTACGACAGCACCTCCGTCGACCGGATCGCCGAGGCCGCCGACGTCTCCCCCAGCACCGTCTTCCGCTACTTCCCCACCAAGGAGGACATCGTGCTCACGGACGAGTACGACCCGGTGCTGGAAGCCGCGATCCGTGCCCGCCCCGCGCAGGAGTCGCCGGTCGAGGCCATCCGGCAGGGCGTCCTCGACTCGATGCGGCAGATCATCGAGCACGACCTCGTCGAGCTGCGCGAGCGCACCCGGCTCGTCCGCGACGTGCCCGCGCTGCGCGGCCGGTCGGCCGAGGGCATGGGCGAGTCCGCCCGCATGCTCTGCAAGGTCCTGGCCGAGCGCACCGGCCGCGACGCCGACGACCTCGAACTGCGCATCGTCATCACCGCGGTCCTCGCCTCGATGCAGGAGGCGATGATGTACTGGGTCGAGCAGGGCCAGACCGAGGACGTCGTCGCCCTCATCGACCGCACCCTGGACGTGCTGGGCCGCGGCCTGACCCTCTGACCTCCCCGGCCGTCAGCCGACCGGGCCGCCGGAACCGGAGCCGCCCAGCCGCGCGGCGAGGACCTCCGGGTCGGCCGTCGGGGCGTCGCAGGTGAAGTGCCGGCAGACATAGGCGGCCGGACGGCCGTCGAGCAGCGTCCGGCCGGACAGCAGCGGCACCTCCTCGGATCCCGGGTCGCCCACGGCGACGGCCAGCCCGGGCGCGGTGGACAGCAGGGCCGTGCGGTGCAGCTCGCGGGTGGCGGGGTGGTCACCGGGCCCCACGACCGCGACCTCGCGCGGCCCGTCCAGCAGCGCCTCGGCCACCGCCAGCCCCCAGCTGACGAAGCGCGGCGCCTTCGGTCCCAGCGTCCGCACGACGCCCAGCGCCTTCTCGGCGGCCTCCCGGTGCGCACCGCTGCCGGTGCGGGCGGCGTACGCGAGGAGGGCGCCCGCGGCGGCCGTCCAGCCGGAGGGGGCGGCGTTGTCGGTGGGGTCCTGGGGCCGGCGGATGAGGGGCTCGGCGTCGTCCGCGGTGTCGTACAGCGCCCCGTCGGGCGCGGTGAAGTGGACCAGCACGGTGTCCAGCAGCAGCCCCGCGAAGTCGACCCAGACCCCCTCCCCGGTGACCGACGACAGGGCGAGGAAGCCCTCCGCGACGTCCGCGTAGTCCTCCAGCACGCCCGCGTGATCGCCCGCCACGCCGTCCAGCGAGGTGCGGAAGAGCCGCGCGTGCCAGTCCATGTGGGTGCGGACGATCAGGTCGGCGGCGTCCGTGGCGGCCTGCACCAGGTCCGGACGGTCGAAGAAGGCACCCGTCTCGGCCAGCGCGGCCACGGCCAGCCCGTTCCAGGCCGCCACCACCTTGTCGTCCCGGCCCGGGCGCGGCCGCCGGTCGCGCGCCGCCAGCAGCCGCGCCCGTACGGAGGCGAGCTTGGCCGCGTCCCACAGCCGGTCGGTGTCCGGCAGCCGCAGCACGGAGGCGCCCTCCTCGAAGGTCCCCTCCTGGGTGACGCCGAAGTACTCGGCCGCCAGCAGCGCGTCCTCCTCGCCCAGCACCTCGCGCAGCTGAGCGGGCGTCCAGACGTAGTGGGCGCCCTCGACGTGCCGGCCGCTGCCGTCGTCGCTGTCGGCGTCCAGCGCGGAGGCGAAGCCGCCCTGCGCCGTGCGCAGTTCGCGCACCATGAAGTCGGCGGTCTCCAGGGCCACCCGGCGGGCGAGCTCCGAGCCGGTGGCCCGCCACAGGTGGGCGTAGGCCCGGCACAGCAGGGCGTTGTCGTAGAGCATCTTCTCGAAGTGCGGCACCACCCAGGAGGCGTCCACCGAGTAGCGGGCGAAGCCGCCGCCGAGCTGGTCGTAGATGCCGCCCCGCGCCATGGCCTCGCAGGTGGCGGACGCCATCTCCAGGGCGGCCTCCGAGCCGGTGCGCACGTGGTGGCGCAGCAGGAACTCCACCGTCATGGCCGGCGGGAACTTGGGCGCCCCGCCGAAGCCGCCCCGCACCGCGTCGAAGTCGCGGGTCAGGCCCAGGAGCGCGGCGTGCAGGTCCTCCGCGCCCGGCGCCCGGGTGGTGTCGACGGCGAGGGTGCGCTCGGACAGGTCCCGCACGATGCGCCGGGCGACCTGGCCCACCTCGTCGCGCCGGTCGTTCCAGGCGGCGCCGACCCCCTCCAGCACCTGCCGGAAGGAGGGCATGCCGTGCCGGGGCTCGGGCGGGAAATAGGTGCCGAAGTAGAAGGGCTCGGCGTCGGGCGTGAGGAAGACGGTCATGGGCCAGCCGCCCTGGCCGGTGGCGGCCTGGACGGCTTCCATGTAGACCGCGTCGATGTCGGGCCGCTCCTCGCGGTCGACCTTGACCGCGACGAAGTGCTCGTTGAGGTAGGCGGCGGTCGGCGCGTCCTCGAAGGACTCGTGCGCCATCACGTGACACCAGTGACAGCTGGAGTAGCCCACGCTGAGCAGCACGGGCACACCCCGCCGCCGCGCCTCGTCGAAGGCGGCGGGGACCCACGGCCACCAGTCGACGGGGTTGTCGGCGTGCTGGAGGAGATAGGGGGACGTCTCGTGGGCCAGGCGGTTGGGCATGGGCCCATCCTTCACCACGGCGGCGCCGGGACGAGCCCCTGACCCGCCCCTTGCCCGAAGTGGGGGGCGAGCCCCCTGGTGCGGTTACTTGTCGGCCGCGCCCTCGCCGGGGGCGCCCGGCTCCGGGGCCTCCACGAAGTCCACGCGCTTCATGTGCTTGTTCATGCTCTTCATGAGCAGCCAGACGGCTCCGCCGATCACGGCGAAGACGATGAAGCCGAGCACGCCGGGAGTGACCTTGTCCTTGTCCAGGTCAGCGGCGGCGAGCGGCAGGGCGGCGAGGGTAGCGGACGCGCTCATCATGGGGTCAATTGTTGCGGATGCCCGCGAAGAGGTCGTCCTCGGGGAGGGAAGTGTCGACGAGGGACTTCGCCAGCTCGTACTCCTCGGTGGGCCAGACCTCGCGCTGGAGGTCCAGCGGCACCCGGAACCAGCCGCCGTCGGGGTCGATCTGGGTGGCGTGGGCGATCAGCGCCTTGTCGCGGATCTCGAAGAATTCACCGCAGGGCACATAGGTGGTCAGGGTGCGCTCGCGGCCCATGGTGTGCCAGCGCTCCAGCCACTCCCCGTACGGGGACTCCATGCCGCGCTCCAGCAGGGCCTCGTGCAGCGCCTGGGTGCGCGGGCGGTTGAAGCCCTGGTTGTAGTAGAGCTTCAGGGGCTGCCAGGGCTCGCCGGCGTCGGGGTAGCGCTCCGGGTCGCCGGCGGCCTCGAAGGCCACCATCGAGACCTTGTGGGTCATGATGTGGTCCGGGTGGGGGTAGCCGCCGTTCTCGTCGTACGTGGTGATCACGTGCGGCCGGAACTCGCGGATCAGCTTCACCAGCTCCCCCGCCGCCTCGTCCACGTCCTGGAGCGCGAAGCAGCCGTCCGGCAGCGGCGGCAGCGGGTCGCCCTCGGGCAGGCCGGAGTCGACGAAGCCCAGCCACTCCTGCTTGACGCCCAGGATGTCGCGGGCCTCGGCCATCTCCTTGGCGCGGACCTCGTGGATGTGCTCCTCGATGTAGGGGTCACCCTGGAGCTTGGGGTTGAGGATGGAGCCACGCTCACCACCCGTGCAGGTGGCGACCAGCACGTCCACCCCCTCGGACACGTACTTGGCCATCGTGGCCGCGCCCTTGCTCGACTCATCGTCGGGGTGGGCGTGAACGGCCATCATTCGCAGCTGCTCAGTCAAGGCTCGATCCTCAGTCACTGGTCATGTCAGACGACTCCTATAGTGACCGAAGCGGGCGCCGATTCATTCCGTGTCCCGAAAGCGGAACCCGACCGGCCGCCCCCGGCCCGAGCAGGAGGAACGACCATGGCTGCGGAGCCGCAGACGCTGCCCGAAGGCCGCTACGGCCGCTCGGCGGACGAGCGGGCCGACCGCAAGCTGAAGATCGTCGGCGGGGTGCTGCTCGCCGTGCTGCTCGGCTTCGTCGGCTGGGCGGGTGTGCATTACATCACCAAGTCGGACATCTCCGCCGAGCTGGTGCGTCGCAAGACGATGTCGGACGACACGGTCCAGGTGGTGCTGGAGATCCGCAAGAGCAAGGATTCGGTCGGCGTGTGCACGCTGCGCTCGCTGGGTGAGGACGGCTCCGAGGTGGCCCGCAAGGACGTCACCCTCGACCGCCGTGAGAGCCATTTCACCGAGCTGGTCACGCTTCGCACGACCGCCAGGGCGTTCGCCACGGAGCTGGAGGGCTGCCGCGACGCCCCGTCCGGCCACTGAGACGGGAAGGGCTCCGCGAGGGGGCCCGGCAGGCCGCGGGCGCGTCCTGACGCAGTCGTCACACCACTGTGACCTGCACTGACGCGGAACTTACGTGGTTTCCACCCTTTACTTCTTCCCCCTTTACGGACGTAATTGTTAGGCTCGTGGTTTCGCCCCGCTTGGAAGGTGCACCCTTCTCAGTAGGGCGTTCATTTGTTATCGCGATGTATCCCCAGCATTCCCCCAGTACCGACGAGGAGCACCTGTGACCCAGACCAGCGACAACGTCACCTGGCTGACTCAGGAGGCGTACGACCAGCTCAAGGCCGAGCTGGAGTACCTGTCTGGTCCCGCTCGCACCGAGATCGCGGCGAAGATCGCGGCGGCCCGCGAGGAAGGTGACCTGCGAGAGAACGGCGGTTACCACGCGGCCAAGGAGGAGCAGGGCAAGCAGGAGCTCCGCGTGCGCCAGCTGACGCAGCTGCTGGAGTCCGCCAAGGTCGGCGAGGCTCCCGCCGCCGACGGCGTGGTCGCCCCGGGCATGGTCGTCACCATCGCCTTCGACGGCGACCCGGACGACACGCTCGGCTTCCTGCTCGCCTCACGCGAGTACGCCAGCTCGGACATCGAGACGTACTCCCCCCAGTCCCCGCTGGGCTCCGGTGTCAACGGCAAGAAGATCGGCGAGGACGCCGAGTACGAGCTGCCCAACGGCCGCAAGGCCAAGGTGCGCATCCTGGACGCCAAGCCCTACACCGGCTGACGCCCGTCGACGCGCCGCAGCGCACGCCTGAGCCCCGGACCGCATCGGTCCGGGGCTCTCGCACGTCAGGGGCTCAGGCCGTCGCCGAGCGGTACTTGCGCACCGACAGCGACCGGAACACCAAGACGATCACCACGGACCAGATCAGCGACGCCCACACCGGGTGCTGCATGGGCCACGCCGACGGCACCGGATAACCCGGCGGCAGGTTGCCGAAGAGCTGCCGGGCCGCCTGCACCGTGGCGCTGAAGGGGTTCCACTCGGCGATGTGGCGCAGGACCGTGGGCATGTTGTCGGCGGGCACGAACGCGTTGGAGATGAAGGTCAGCGGGAAGAGCCAGATCAGGCCGCCCGAGGTGGCCGCCTCCGGTGTGCGCACCGACAGCCCGATCAGGGCGCCGATCCACGAGAAGGCGTAGCCCAGCAGGAGCAGCAGGGCGAAGCCGGCCAGGGCCTTCGGGATGCCGTTGTGCACCCGCCAGCCGACGATCACGGCGACGATCGCCAGCACCACCAGCGTCAACGCGGTCTGTACCAGGTCCGCGAGGGTGCGGCCGGTCAAGACCGCCCCGCGCGCCATGGGCAGGGAGCGGAAGCGGTCGATCAGGCCCTTGTGCATGTCGTCGGCGATGCCCGCGCCCGCGCCGGCCGTGGCGAAGGTGACGGTCTGCGCGAAGATGCCGGCCATCAGGAACTGCCGGTACGTGCTCGGGTCCGTGCTGCCGCCCACGGCGATCGAGCCGCCGAAGACGTAGCTGAACAGCACCACGAACATGATCGGCTGCACCAACCCGAAGATCACCACCTCGGGGATGCGCATCATGCGGATCAGGTTGCGCTGGGCCACCACCAGGGAGTCCCGCACGGACTGGACGGCGCCGCCGCGTGCGCGCGGCACGGGACGCCGGGACAGGCCGTCGCCGACCGCGGTCATGACAGGGCTCCTTCCCTCTCCTCGCCCCCCACGGCCGCGGCCTCGGCGACGTGCCCGGTGAGCGAGATGAACACGTCGTCCAGCGTCGGGCGGCGCAGCCCGATGTCGTCGATCTCGATGCCGCGGACGTCGAGTTCCCGGATGACCTCGGCGAGCAGCCTGGCACCGCCGGAGACCGGCACCACGACCTTGCGGGTGTGCTGTTCGACGGTGGTCTCGCCCTTGCCGAACGCCCGCACGACCTCGACCGCGTCGGGGATGCGCTCGCGCTCGTGCACGACGAGCTCGACGCGCTCCCCGCCGGTGCGCGCCTTGAGCTGGTCGGAGGTGCCGCGGGCGATGACCCTGCCGTGGTCGATCACGCAGATGTCGTGGGCGAGGTGATCGGCCTCCTCCAGGTACTGGGTGGTGAGCAGCAGGGTCGTCCCGCCCGCGACCAGCTCCTGGATGACCTCCCACAGCTGCTGGCGGTTGCGGGGGTCCAGACCCGTGGTGGGCTCGTCCATGAACATCACGGGTGGGCTGACGACCAGGGCGGCGGCGAGGTCGAGGCGCCGGCGCATGCCGCCGGAGTAGGTCTTGGCGGGGCGGTCCGCGGCGTCGGCGAGGTGGAAGCGCTCCAGCAGCTCGGCCGCCCGCGCCTTCGCCTCGCGCGCGCCCATCTGGTAGAGCCGGCCGACCATGCGCAGGTTCTCACGGCCCGTCAGGTATTCGTCCACCGCGGCGAATTGCCCCGACAGGCCGATGGCGTGGCGGACTTCGTTGGGTTTTTTCAGTACGTCGATGCCCGCGACCACGGCTCTGCCGCGGTCGGGCTTGATGAGGGTGGTGAGCACCCGCACGGCGGTGGTCTTGCCCGCTCCGTTGGGGCCGAGAAGTCCTAGAACGGTTCCTTCCGGAACGTCGAGATCAACGCCGTCCAGAGCCGTGACGTCGCCGAAGGTCTTGACCAGGCCTTCGGCGTATATAGCGCCTGGCATGGATGTTCTCCCCATTGAGGTGACGTAATACACGATTTTACGTTCACCGGGGACATCCCGCCCCGTGAATGAAAGCCACCGGATATGGGCCTCGATTCTCCGGTGGCCAGCGGCATCTCCCGGAGCCGCATTCGGCTCCGCCGCCGTCATCCCCTCACGGCATCACCAGATAACCAGCCTCCCGCAGCGCCGCCCCCACCTCCGCACAGTGCTCCGGCCCCATCGTCTCCAGGTGCAGCTCCACCTCCGCCTCGGTGAGCCCGAGCCGGGGGTCGGTGCGGACGTGGCTGATGTCCAGCACGTTGGCGTCGACCGCCGACAGCACCTCCAGGAGCGCCGCCAGCGCGCCCGGACGGTCCGTCAGCCGCAGCCGCAGGGAGAGGTAGCGACCCGCGGCCGCCATGCCGTGCCGCAGCACGCGCTGCATCAGCAGCGGGTCCACGTTGCCGCCCGACAGCACCGCCACGACCGGCCCCTCGAACGAGCCGGGGGCGGCCAGCAGCGCCGCCACGGGGCTCGCCCCGGCGGGTTCGACGACCAGCTTCGCCCGCTCCAGGCACAGCAGCAGCGCGCTGGAGAGCTCGTCCTCGGAGACCGTACGGACCTCGTCGACCAGGTCGCCGATGATGCGGAACGGCACGTCGCCGGGGCGGCCCACCTTGATGCCGTCCGCCATCGTCGCCGGCGCCGGGATCGACACCGGGTGCCCCGCCCGCAGCGAGGGCGGGTACGCGGCGGCACCGGCCGCCTGCACGCCCACGATCCGCACGTCCGGCCGCAGCGCCTTGACCGCCACCGCGATGCCGGCCGCCAGCCCACCGCCGCCGATGCCCACCACGATGGTGCGCACCTCGGGGCACTGCTCCAGGATCTCCAGGCCCACCGTGCCCTGGCCGGCGATGATGTCCGGGTGGTCGAAGGGGTGGATGAAGACGGCGCCCGTCCGCTCGGCCCAGTCCTTCGCGGCGCGCAGCGTCTCGTCCACGACCTCGCCGTGCAGCCGCACTTCGGCCCCGTACTCACGGGTGGCCGCGACCTTCGGCAGCGGCGCGCCCTCGGGCATGAACACCGTGGACCGCACGCCCAGCAAAGACGCGGCCAGCGCCACGCCCTGCGCGTGGTTGCCGGCGCTGGCGGCGACGACGCCCGCCGCGCGCTCGGCCTCCGTCAGCCCCGCGATGCGCACGTAGGCGCCGCGCACCTTGAAGGACCCGGTGCGCTGGAGGTTCTCGCACTTGAGGTGGACGGGGGTGCCGGCCAGCGCGGACAGGGTGCGGCTGCTCTCCATGACGGTCGTCCGGGCCACCCCCGAGAGCATCTTCTGTGCCTCGCGCACGTCGTCGAGCGTGACCGGGGCCGAAGCCGCCGGGGACAGGGGAGGTATCGGGGGCAGGGGGGACGTTCCGGGGACGTCCTCGTCACCAACTCGCGCAGCCATGGTGCCCAGTATGCTGCCCGGCCCCCGGACCGGGCGGGCACGCCGCCGGGCGTGCCCCCGGCAGCCACCGGGCGGGGCGTCGCGCGGGACCCCCTGAGACCCCCTGCCACCCCCGCATACCGACCGGTTTGCGAAGCCCCGGTACGAGCGGGGGCCGAGCCGCGTACTCTGTCCCCCATTCTCAGCAATTCCAGCCCGTCTCCCTGCCCGCCGTACCGAAGTGAGCCCCAGGCCATGCCCACCTCTCAGGACATGACGACCGACCTCGCCCCCGGTGTCCTCGACGCCCTCCAGCACCAGGTGGCCGTCTTCGCCCGCCGCGCCGAGCAGACCCGGCTCGGCGGCGTCGGCCGGGTCCACAACTCCATGGACCGCGCCGCCTACCTCCTGCTCAACCGCCTCGACCAGGAAGGCCCGATGGGGGTCAAGGCCCTCGCCGCGGGCATGGGAATCGACTCCTCGACCGTCACCCGCCAGGTGGCGCCCCTGGTCGACACCGGCCTGGTCAAGCGCACCTCGCACCCGGAGGACGGCCGCGCCGTCGTCCTGCAGCTCTCGCCGCGCGGCAAGGCCCGCCTGGAGGAGGTGCGCGCCTCCCGGCGCGAGCTCATGGCGCTGTGCACGGCCGGCTGGTCGGAGGACGACCGCGACGCCTTCTGCGCCCTGCTCACCCGCTTCAACGCCGCCCTCTCCGGCATCCACACCGCGCTGCCCCAGGTGCCGCCGACCTCTTGACCCGGCCCGCCCGGCTGCCTTGTCCTGGAACCGCCTTGTCCCGCAGGGGGAACGGAGGGGGCGGTGCGCGAGCGGCGGGCGGAGCGCGAGCGGGTGCGCGCCCGGGAGTTCGAGGCGTTCGCCGCGGGCGCGGGCGGCCGGCTCCTGCACGCCGCGCTGCTGCTGACCGGTGAGCCCGCCGGACGGCCCGAGGCCGCCGAGCGCCTGCTGACCGCCGCACTGGCGCGGACGTACGCCGCGTGGGACCGCCTGCGCGGCGAGGACCCCTACGACCTGGCCCGTCAGGAGCTCGCGGCCCGCTACGCACGCACCGCGCGGCGCCATCGCCGCGCCCGCGGCGGGCTGCTGGACCGGCTCACGCCCCAGGAACGTCTGGTGCTCGTGCTGCGGCTCCACGAGGGCGTGGCCGAGGAGCAGGCGGCAGCGGCGCTGGGCCTGTCGGAGGAGCGCGTACGGGCCGTCTGCGCGCGGGCGGTGGCAACGATGCGCGGGCGGCGTACGCCGCCGGTGCCATGAGCGGCCACGACCGCAAGGAGGACGAGGTCCGCCGGATGCTGGAGGGCCGTCATCCGGCGCTCCCGCCGGACGTGGTCCGGCGGGCCGCCGAGGAGGGCCGCCGTCTGCTGCGCCGCCGCCGGGCCGTACGGGCCGTGGGGTGGGCGCTGCTGGTGGCGGTGGTGGTGGCGTTCTGCGTGTGGGCCGCCGTCGCGGAGCCGTGGGCAGCCCGGCCGGCCGAGCGCACGCCACCGCTGCGGGGGTGGTGAAACGATCCCGCAGCGGGGGGACGGCCGGCTCCCACGGTGGCCCCGGGCGCCGGACACGGCGCCGGGGCCCGGCTCGGTGCTCCACAGGCCGGCCCGGTGCCCTCGCGGGCCGGCCCGCTGCCCGTACCGGTCAGCCGTCAGCCCAGTGCCTGGGTCAGGTCGGCGATCAGGTCGTCCGCCGACTCGATGCCGACCGACAGGCGCACCAGGTCCGCGGGGACCTCCAGCGCCGAACCGGCCACGGAGGCGTGCGTCATCCGGCCCGGGTGCTCGATGAGCGACTCCACGCCGCCCAGGGACTCGCCCAGGGTGAACAGCTCGGTGCGGTTGCAGAGCTCGACCGCCGCCTCCTCACCGCCCTCGACCCGGAAGGAGACCATGCCGCCGAAGGCGCGCATCTGCTTCGCCGCGACCTCGTGCAGGGCGTGGCCGGGCAGGCCGGGGTAGAAGACCTGGGTCACCTTCGGGTGCGCGACCAGCAGCTCGGCGATGCGCTCGGCGTTGGCGCTGTGCCGGTCCATGCGCACGGCGAGGGTCTTGATGCCGCGCAGGGTCAGCCAGGAGTCGAAGGGGCCGGCGATGGCACCCATCGCGTTCTGGTGGAAGGCCAGTTCCTCGGCGAGGCCGGCGTCCGCCGTCACGAGCGCGCCGCCGACGACGTCGGAGTGACCGCCCATGTACTTGGTGGTGGAGTGCACGACGACGTCGGCGCCCAGCGCCAGCGGCTGCTGGAGGTAGGGGCTGGCGAAGGTGTTGTCCACGACCAGCTTCACGCCGGCCTCGTGGGCGATGCCGGCGAGGGCGGCGATGTCGGTGATGCCGAGCAGCGGGTTGGACGGCGTCTCGACCCAGATCGCCTTGGTCTGCGGACGGATCGCCGCGCGGACCGCGGCCGGGTCGGAGGTGTCGGCGACCGACCACTCCACGCCCCAGCGCGCCACGACCTTGGCGAAGAGCCGGAAGGTGCCGCCGTAGGCGTCGTTCGGGATGACGACGTGGTCGCCGGGGGCCAGCAGGGTGCGCAGCAGGCAGTCCTCGGCGGCGAGGCCGGACGCGAAGGCGAGGCCGCGGGCACCGCCCTCCAGGGCCGCCAGGTTCTCTTCCAGGGCGGTACGGGTGGGGTTGGCGCTGCGGCTGTACTCGTAGCCGCCGCGCAGGCCGCCGACGCCGTCCTGCTTGTAGGTGGAGACTTGGTAGATGGGCGGTACGACGGCCCCGGTCAGCGGGTCCGGGTCCTGCCCGGCGTGGATCGCGAGGGTTTCGAAGCTGTGCTGGTCGCTCATTGTCCCGAGGGTAGTCGCCGTTCGACGGAACACTCCTGTTCACTTGTCACAGGCAGATGAACGATTCCGCCGCTGTCCGGCTGGTCGTCCCTGTCCGTCTATGTCGCCGTTTCTCATCCCTCTCTGGTTTCAGGACAACGCATGGAGTTTCTGATCATCCTGCTGGCACTCGTCGTCGTGTGCGGGTTCGTGGTGGTGCCCGCCCTGCGCCGCAGGCGCGCCGGGGAGGACGCGCTGCGGGGCGCCGGCCCGGCCGTCGACCCGGCGGGCGCGTACGGCTTCGCACCGCCCGAGCGGCTGGACGTACGGCTGCCCGGCCCGGACCCGGAGCTGCTGACGGCCGTGGAGGAGGCCCGCCGCACCCAGGACTGGAAGCCCGCCGCCGACCTGCTGGCCCGCACGGACGCGACCACCGCCGCCGAGCTGCGCTGGCAGCGGGTGCAGACCCTGGCGGGCGCCGCGGCCGCCGAGCTCGCCGAGGCGCCGGGCACGGGCGGCATGTGGCTGCGCCACTGGCGCGTGGTGGCCCCGAAGGACCCGGGCGGCGCGGCGGTGCAGGCCGAGTTCCTGGTCCAGCAGGCCATGCGCGACCCGTCGTCGCAGGACTACCGCATGATCCTTGAGGAGGCCCGCTCGGTCCGCGCCGAGGCGGCCCTGCTGGCGCCGGGCGATCCCGTCCCGGCGATCGTCGAGCTGGGCGTGGCCCGGGGCCTGGGCGCGAGCGAGGCGGAGTTCCAGTCCCTGTGGGAGACGGTCACGGCCCGCGCCCCGCACCACATGGGCGCGCACCTGTCGGCGCTGCGCTACTGGAGCGCGAAGTGGCACGGCTCCCGGGAGCGCGCCGAGTCCTTCGCGCGGGCCGCCGCGGCGAGCGCGCCGCAGGGCAGCCTGCTGCCCGCTCTGCCGCTGTTCGCGGTCTTCGACCACCTGCCGGACGTGCAGCTGGTGCGGAGCCTGTTCCAGAGCGCGGTGATCCGCGACGCGGTCGAGGCCGCCCAGTACGCGGTGAACCATGCCCCGGAGGACCACCCGGTGCTGCCGCACGTCCGCCACCTCCTGGCCTGGTTCCTGGTCCGCGCCGACCGCCACGGGGAGGCCCTGGAGCAGTTCCGGAAGATCGACGGCCACATCGGGGCGCTCCCGTGGACGTACGAGCAGGACCCGGTGGCCGCGTACGCCGCGTACCGGGCGATCGCGGTGGCGGGCTTCGAGGCGGGGCGGCACTCCGCGTAGCGGACGGTGGGGAGGCGCAGGGGGCCGGCCCCGGTGTGATCGGGGGACAAGGGCGGAGGTCGGCCCCCGGCGGGGTTCGGCGCCCGGTTCGGCGCCCGGTTCGGCGCGCGCGGTTCGGCGCGCGCGGTTCGGCGCGCGCGGTTCGGCGCCCGGCGAAATTCCACCCACCTGCACCCCAATCGCACATATGATCCCCTAGCTGTTGCTTCGCCGACCCTTCAGGTGGGGGACTCTGCCCTGTGGGCACATCTCTGCGCGCCTTACGGGCATTCGCCCTGCTGGCCGGATTCCATCTGCTCACGCTGGCCGTGCTCGGCGCGCTGCTCGGCGCCGACGTCGCGGCCTGGACCTGGGCACCGACCGCGGTCGCGGTCAAGCTGACCGTCCTGTCCGTCCTGCTGGGCGTCCCCGTCGTCCGGGGAACCCTGACGCTCGGCAGGCCGGGCCACGCCGACGTCGCCGGACTGCCCGTCACGGACGCCGAACAGCCCGAACTGTGGCGTACGGTCCGCTCGTTGGCCGAGCGGGCCGACACCCGGCCGCCCGACACGATCCTCCTCACCGGGGACGCGAACGCGGGCGTCTCCGAGGACGCCCGCCTGCTCGGCCTGCTGCCCGGCCCCCGCCGGCTCTACGTCGGGGTACCGCTGCTGACCGGGCTCACCGAGCCGCAGCTGCACGCCGTGCTCGCCCATGAGCTCGCCCACTACGGCAACACCGACACCCGGCTCGCCGGCATCACCCACCGCGGCCGCGACAGCGTGCTGCGGACCGTGGAGGCCTTCCAGGAGCAAGAACGGAAGCGGATCGACAAGGAGCACTCGCGCCAGGAGAGGGCCGCCGCCAAGGCGGTCGCCAAGGGCCGCGAGGCCAAGCCGGTGAAGACCGGCAGGGCCGGGCTCACCTACCGGACGATGGCCAGGCCCTTCCTCGCGTACGCCCGGTTCTACCTGCGGGCCACCCACGGGGCGGGCCGGGCGCAGGAACTCGCCGCCGACCGGACGGCGGCGCGGATCGCCGGACGCGACGCCACGGCCTCGGCGCTCCGCGAGACCGCCGCCCTCGGTGCGGCCCACGACTTCTACATGAGCCGCTACGCGACGATGGGCGTCCCGGCGGGCCTCCTCCCGCCGCGAGGCGAGGTCTTCGGCGGCCTGCGACACCTGCTCACGGCCCCGGAACGCCAGGAGGACCTGGCGGAGTTGCGGAGCGAACCCCCGTCTGAGGAACCGTCCCCGTACGACACCCACCCGCCGCTGGCCGACCGGTGCCGCCTGATCGAGGCGTTGCCCGACGACGGCCGCGAAGCGGCGCCGGCGCGGCCCGCGCTCACACTGCTGCGCGACGTGGAGCGGGTCCTGGCGGATCTTGAGGATGCCGTCCTCACCCCCGAGGCCCTGGCCCTGGAACGGGTGGAGTGGCCGGAGCTGACGCACCGGACCATGTACGCGCTGACGCTGGAGGAGGCGCGTCCGGTACGGGAGGCGCTGGCGGCGGCGGGGACGGTCATCACGGCGGACGCGACGGCCGGGTTTCCGGCGCCCGTGCCGGCACGACCGACCGACGCGGTGGCCCCGACGCCGACAGCCGCCCCCGCACCGCCGGCTCACGCGGCGGACCCGGCGGGAGCCGGGACATCGGCACCCGTCCCCGCGCCGCCGGCCCCCGGACCGGCCCCCGCGGCGGACCTCGCGGCGTTCCTCGACGCCGTCGACGCGGGCCTGCTGTGGCAGGTCGCCGGCCACCTGCCCAAGTCCCCGGAGGCCGCCCGGGCGCGGGGCCGGGCCGCGCGGGAGTTCCTGCGCCCCGCGCTGTACTCCGGGCTGTGCAACCTCACCGAACTGACCTTGGCCGACACGGCGGCGGCCCGCTGGCAGCCGTCCTGGGCGGAGCCGGCCCGGCTGCTGCTGCCGACGGGCGTCCGGGCCGACGAGGCGGTGGCGGCGGCGGTACGGCAGGCCGTCGACGACGTCCCCGACACGGCACCACTGCGCGAGCTGCTGCGCACCACCGCCCCCGCCTTCTGACTTGTCTCCACTCTTCCTCTCCCGCCCTCTCGATTACCGATCGGATGACCCTCAGGCATGCTGCTGTCCCTCCTCCTCGTCATCGCCGTGCCCGCCTTCTTCTGGATCAGACAGAAGCGGCGCGCGGCACAGTCCGCCGCCCAGCTGGCCGCCGAGGGCTGGCTGCCGCCGGAGCGGCAGAACACGGAACGTTCCTTCCCGGACCCCGAGGCCGACGCCGTGGTGGCGGCCCTCGCCCGGGGCGACTGGCAGCCCGCCGCGCAGGCGCTCGCCGCCACGGGCACCGACTGGGAGCGGCGCTCGGCCCTCGTCGGGATCGTCGCCGGTGAGGCGGCCAAGGACGACGCCTGGCTCCGGGCCTGGGAGGCGGCGCGCCCCGGCGACCCTGCCGCGGCGGTCGTCAAGGCCTCCGCGAAGGTGACGGTGGCCTGGGACATCCGCGGCGCGGCCTGGGCCAAGGACACCACGGCCGAGCAGTTCGCCGGCTTCCACCGGATGCTGGCGGAGGCCCGGGAGGACTTCGACCGCGCGGTGTCGCTGGCCGCGCCCGAGGACCCCACCCCGTACGCCGCCCAGATCGCGCTGTACAAGGGCCTGGGCGCGCCGCACGAGGAGATGCGGAAGCTGTGGGCCGAGGTGACGGCCCGCGCCCCGTACCACTTCGGGGCCCACCGGTCCGCGCTCCTGTACTGGTACCCGAGGTGGCACGGCTCCGACGAGCTGGTCCGCGAGTTCGCGTGGGGTGCGGCGCGGACGGCCCCGCCCGGTCACCTGATGACGCTGCTGCCGCTGCTGCACTGGCACGACCACCTCGACGACGACGCCCCGGACGTCGCCTACCGCTCGGTGGACCTCACGATCATGGTCGACGCCGCGCTGATGGACGTGGCGGCGTGCCGGCCGGACCACCCCCGCCTGGCGGAGGCGCGTCACTTCCTGGCGTTCATCCTGACCACGCAGGAGCGGTACGCGGAGGCCGTGGAACAGTTCCGGCGGGTGGACGGCCACGTGGGGGCCGAGCCGTGGGCGTACGCCCCCGAGCCGGCGGAGGCGTTCTGCCAGGTGCGTGACGCGGCGATCGCGGGCGCCCGCCGCTGACCGCCCGGCCGGGGCCGGAATCCACGGCCCCGGCCGTACGTTCTTGTCGACGGACCACTGAGCCGAGGAGAGCGAGAGCCGGATGTCCCCGAACCGCCAGCAGAACCCCGAGGGGCCCCTCAAGGGCCGCCCCGCCCCGCAGTTCGCCCTCCAGGAGCGCCACACGGTGCTCGGCAACCCGCTGGCGCCCCCGTATCCCGAGGGCCTGGCGGTGGCCGACTTCGGCCTGGGCTGCTTCTGGGGCGCGGAGCGCATCTTCTGGCAGACCGAGGGCGTCTGGACGACCCTCGTCGGCTACCAGGGCGGCGGCACCCAGCACCCGGCCTACGAGGAGGTGTGCAGTGGCCTGACGGGCCACGCCGAAGTGGTGCGCGTCGTCTTCGACCCCTCGGTGGTGCCGTACGAGACCCTCCTCAAGGTCTTCTGGGAGTCCCACGACCCCACGCAGGGCAACCGCCAGGGCAACGACGTGGGCACCCAGTACCGCTCGGCGATCTACACCCACTCCCCCGCCCAGCAGTCGGCGGCGGAGTCCTCGCGCACGGCGTACCAGCCGGTGCTGACGTCGGCGGGCTACGGCCCGATCACCACGGAGATCGCCCCCGCGCCCCCCTTCTTCCACGCGGAGGCGTACCACCAGCAGTACCTGGCCAAGAACCCGGCGGGCTACTGCGGGATCGGCGGGACGGGCGTCAGCTGCCCTGTCGGCGTCGCACCCGCCCAGGACTGAACTCCGGGGCGCCCCGCACGGCCGTGCCGGCTCCGGGGCATCACCTGGTCAACGCCCACAGAGCGTCTCCCGTGGGTGCGGATCTCGATGCCCCCGATGCCGGGAGAGAACCGCTCAGCGCTGCCCACCCTTCCCGCCTCCGTGGCCTGGCGGCGCGGCCGCTGCTGGCGCTCGGCCTTGCGCTCTGCCTTGTGCTCGGCTTCATGCCGGGCGACAGCGCCGAGCATGCGCGCGATCAGGCGCCCGGTCGAAGCCGCTAGGCCGAAGCCGCCAGGCTGGACTCTCCAGGCCGCAGGATCACTTGGCCGGGCGCCCCGCAGCACGCGCTGACGTCGTGTCCGCGTACTGACATCCGGCGGGGGCCGCCCCGAGGCGCGGGGCGGGGCGGTGCCCCGGCCGGCTCAGGTCGCCAGGTGGAATCCCGCGCCGACGCCGCCGTTGGCGTTCATCTCAGCGATGATGTCGAGGATCGCCGAACTGTGCTGCGCGCCCCAGGCGTTTCCGACCAGCGTCTGACCGCTGACCACGGGGGAGCCGGAGTCCCCGCCGTTGGTCCAGATGAGGTGGGTGAACCAGATGTCGTGGGTGCCCAGCTTGATGCCGCAGGTCAGGCCCGTCCGGTGGCCCTGCTTGCACATGCGGGTGCCGTTGGCGGGCGGGGCGCCGATCGACGAGATGGTCACTCCGCCGACGGTGGCGGTGGGGGCGACTCTCGACTCGTCCAGCTTGATGACCGCGAAGTCGAGGCCCTTGGGTCCGGCGTTCAGCAGGTTGTTGGGCGTGCTGACGGAGGTCACGGTGCCGATGGGGCCCGTCTCCAGGTCGGGGCGGCTGGCGTTGAGGTCGGCCGGGGCGGCCGCGGTCCCGGCGGGAGAGGTGTCCCGGTAGACCTTCTCCCCGACCAGCTTGTTGCCCTTCTCGTCGATGAAGCAGTGGGCGTTGGTCAGACCGACCAGGTTGCCGGCGTTGTCGCGGCCGACGGCGGTGAGGGTGCAGACGTAGAAGCCCTGGCGCTCCTCCGGGGTCGGGGTCATCCGGAAGATGATCCCCGTGCCGCCGCCGACGGGCGTGAGCTCCCGGGCGGGGGCGGTGGCGGCGGCCGGGGCGGCTGTCGCGGCCGGGGTCGCGGTGAGGGTCAGGCCAGCCGCGAGAACGGCGAGACCGAGGGTGCGTAACGCACGCAGCATGCGATCACTTCCTGTACGGGACGGGTACGGCCGGGAGGGGACAACGGCCCCAGCCGACTGCCGCATCGGCAATCACGCACATGGAAGAACACGGATGCGTTTTTGTCACGAGATCTGATCAAGCACTCGCCCCGGCCACCTGCTCACGGCCGTCGAAGGAGGCCACCGGCCTCTGTTCCCGCTGCTCGGCGCGTGGAGAGCGGCAACGTCCTGCTGCGCGGCGGGTGGAGAGCGGCGACACGCAGTCGATCGCTTCGGGCAACAGCTCGGCGGTGTGGTGACCGCTGCCCGCGGTCTGGTCGGGGGCACCCACCCGGAGTGCCCCCTCGCTCTCACGGTCACTCCGGTTCCTCCGGATCGTGGCAGAGCAGCAAGCTGAGCTCGCTCGCGCCGACGCTCGCTCCGAAGTGCAGGAGCACCTCTTCGCCCTCCCCCGGCTTCATGACTTGCAGGTCGAGAAGCACCATTTCCTCTCACCTCCCGTCCCCATGGATGCCCCGTGGGGCCGGTGCCCGCCAGGCCGCGCACCCGGGCGCCGGGAGCGTGCGCCCGGCGAGGCCTCACGCCGCGATCTGCGGGCGGAGCTTGTCCGCCAGGCTCTTCGGGTCGTAGCCCGGCGCCACCCCGTCGACGAGGAGCAGGTCGCCTGCGAGGTGCCGGGTCCGCAGCGGCAGGATGTCCTGGTAGGCGGGCGAGTCGTACCACGCGCGGGCCTCGGCGATGCCCGGGAAGCCGATCACCACCAGGGCGCCCGGCCACGTCCCCTCGCGGACCTCCACCGTCGCCCCGTGCACGAGGAACCGGCCGCCGAACGGGTCCAGCGTCGTCTGGATCCGCTCCATGTACTCCAGGACGTCGGCGTTCGGCGCGCCCTGGGCGAGGTGTGCGAGCGCGTACGCGGTCATGTGTCCTCCTGCGGATGCGGTGGTCTCCCCCTTGCGCCGACCACACTGCCGCGAACCTGGTGCGCGGGTCGATTACCGGCGGGGTAAGCGGGAGTGGCGGGAATGCCCCCGTGCGGTCCCGCGTTTGAAGCAGCCGTGAGCGAACCATTCAGCGTGACCGTCACCGTCCGTGGCTACGAGACCGATTCCCAGGGCCACCTCAACACCAGCGTGTACATGCAGTACGCCGAGCACGCCCGCTGGTGTGCGCTGGAGGCCGCCGGCATCCGGCAGAGCGCCCTGTTGGAGAAGGGTGTGGGGCCCGTCAACCTGGAGACGAACCTGCGTTTCCACCGGGAGCTGCGGGCGGGCGACGAGGTCGGCGTCAGCTGTGCGTTCGCCTACGACGGGGGAAAGACGTTCCGGATCGACCAGCGGATCGTGAAGGCCGACGGGACGCTCGCCGCCGAAGTGACGAGCGTGGGCGGGCTGCTGGACCTGCGGGAGCGGCGGCTGGTGGCCGAGCCGGCCGGGTACTTCCGCGCGCTCGCGTCCGACACGCGCGTGCTCGGCCTCTGAAGCCCTACGTCTTCCTTTCCGAACCTCTCATTCTCCTCCCCCACCTGAGGCTCTTCCCCCCTCTGAGCCCCCCGTCCAAGTCTCCTCCCCCGGGGCCGGCTCACGCCGCCCCCGGGCCGCGGCGGCCGGGACGGTCGTGCCGGCCACGCGCGATGACCGCCGCGTCGGCGGCCTCCGTCCCCCGCGCCCAGCCCTCCGCGTCGCGGCCCCTGAGCCGGTGTGAGGTCGTCTGGGGGAAGAGCCGCCCGGCCGTCTCGCCCACCGCCACGTCCCGGGCGGCCAGCACCGGCAGCACCTCCGGACGGTCGTCCTCCGCCGCCACGTCGTGCGCGGCGGCGGACAGGCGGTCGCTGATCCGGCCCGCGTAGGCGATCAGGAACGACTCGCGGAAGTCCCGCGTGCGCCGGGAGCGGCCACGTGCGTGGTGGTCGTCGGCGGCACGGCGCATCGCGGTGGTCGCCTGGACCAGCAGCGACGTGTACATCAGCTCCACCAGTTCCAGGTCGGCGTCGAAGCCGACGACGGTGGAGAATCCGTACTCGCCCGACCAGACGGCCTGGCAGTGGTTCGCGGCCGCCACCGCGTCCAGGAGCAGCGCCTTCGCGGACTCGTACGGGCCCTCGACGCCGATCCGGCAGGCGCCCGGCCCGTCGGCGGGCGCGTCGGAGGCGGCGGCCAGCAGCGCCTCGTCCAGGGAGTGGCGCGCCATCAGCTCCTGGGCCTTCGCCGAGAGGGCCTCGGCCTCCTCCGGGAACTGCGTGGACTCGGCCTTGGCGAGCAGCGCCCGGATGCGGCCGAGCATGCGGGGTTCCACGGCGGCCGGCACCGTCACGTGGGCGGCCCCCGGCAGCGGCCCCACCGCCCCGATCCGCGGCAGCCCCGCGATCAGCCGCAGCACGCCCAGGGCGCACGCCACCGTCTCGAACCGGCTCAGCCGCTCCCGCCGCGCGAACCCTTCAAGGAAGCCGTCCGTCGCGGCGGTGTCCTCCCACCGGACCCGGGCGTCCAGCTCCTCCAGCTGCGCCGCCCAGCGCGGGGCGAGCGTGTCCCGCGCGTACCGGCGGGCCTCGGCGGCGATCACGTCGACGGTGAAGCGTTCCTGGCCGGGGGCGAGGTCCCGGCGTACGAGCCGGACGACGTCGGCCGGCTGCCAGCCGCCCTCCCAGCAGCGCCGCACCGCCCCCTCGGCGCAGCGCAGGACGGCGCGCCCGACCGCCTCCCAGCCGGCGGGCGCCGCGGCCAGCGCGGACGCGGCGGCGTAGACGGCGTCGTCGAGATCGTCCCCGCCGAGCCCCCGCAGCCCCCGCACGGCCGCCTCGACGTCCCGTGCCAGCTCCTTCTCGTCGGGCCGCTCGGGCCGCTGCGACGACCCAGGCTGTCCCGGCTGTCCCGGCTGCTTCTTGCCCTTGGCCACGGTCTCTCTTCCTGGACGGGATACGCCGCTCGGCACGGCCGCACCCCCATTGTCCCGGCCCGGGAGGCCGACGCCTCCGCGAAAACCACAGGGGCCCTCCCCGCGGAGATCCGCCGGGAGGGCCCCTGCCGGGGTTCGGTCAGGGCGTCACGAGCCCGTGGCGCTGCCCTGGACCCACTGGTTCCAGTCCATGTTCCAGCCGTTGAGGCCGTTGTCCGGGGCGATGGTCTTGTCGTCGGAGTTCTTCACCTCGACGACGTCGCCCAGGATGGAGTTGGAGAAGAACCAGGAGCCCGGCGTGTTCGGGTCGTCCGCGCCCTGCTTGTCCTCCAGGCCCACGCAGCCGTGGCTGGTGTTGGCGACGCCGAAGACGCCGCTGCCCCAGTAGTTGCCGTGGATGAACGTGCCCGACGTGGACAGGCGCATGGCGTGCGGCACGTCCTTGATGTCGTACTCGCCCTTGCCGTCGGCCTTGGAGAAGCCCACCGTGGAGCCGTCCATGCGGGTCTCCTTGAACTTCTCGGAGATCACCATCTTGCCGTTGTAGGTCGGGTTCGACGGGCTGCCGGCCGAGATCGGGATGGTCTTGACGACCTGGCCGTCGCGCGTGACCGTCATCTTGTGGGTCTTGGCGTCGACCGTGGAGACCTGGGCGTGGCCGATCTTGAAGTTGATCGTCTTGTTCTGGACGCCCTTGATGCCCGGGGCGCCCTCGACGCCGTCGAGGTTCATCTTCAGGGTGACCTGCGAGTTGGCCTTCCAGTAGTCCTGCGGACGGAAGTCCAGGCGCTGGTCGCCGAACCAGTGGCCCACGACCTTCTGACCGCTGCTGGAGGTGACCTCCAGGTGCGACTGCACGGCCTTGCGGTCCTTGATCGGCTTGTTGAAGTTGATCGACACGGGCATGCCGACGCCGACCGTCGAGCCGTCCTCCGGGGTGAACGCGCCGATGAAGCTGTTCGCCGGGGAGACCGTGGAGAAGGAGGAGTTCTCGGTGGCCTTGCGGCCCTTGTCGTCCTTTGCCTCGGCGACGACCTTGTACTTCGTCGAACGTTCGAGCTGGCTGTTCGGTTTCCAGGTCTTCTTGTCCGAAGATATTGAACCCTCGACGGGGGTGCCCTTTTCCGTCGTCATCTTGACGCTCGTGAGCTCACCGTCGCTGACGGTGACCTGGACGGCGTCGGTGCTGATGCCGGCGTCGGTCGTCCCGCCCTTGGGCGTGATCTTGATCTGCGCCTTCGACGCGTCCTTGGCCGCCGCGGCGTCCACCTGACCCTGCGACTTGCCGGAGCCGTCCTTGGCGTCGTCGTCGCCGTCGCCGCCGCAGGCTGCCAGAGTCAGTACACCGCCGAGCACAGCGGCCGCGGCCACCAGGCCCTTGCGGCGCTTGCCGTACGTCATCACACGCTTCTCCATTGCTCCTGGACCCCGAAATCCCCCGAGCCGACCGTGGGGCTCGTGGGGTGACCCGTATCCCGGCTACACCCTTCAAGAACGCCGGCACCGAATCAGCCGTTCCACCCTTCGGCCAAGTGTGGGGAAGACCACGCCAGTAAAGCCCCTCCGGGGGCGGACACGGCAACCGGGGTCTTGATAAAGGGCGGACGCGCTGTTACAGGACCGCCGGGAAGCGCGGCTTCCCCGGCGGGCGTCCCGCTCACTAACATCGTGTCAGTCGGGGCTCGCCGGAGATCCACGACCCCGTCTTCCCTCACCAATCCTCGTCGCCGCTAGGGGGATTCATCCTGTGACCGCACGCCCGCTGCTGACCGCCGTGGCCGCCGGAACACTGTTGAGCGCCGTGTGGTTCGTCCCCAGCGCCAACGCGACGGCCGAGCAGCCGGTGAACCGGCCCCCAGCCGCCTCGGCCTCCCCGCGACCCGCCCCCGGCACCACGGGCCCGGGCAGCGCCGTGGGCAACGCGAACACCACGAACGCCAAAAGCGACATGACCGCCGAGGCGAACGCCCAGACGAACGTCCCGGCGAACGCCAAGGGCGAGGCGGCCTCAGCCGACCTCGCCCTCGCCGCCACCGGCGGTGTCGACACCACCCCGTACGTCTTCGGGGGCATCGCCCTGCTCGCCGCGGGCGGCGCGCTGGTGACGGGCGCCGCGCGCAGGTCGCGCACGGCGCTCCGCCGGCCGTCGGCCTAGGCCAGCGGCCCCGTCAGCGGCTCGGCCGCCTCGACGAGCTTCCCGGCGCGCACGAACGCCTCGGCCGCCGCCAGGTCGGGGGCCAGGAAGCGGTCCCCGCCCGGTCCCTCCACGCCCGCCGCGCGTACGGCCTCGATGACCGCCCGCGCGGCCGGGCCCGGCACCAGGCCCTCCCGCAGCTCGATCGCCCGGGTCGCGGCGACCAGCTCGACGGCGACGACCTTGCCGAGCGCGTCGATGGCCGTCCGCAGCTTGCGCGCCGCCGACCAGCCCATGGAGACGTGGTCCTCCTGCATGGCGGAGGACGGGATCGAGTCCACCGACGCGGGCACGGCCAGCCGCTTCATCTCGCTGACCAGCGCCGCCTGCGTGTACTGCGCGATCATCAGCCCCGAGTCGACGCCCGCGTCCCCGGCCAGGAACGCCGGCAGGCCGTGCGAGCGGTTCTTGTCCAGGAGCCGGTCGGTGCGGCGCTCGGCGATGGAGGCGAGGTCGGCGGCGGCGATCGCGAGGAAGTCCAGCACGTACGCCACGGGGGCGCCGTGGAAGTTCCCGTTGGACTCCACCCGGCCGTCGGGCAGGACCACCGGGTTGTCCACGGCGGCGGCCAGCTCGCGGTCGGCGACGAGCCGGGCGTGCGCGAGCGTGTCGCGGCCCGCGCCGGCGACCTGCGGGGCGCAGCGGATGGAGTAGGCGTCCTGGACGCGCGGAGCGTCGTCCTGGTGGTGGCCGGTGAGGCCGGAGCCGGTCAGCACGCGCAGCATGTTGCCGGCGCTGGCGGCCTGCCCGGGGTGCGGGCGGATGGCGTGCAGCTCGGGGGCGAGGACCTTCTCGGAGCCGAGCAGCGCCTCCAGGGAGAGCGCGGCGGTCACGTCGGCCGAGGTGATCAGGCGGGCCAGGTCGGCGCAGGCCATGACGAGCATGCCCAGCATGCCGTCGGTGCCGTTCAGCAGCGCGAGGCCCTCCTTCTCGCGCAGCTCCACGGGCTCGATGCGGTGCTCCGCGAGCAGCTGGGCGGCCGGCCGCACGACCCCGTCGGGGCCCTCCGCGTCACCCTCGCCCATGAGCGTGAGCGCGCAGTGCGACAGGGGGGCGAGGTCGCCGGAGCAGCCCAGCGAGCCGTACTCGTGCACCACCGGGGTGATCCCGGCGTTGAGGATGGCGGCCATGGTCTCCACCACGAGCGGGCGCACGCCCGTGTGGCCCGAGGCGAGCGTCTTCAGGCGCAGGAACATCAGCGCGCGCACGACCTCGCGCTCGACGCGCGGGCCCATGCCGGCGGCGTGCGAGCGGACGATGTTGCGCTGGAGCTGGGTGCGCAGGTCCGGGCTGATGTGACGGACGGCGAGGGCGCCGAAGCCGGTGGAGACGCCGTAGACCGGGTCGGGCTTGGCGGCGAGGTCGTCGATCACCTGACGGGCCGCGGCGACGGCCGCGAGCGCTTCGTCCGACACGACGACGCGCGCACCGTCGCGCGCCACGGCGATCACGTCGTCCGCGGTCGTCCCGGCCGGCCCCACCACCACAGTGTGCATATCCATATTCAGGCACCCTAGAGACTGAATCGCTAGCTGTCACTAGCGGATTTTTCGCGTCCGCCAGCCTCCTGATCGTTACAACGCCGCGGACGAGCGCGACATGCCGGGTGGCGGGCCTCCGCCTACCCCCGCCGCCCCCGGAACCGGCGGCGCTCGGCCCGCGGCGGCTCCGGCGGGCGGTCGGCCAGGCGCACCACCGGGTCCTCACGGCCCCCCTCGCGCCCCGCGACCACCGGCTTCGCGGCCCGCGCCGCCTTCGCCCGGTACTGGGCGGCGTCCGCGAGGCGGAAGAGCCGCCGCGCGGACCGCAGGGGGCCGATGGGGTCGCCGGTGGAGGCGATGCCGCAGGCCACGCCCTCGCCCAGCTCCAACTCGCCCGCGCGCCCGCACAGTTCGTCGGCCACCCGGACCACCTCGTCCGCCGTCGGCCCCACCGTCAGCAGGCAGAACTCGTCACCGCCCAGCCGCGCGGCCAGCGCCCCCGGCAACTGGGCGCCGCACAGCGACAGCAACGACGCGAAACGTTCGAGCAGACGGTCGCCGACCGCGTGCCCCAGGGTGTCGTTGACCCGTTTGAGGCCGTTGAGGTCGCAGACCACCAGGCTGACCACCACCCCGTCCCCGAGGTGCCGTTCGACCGCCTCGTCGAGCCGCGCGTCGACCGCCCGCCGGTTGGCGAGCCCGGTGAGCGGGTCGGTGAAGGCCAGCCTGCGCACCTCCTCCAGCCGTTCGGTCTGGGCGATGCCGGACGCCGTCACGGCGGCGAGAACGGTCGCGAAGTCCGCGTCCGTACGGTCGAAGACCGGTGCCCCGGCCGGGCGCGCGACGTACAGCTCGCCCCAGGCCCGCCCGTGCAGCACGATCGGGGCGATCACACAGCAGCCCCGCCCGCGCCGCCGCAGTGCGGCGACCCTCTGGTGGCGGAAGGTGCCCCCGTGTTCGTCCACGTCGCCCGCGGTCTCCACCCACGCGTGCGGCTGGCCGCCCATCCAGTGCTCGTGCCGGAACTCCGCGATCTCCGGAAAATCGTGCACGGGGTAGGACTCGGCACTGGGGAAACGTTCCTCCCCGCCGGTGCGCTCACCGGCGTTCACCAGCACCCGGAGCCGGCCGTGCTCGCGCTCCCAGACCGAGACGGCGGCGAACGTGCCGCCCAGGGCCCGGCGCGCGCCTTCGGCGGCCGCCTCCACGCTCTCCAGCGGGGACGGCGCCGCCGCCATCGCCTGCGCGAGCTCCACGACGGCGCGCAGCCGGGCGTCGCACTCCCCGTTCCCTGCCACCCGGGCCTCACATTCCGTCACCGTGTGCGGATCTCGCACTCCAGCGTAAGAATGTTCGGCTCATTCCGCCTCGTGGCCGGAATCATTCGCTGGGAACGCCGGTTTTCAGCCCCTGAAAACGCCGGTTCCTTGCGTCCGGGGGCCTGGACGGGGCCGGATCGCCGCAGCCCCACCTCCGGCTTCCCCGGCCGGACTTCCCGCGTGACGGGGGTCCGGCTCACCGCGGCCGGGGCCCGGCACGGCGGATCACTCGCCGGGCCAGTCGGGGCGCCGCTTCTCGTTGAAGGCCGCCACGCCCTCCGCCCGGTCACCGGAGAAGGCCACCGTGCGCCACGCGGCGTCCTCCACCTCCAGCCCGGCCCTCAGGTCGAGGCCGTGGCCCAGGCGCAGCGCCCGCTTGGCGGCACGCAGCCCGACCGGTGAGTGGGCCGCGATCCGCCCGGCCAGCGCCAGGGCCTCCGTACGGTCCTGGCCCTCGGGGACGAGCTGGTCGACGAGGCCCAGCGCGTGGGCCTCCTCGGCCTGCACCCGGCGGGCGCTGAAGATGAGCTCGGCGGCCCGGGCCGACCCGACGCGACGCGGCAGCAGCTGGGTGCCGCCCCCGCCGGGGATCACGCCGACCGACACCTCGGGCAGCCCCACCACGGCCGTGCGGTCCGCGACGATCAGGTCGCAGGACAGTGCCAGCTCGAAGCCGCCGCCGAGGGCGAAGCCGTGCACGGCCGCGATGACCGGCATGGGCAGCTCCAGCACGCCCGTGTAGCAGGCGCGGGCGAAGGGGCGCTGGCGCTGCAGGTCGGCGTCGGTGAAGGAGTTGCGCTCCTTCAGGTCGGCGCCGACGCAGAAGGCCCGCTCGTGGGAGGAGGTCAGCACGACGGCGCGCACGTCACGGTCCGCGGCGAGGGCGGCGGTGGCCTCCATGACGCCGCGGCCCATCTCGGTGGAGACGGCGTTCATCGCCTTGGGCCGGTCCAGCACGAGTTCGGCGACGTGGCCGTTCTCGTGGGTACGGATCGCGATCCATTCTCCGAAGCGCTGTTCGCTCACGCGGCTCACCCTCCCGGTCGGCTTCTGTCGGACCCGATCATGCCCGGACGCGGCCCGGTGGGCCAGACCCCTGGGGGCGCCGGTCACACGGCCGGCCGGGTCCCCTGCGGCCACGACGGCCACGACGTCACGGGCCCGCGGACGCGGGAGCGCGGTCTGGGCCTCGCGATCAGGCACACGCGGCCAACGGCACCCGGCCCCGCGGGCGCGCCCTCACCGGCACGAGCACGCGCTCACGGACCGTGCGATCGCGGCCCGCCACCGCCCGCCGGAAGCGGGCGGACGGCACGAGCACCCGCCGGCCCAGGGGGTCAGTCGCCCCTGCGCGTCAGCAGCCACGGCTCCACCACGCCCAGGCCGCGCACGGGCCGCTGCCACATCGGCTGGAGCGCGAAGCGGTAGGCCGGGTGGTCCTCCGCCGCGGCGGCGTCCGCCTCGGACTTGGGGGCGTCGCCGCTGCGGGTCAGCTCCTCCGCCAGGGCGCCGTCGACGAGCACGGCGTTCTTCGGCGCTATCGACGTCAGCCGGCTGGCCAGGTTGACGGTGGTGCCGAAGACGTCGCCCATCCGGGTCGTGACCGTGCCGAAGGCGATGCCGACGCGCAGCTCCGGCATGGTCTCGTCGTGGGACAGCGTCTCGATCAGCCGCAGCCCGATCTCGGCGGCGGTGCCCGCGTCGTCGGCCGCGTAGAGCACCTCGTCGCCCAGCGTCTTGATCAGCCGGCCGCCGTGCGCGGCCACGAGGTCGGCGGCCGTGGTCTCGAAGGCCTCGACCAGTTCGCCGAGTTCCTCCTCCTCCAGGCGCCGGGTCAGCCGGGTGAAGCCGACCAGGTCCGCGAAGCCGACGGCCAGCCGCCGGTCGACCATCTCCGCGTCGTCCTGGGCCTGCACGACGCGGCCGGTGGCGGCGGCCAGCTGCCGCCGCCAGACGTAGATGAGGAACTCCTCCAGCTCCGGCAGCAGCAGCTCGACGAGCGGATAGGTGATCTCCGCCCGCGTCATGCCCGGTTCCTGAGGCTCGGTCAGGCCCTCCAGGAAGGAGTCGATCTGCCAGTCGGCGAGCCGGGCCGTGGTCTGTCCGGTGGAGCGCGCGACCTGGACGGCCATGGGCTCGCTCAGCAGCCCGGCCTCCACCAGGCCCGCGAGCCGCCGCAGCGCCAGGACGTCGGCCTCGGTGAGCGCCTTGGCCTGGCCGATGTCGGCGAAGCCCATGGCCCGCCAGAAGCGGGCGGCCAGGTCCATGGAGACGCCGGCCGCGCGGGCGGCCTGAAAGGGGGTGTAGCGCCGCTCGGCGCCGAGGATGAGGGACTCCAGCCGGAGCGCGAGGGGGTCGCCCTCCTCCTCGTCGAAGTCCTCCTCGACCTCACGGGCGGCGGGGTCGCCGGCGTCGCCACGCCCCCGGGCCGCCTCGTCTGGAGGGCCCTCCTCGGCGGCCCCGGGCGCAGCACTCCCCGTCTCGTCGGCGGTCACCGGCCGCCCCCTGTCCGATCCGTGCGCACTGCCCTGCCGATCACTGCTCGCCTAGGTTCCGTGCACAACGATACGTCAGGTGTGCCGTAGCTCACTCTCCCGACGGCACGGCGCTCACTCTTTACGACGTTTACGACCCGGCCGGCCGCAAATGGATGACGTCACCCGCTCCGACGGGTTGCTGCACTCCGTCGGCCGTCGCGAGCACCAGCCGACCGTCACCGTCCACGGCGACGGCCTCGCCTACCAGCGCCTGCCCGCCCGGCAGTTCGGCCCGTACGGTCCGACCGAGGGTGGCGCAGCCGGCCGCGTACGTCTCCTGGAGTCCGCAGCGGGCGGGGTCACCGCCGGCGGCGCGCCAGCGTTCGTACCAGTCGGCCAGCGAGCGGAGCACGGCCCGCAGCAGCGGGTCGCGGTCGAGGACCTCGGCCCCGGCCAGCGCCAGGGAGCCGGCGCCGGGCACGGGCAGCTCGTCGGCGCGCAGCGAGACGTTCAGCCCGATGCCGACCACGACGCTGTCGCCGGTGCGCTCGGCGAGGATGCCCCCGGTCTTGCGCTCCTCGTCCCCGACGGTGACCAGCAGGTCGTTGGGCCACTTCAGGGCCGTGTCGACGCCGGCCGCGGCGGACAGGGCGGTGGCCGTGGCGACGCCGGCGAGCAGCGGCAGCCAGCCCCAGCGCTCGGGGGGCACCCCAGGGCCGGGGGTGAGGCGGACGGAGAAGAAGAGCCCGGAACGGGGCGGGGCGGACCAGGTGCGGTCGAGGCGGCCGCGGCCGGCGGACTGCTCCTCGGCGACGAGCACCGCACCCTCCTCGCCGCCGGCCGCCACGAGGTCGGTGTTGGTGGAGCCGGTCCGCTGGACCACGTCGAAGGAGGTCCACAGTCCGCCGGGGCGCAGCAGCCCGCGGCGCAGCGCGGTGGCGTTGAGCGGTGGGCGGTCCAGGTCGGACCAGCGGTTTCCGGAAGCGTCGGAGGGGGTCATAACAGCCACCATAGGAGGCATTCGGCGGCGAAACGGTGTGGCCAACGACGCACTGTCGCGGCGCGGTCGCGCCGATACCCTACGAACCGGTAGCACCGGTCATCCCACACCCTCTGGACGAGCAGGAGCCGCATCCCGATGTCCGAGCCGGAACACGACATCCACACCACCGCGGGGAAGCTCGCGGACCTCCAGCGCCGCATCGAGGAGGCCACGCACGCCGGCTCCGCGCGGGCGGTGGAGAAGCAGCACGCCAAGGGCAAGCTGACGGCGCGCGAGCGCGTCGACCTGCTGATGGACGAGGGGTCCTTCGTCGAGCTCGACGAGTTCGCGAGGCACCGCTCGACCAACTTCGGCATGGACGCCAACCGCCCGTACGGCGACGGCGTGGTCACCGGCTACGGCACGGTGGACGGCCGGCCGGTGGCGGTCTTCTCCCAGGACTTCACGGTCTTCGGCGGGGCGCTCGGCGAGGTCTTCGGGCAGAAGATCGTCAAGGTGATGGACTTCGCCCTCAAGACGGGCTGCCCGGTCGTCGGCATCAACGACTCGGGCGGCGCGCGCATCCAGGAGGGCGTGGCGTCCCTCGGCATGTACGGCGAGATCTTCCGCCGCAACGTGCACGCCTCCGGCGTCGTCCCGCAGATCTCGCTGATCGTCGGCCCCTGCGCGGGCGGCGCGGTCTACTCCCCCGCGATCACCGACTTCACGGTGATGGTGGATCAGACGTCGCACATGTTCATCACCGGCCCGGACGTCATCAAGACGGTCACCGGTGAGGACGTGGGCTTCGAGGAGCTGGGCGGCGCGCGGACGCACAACACCACCTCGGGCGTGGCGCACCACATGGCGGGCGACGAGAAGGACGCCATCGACTACCTCAAGGCGCTGCTGTCCTACCTGCCGTCCAACAACCTCTCCGAGCCGCCGGTCTTCCCCGAGGAGGCCGACCTGGAGGTCTCGGACGCCGACCGCGACCTGGACGCGCTCATCCCGGACTCGGCGAACCAGCCCTACGACATGCACACGGTCTTCGAGCACGTGCTGGACGACGGGGAGTTCCTGGAGACGCAGGCGCTGTTCGCGCCGAACATCGTCACGGGCTTCGGCCGGGTCGAGGGCCACCCGGTGGGCGTGGTCGCCAACCAGCCCATGCAGTTCGCCGGCTGCCTGGACATCAACGCCAGCGAGAAGGCCGCGCGCTTCGTCCGCACCTGCGACGCCTTCAACATCCCGGTGCTGACCTTCGTGGACGTCCCCGGCTTCCTGCCGGGCACCGACCAGGAGTACAACGGCATCATCCGCCGCGGCGCCAAGCTGATCTACGCCTACGCCGAGGCGACGGTCCCGCTGATCACCGTGATCACGCGCAAGGCGTTCGGCGGCGCGTACGACGTCATGGGCTCCAAGCACCTGGGCGCGGACCTGAACCTCGCCTGGCCGACCGCCCAGATCGCCGTCATGGGCGCCCAGGGCGCGGTCAACATCCTGCACCGCCGCTCCCTCGCGGCGGCGACGTCGCCGGAGGAGCAGGAGGAGCTGCGCGCCCAGTTGATCGCCGACTACGAGGACACGCTGCTCAGCCCGTACGAGGCGGCCGAGCGGGGCTACGTCGACGCGGTGATCGCGCCGTCGGACACCCGTCGCCACGTCGTGCGCGGGCTGCGGGCGCTGCGGGACAAGCGCGAGGCGCTGCCGCCGAAGAAGCACGGCAACATCCCCCTGTAAGCAGCCGCCGTCTTCGGTCACGAAGGAAGGGACGCTGACGTGATCAAGGTCGTCCGGGGCAACCCGACCCCCGAGGAGCTGGCCGCCGCACTGGCGGTGGTTCAGGCGCGCGCGGCGGCCGGTGCCGCCGCCGCGCCGCCGGCCCAGGACCGCGCGGAGTGGGCCAGCCCCGCCCGGTTGGCCGCCGCCCGGCGCACCCCGCGGCCCGGCCCGCGCGCCTGGCGCACGGCCTACTGGCCGGCCTGAGCCCGCCTGCCGCCCGGCCCCGGCCGGGCGGCCGCCGGATTTACCCGTGGCGCCTGAGTACGCGTACTCAGGCGCCACGCGCGTTCCCGCCGGACCATGGGGGCCATGCTCTGGTACGACCCGTCCGACGAACCGCCCGAGGAGCTGCGCGAGGCGCAGGCCATGCTCCGGCGGGCGGGGGTGGTGCTGGCGGTGGGGATGGTGTTGCTGTTCCTGCTGCTGGGCGTGAGCTGAATCCCCGCCGCCGAGCCGTTCCCTGGCCGGACATCCACAGATTCCGCACAGGTCTGCACCAGCTGCAACCAGAATCACCCGATTCACGTCATGCCCAGTGATAGGACGCGAACCGGGGAGTGCTGCACGCCATGAACAAGCCCGTACGCCATATAGCCGTGTTCAGCGGCCTGCTCGTCCTCGCCCTGTTGCTGCAGGCCACCTGGTTGCAGTTCGCGCGCGGCGACGAACTGTCCGAGAGCAAGTGGAACAGGCGGGTCAGGATCGCCGCCTTCGCCCAGCCACGCGGCAACATCATCGTCGGCGGCCATCCGATCACGGGCTCCACGGAGACCACCGGCAGCGACCTCAAGTGGAAGCGCACCTACACGGACGGCCCGCTGTACGCGCCGGTCACCGGGTTCTTCTCGCAGATCTACGGCGGGACCCAGCTCGAGGCCGAATCGGTCGACGGCAAGTGGCTGAGCGGCAGCGACGACCGGCTGTTCCTGCGGCGCACCGCCGACATGCTCACCGGCAAGAAGCCGCGCGGCGGCGACGTCGTCACCACCATCGACCCCGACGCCCAGAAGGCCGCCTACCAGGGCCTGGGCAAGTACAAGGGCGCCGTGGTCGCCATCGAGCCGGCCACCGGCAAGATCCTCGCGATGGCCTCCACCCCCTCGTACGACCCGTCGGTCTTCGCCGGCAGCTCGGGCGAGGACAAGAAGGCGTGGACCGCCCTGGAGGGCGACAAGGACAAGCCGATGGCGAACCGGGCACTGAAGGAACGATTCCCCCCGGGTTCCACCTTCAAGATCCTCACCGCCGCGGCCGCCCTCGACCACGGCATCGTCTCGGACATCGACGCACCCTCGGGCGCCCCCGCCCCGTACACCCTGCCCGGCACCCGGACCCAGGTCCGCAACGACATCCCCTCCGCGCCCTGCGACAAGGCGTCCCTCAAGGTCGCCATGCAGTGGTCCTGCAACAACGTCTTCCTCGACCTCGCCGCCCGGCTCGGCAAGGACAGGATGCGCGAGACGGCGGAGAAGTTCGGTTTCAACGACGCCAAGGTCGACACGCCGGTCCGCGCCGCCAAGAGCGTCTACCCGAGCGACATCGACAAGGCGCAGACCGCGCTCACCGGCATGGGCCAGGGCAGCCTCGACGCGACGCCCCTGCAGATCGCCATGATGACCGCCGCCCTCGCCAACGACGGCAAGCTGATGAAGCCCTCCATGGTCGACTCGCTGCGCAGCCCGGACCTGTCGACCGTCGAGAAGCACAAGCCCGAGGTCATGGACCAGGCCGTCTCGGCGGACGCCGCGCGGAAGGTCCAGCAGATGATGGAGAACACGGCCGGAGAGGGCACCGGCAAGCCCGCCCTCATCGACGGCCTGACCGTCGGCGCCAAGACGGGCACCGCCCAGCACGGCGTGGACAACAAGGAGACGCCGTACGCCTGGTTCGTGTCGTACGCGAAGAACGGCGAGGGCAAGTCGGTCGCGGTCGCCGTCTTCATCGACCCCCGCGGCTCCGACATCGCCCGCGACGACGTCCACGGCGGCACCCTCGCCGGGCCGATCGCGAAGAAGGTCATGGAGTCGGTGCTCAAGAAGTGAGGGCCCGTCCGTACCCGCGCCGTCCTACGATGGCGGGCATGACCGCACAGCGCCGCCTCGTTCTCGCCTCCCAGTCCCCCGCCCGCCTCGGCCTGCTGCGCCAAGCCGGGCTGGCCCCCGAGGTCGTCGTGAGCGGGGTGGACGAGGACGCGCTGGACGCCCCCACGCCGGGCGAGCTGGCGCTGGTGCTGGCCGAGGCGAAGGCCGCGGCCGTGGCCGCACGGCCCGCGGCCGCCGGGGCCCTGGTCGTCGGCTGCGACTCGGTGCTGGAGCTGGACGGCCAGGCGCTCGGCAAGCCGGCCGACGCCGAGGAGGCCACCGCGCGCTGGAAGGCGATGCGCGGCCGCTCGGGCGTCCTGCGGACCGGGCACTGCGTCGTCGACACCGCCAACGGCCGCCGCGCCTCGGCGACCGCCTCCACGACGGTCCGCTTCGGGGAGCCGACGGACGCCGAGATCGCCGCCTACGTGGCCTCCGGCGAGCCCCTGCACGTGGCGGGCGCCTTCACCCTGGACGGCCGCTCCGCCCCGTTCGTCCGGGGCATCGACGGCGACCCGGGCAACGTCATCGGCCTGTCGCTCCCGCTGCTCCGGGATCTGCTCGCGGAGCTGGAGGTCCAGATCACGGACCTCTGGGCGCGGTGACGTAGCGGCTAGAGCGGCAGGGCGCTGGTCGCGCTGCCGACCTCCTTCAGCTGTCCCAGCTGGTCGAGCTTGCCCAGACCGTTGACGACGCCCGGGTAGAGGCTGGTCTCCGGCAGCTCGTGCTCGGGGGCCGCGGGCACGCCCTTCGGCGGCTGCACCCCGGCGGGCGCCCCCTGGGCGTACATTCCCTTGGGGCCGGCCTTCGCCGGGGCGGGCTTGGCGGGCGCCGGCTTGACGGGAACGGGCTTGGCCGGGGAGGCGCTCTTGGCGGGCGTGGGCTTGGCGGGAGCGGCCTTCGCCTGGGCGCCCTGCGCCGGAGCGGCCTTGGCCGGGGCGCTCTTGGCCGGGGCGGTCTTCGCGGGCGCGCTCTTCGACGGGGCCGGTGCCGGCTTCGGCGGGGCGGTCACCTTCAGGGGGCCGGCGCTCGACGAGGGCGGCGGCACCGGCGTCGGCGCCAGCGGATCGGCGACGACGGTGGCGGCGGAGGACATGGACAGAGCGGCGCCGGCCAGGGCGGCAGCGGCAGCAATGCGCTTGATCATGACTTCTTCAACGATGTCACGGCATATCGGTCACCCCCACCTCCCTCGGTCGAGGGGTTTTCCCGGGCCCTCCAAAACCCATACATTTCCCATAACTTCCCTTTAAATACTGCGAGTAATTACCCCGAGAGAGGGTTCGCCATGCCACAGTCCGTGGACCGTGCCCTGGACGTCCTGGACGCCGTCGCCGCGTCCGAGGGGCCCGTGCCCGCCAAGGCCCTCGCCCGGCGGCTGGACTGCGGGCTGTCCACGGTGTACGAGCTGCTGGGCACCCTCACCGCCCGCGGCCACCTGGTCCGCACGCCCGCCGGCTACGTGCTCGGCTACCGGGTGCCGTCCCTGCACCACGCCTTCCAGCGGCAGATGCGGCTGGCCGACGAGGTGCAGGAGCTGCTGGTGCGGGCGCGCCGGGCCGTCGGGGTGGACACCTACTTCAGCACCTACCGCGACGGCGACATCGCGGTGCTCGCCGGCACCGCCGCCGCCCACCCCGCCACCGGCGGCTTCACGCCGGGCAGGGACGCGGCCGCGCACGCCACCGCCCACGGCAAGGTGCTGCTGGCGGCCCTGCCGCGGGCCGCGCGGCTGCGCTACCTCTCGGCGGCCGGGATGCGGGCGATCACCCCCCGCACGATCACCTCCCCCGAGCGACTGGACGTACAACTGCGTCAGGTGCGCCGGGAGGGAAGTGCCGTGGAGGTCGAGGAGTCGGTGCCGGGGGTGGCCTGCGTGGCCGTACCGGTCCCCGCCGGTCCCGGCGGCGCCCTCACCGCGATATCCGCGGCACTGCCGCTGGCCGACTTCCACCGCCGCGGCGACCGGGTCACCGAGGCGATCCGTCATGTCGCCGCCGAGGCCGCCAAGTTCCAGGGCACCCACGACATCAGTCGCTCTACTGGCGGGTAGACCTGGGGGAAGAGGGTCCGCGACGAAGGCGAGGGCGCAAACTTTGCGTCACCCGTTCGTAGGGACTCCACAAAGAATCGGCACCGCCGCTTCGAGGCGCACGCCGAGACCTTGACCACACCATCACGCCACCGGCACTCGCGTATTCCCGGCGTACCGTGGAGGTTCCGGGGCCTTGGGCCCGTACTCGGCTCCCGCTTCACGCTCCGTGTGGGCAACGTCACCCCGGAAGTCGGGTCGGCACAGAGTGTCGCCTGTACCTAAACTCACCTTGTTTGAAGGAGGGAGCCATCGTGCGCAAGGTGCTCATCGCCAACCGTGGCGAAATCGCTGTCCGCGTCGCTCGTGCGTGCCGGGATGCCGGCATCGGGAGCGTGGCCGTCTACGCCGACCCGGACCGCGACGCGTTGCATGTCCGGGCCGCCGACGAGGCGTACGCGCTGGGCGGTGACACGCCGGCGACGAGCTACCTCGACATGACCAAGGTGCTTGCCGCGGCCGCAGAGTCGGGTGCTGACGCCGTCCATCCCGGGTACGGCTTCCTCTCCGAGAACGCCGACTTCGCCCAGGCGGTCATCGACGCCGGTCTGACCTGGATCGGTCCGCCGCCGCAGGCCATCCGGGACCTCGGCGACAAGGTGGCGGCCCGTCACATCGCCCAGCGCGCCGGTGCGCCGCTGGTCGCCGGCACCGCCGACCCGGTCTCGGGCGCGGAGGAGGTCGTGGCCTTCGCCGAGGAGCACGGCCTGCCGATCGCCATCAAGGCGGCCTTCGGCGGTGGCGGTCGCGGCCTGAAGGTCGCCCGCACCCTCGAAGAGGTGCCCGAGCTGTACGACTCGGCCGTCCGCGAGGCTGTCGCCGCCTTCGGCCGGGGCGAGTGCTTCGTCGAGCGCTACCTGGACCGCCCGCGGCACGTCGAGACCCAGTGCCTGGCCGACAAGCACGGCAACGTGGTCGTGGTCTCCACCCGTGACTGCTCGCTCCAGCGCCGCCACCAGAAGCTGGTCGAGGAGGCCCCGGCGCCGTTCCTCAACGACGAGCAGAACGCCGAGCTGTACCGCGCGTCCAAGGCCATCCTCAAGGAGGCCGGTTACGAGGGCGCCGGCACCTGCGAGTTCCTCGTGGGCCAGGACGGCACGATCTCCTTCCTGGAGGTCAACACCCGTCTCCAGGTCGAGCACCCGGTCACCGAGGAGGTCACCGGCATCGACCTGGTCCGCGAGATGTTCCGCATCGCCGACGGCGAGGAGCTCGGCTACGACGACCCGCCGATGCGGGGTCATTCCTTCGAGTTCCGCATCAACGGCGAGGACCCGGGCCGCAACTTCCTGCCCGCCCCCGGCACCGTCACCGCCTTCACGCCCCCCTCGGGACCGGGCGTGCGCCTGGACGCGGGCGTGGAGTCCGGCAGCGTCATCGGCCCGGCCTGGGACTCCCTGCTGGCCAAGCTGATCGTCACCGGCGCCACCCGTGAGCAGGCCCTCCAGCGCGCCGCCCGGGCGCTGGCGGAGTTCCAGGTGGAGGGCATGGCCACCGCCATCCCGTTCCACCGGGCCGTCGTCACGGACCCGGCGTTCACGGCCGACCCCTTCCGGGTGCACACCCGCTGGATCGAGACCGAGTTCGAGAACACCATCCCGCCCTTCGCCGGCCAGGGGGCCGAGGAGGACGAGGAGGCGGCAGGCCGCGAGACGGTCGTCGTCGAGGTCGGCGGCAAGCGCCTGGAGGTCTCGCTGCCCGCCTCCCTCGGCATGACGCTCGCCCGTACGGCCGCGGCCGGCGGTGCCAAGCCCAAGCGCCGCGCCGCCAAGAAGTCCGGCTCCGCCGCCTCCGGCGACGCGCTGGCCTCCCCGATGCAGGGCACGATCGTCAAGGTCGCGGTCGAGGAGGGCCAGGAGGTCAACGAGGGCGACCTCATCGTGGTCCTGGAGGCCATGAAGATGGAGCAGCCGCTGAACGCGCACCGCTCCGGCACCGTCAAGGGCATCACCGCCGAGGTCGGCGCCTCGGTCTCCTCCGGCGCCGTCATCTGCGAGATCAAGGACTGATCGCCGGATCGAGCTGATCCAGCACCCCGTCCGTCCCACGGGCCCCCGCCGCACCGGCCGGGGCCCGTGGGCGTTCGTGGTCCGGCCGCCCCGGCGGCCTGGCATCCTTGACTGACGGGGACTGTGGGCCCCAGGGGGTGTGCCACCCCCTGAGCCACCGATCGGGAGGACGGACGCAATGGCGACCGATGCGGCGCAGACGTCACCACGACCCATGCGCGCGGACGCGCGGCGCAACTACGAGCGGCTGCTCACGGAGGCCCGCACGGCCTTCACCGCGCACGGCACGGACGCCTCGCTCGAGGACATCGCCAAGCGCGCCGGCGTCGGCATCGGCACGCTCTACCGTCACTTCCCCAACCGCACCGCCCTGATGAGCGCGGTCTTCCAGGGCGAGGTCGACGGCCTGCTCGCCCGCTCCCGGGAGCTGCTGGCCTCCCCCGAGCCCTGCCGGGCGCTGGTGGCCTGGCTGCGGGCCATCGTGACCCACGCGGGCACCTACCGGGGCCTCTCCCGCGCCCTGATGGCGGCCCAGAGCGACGAGGCCTCCGCCATGTCCCGGTGCAGCCTGCCGATGCGGGAGGCCGGCGACACGCTGCTCACCCGCGCGAAGCGGGCGGGCGCCGTGCGCGAGGACGTGGACATCGCGGACCTGATGCAGCTGACCAACGCCATTTCGCTGGCGGCCGAACAGTCTCCGGACGACCCGGAGTTGGCCGACCGCCTGCTCAAGCTGACGCTGACCGGCATCAGGGCGTAGGCCCGGTATCACGCCCCCTCCCCCTCACCGCCGGCGTGGTGCCAGGTCAGCGACCCGGGCCGAGGGCTGCTCGCCCAGGGACACCGCGCTGCGCAGCTGGGCGCCCGGCGGGCCGCCCTGCCCCGGTCCGGGCGACTGCCCGTGGCCCAGGGGGAGGTTCCGGCGCTGTCCCGGCAGCGGCGGGACGTCACGGCGGCGGGCCGGACCGACCGCGTCGCCGTGCACCGTCCCGGCAGACGAGCCCGACCCCGCGCCGGGCCCCGCGACCGAGATGTGCACGCCCTGGTCGGCCAGGGCCTGGAGCTCCGTGGCCGCCCGGTCGTCGTGAGCCGGGGGCTCGTCGGTGACCAGTCGGGTGATGACGTCGGTGGGCACCGTCTGGAACATCGTGTCGGTGCCCAGTTTGGTGTGGTCGGCGAGGACGACGACCTCGGCGGCCGCCTGGACCAGCGCCCGGTCCACGCTCGCGGAGAGCATGTTGGACGTGGACAGGCCGCGCTCGGCGGTCAGCCCGCTGCCGGACAGGAAGGCGCGCGAGACCCGCAGCCCCTGCAGGGACTGCTCGGCGCCGCTGCCCACCAGGGCGTAGTTCGACCCTCTGAGCGTGCCGCCGGTCATGACGACCTCGACCCGGTTGGCGTGGGCCAGGGCCTGGGCGACGAGCAGGGAGTTGGTGACCACGGTCAGACCCGGTACGCGAGCGAGCCGGCGGGCCAGCTCCTGGGTGGTCGTACCGGCGCCGACGACGACGGCCTCGCCCTCTTCGACGAAGCTCGCCGCGAGATCGGCGATGGCCGTCTTCTCGGCGGTCGCTAGATGGGATTTCTGCGGGAAGCCGGACTCCCTGGTGAAACCGCCCGGCAGCACCGCACCGCCGTGCCGGCGGTCGAGCAGTCCTTCGGCCTCCAGCGCCCGCACGTCCCGCCGTACGGTCACTTCAGAGGTCTGGACGACGCGGGCGAGCTCACGGAGCGAAACCGCTCCGTTGGCCCGCACCATTTCGAGGATCAATTGACGACGTTCTGCAGCGAACACGAAACCGACAGTAACGCCAACGACCATCTGTTTTCAGCAGGTTGCAGCAATTAACGGAAGTTGTCCGCTCCGCGACCCGTGAGGTGGTAGAGAGAGCTGGAACGCGAGGTGCCGATTCGCTACGCCTCGCGTTGCGTCTTCCTCGTGTGCAACTGCCGTGCCACCTCGGCGATCGAACCGGACAGCGACGGATACACGGAGAACGCGTTTGCGATCTGTTCGACGGTCAGATTGTTGTCGACCGCGATCGAGATCGGATGAATCAGCTCGCTCGCCCGCGGGGACACCACGACGCCACCCACGACGATGCCCGTACCCGGACGGCAGAACATCTTCACGAATCCATCGCGAATGCCCTGCATCTTGGCCCGCGGATTCCGCAGCAGCGGAAGCTTCACCACCCGTGCGTCTATCAGGCCGTTGTCGACGTCGGCCTGGGTATAACCGACCGTCGCAATCTCCGGATCCGTAAACACGTTCGCCGATACGGCCTTGAGATTGAGCGGAGCGACCGCGTCACCGAGGAAGTGGTACATCGCGATCCGGCCCTGCATCGCCGCGACCGAGGCCAGCGCGAAGACACCGGTGCAGTCGCCCGCCGCGTACACGCCGGGGGCGCTCGTCCGCGAGACCTTGTCCGTCCAGACGTGCCCGGACTCCTTGAGCCGGACCCCGGCCTCCTCCAGGCCGATGCCGGCCGTGTTCGGAATGGAGCCGACCGCCATGAGGCAGTGCGTACCGGTGATCACGCGGCCGTCGGCCAGCGTCACCTCCACCCGGTCGCCGACCCGCTTGGCCGACTGCGCCCGGGACCGCGCCATGACGTTCATGCCGCGCCGGCGGAAGACGTCCTCCAGCACCGCGGCGGCGTCGGGGTCCTCGCCCGGCAGCACCCGGTCCCGCGACGACACCAGCGTCACCTTGGACCCCAGCGCCTGGTAGGCGCCGGCGAACTCGGCGCCGGTGACGCCCGAGCCCACCACGATCAGCTCCTCGGGGAGCTCCTCCAGGTCGTAGACCTGGGTCCAGTTCAGGATGCGCTCGCCGTCGGGCAGCGCGTCCGGGATCTCCCGCGGGTGGGCGCCGGTCGCGATCAGCACCGCGTCCGCGGCGAGCGTCTCCTCCGTGCCGTCGGCCGCCCGCACCACCACGCGCCGCGACCCGTCCGGCGCCTGCTGCGGCTCCAGCCGTCCGCGGCCGCGCATGACGCGCCCGCCCGCACGCGTCACCGACGCGGTGATGTCGTGCGACTGCGCGAGCGCCAGCCGCTTCACCCGGCGGTTGACCTTCCCCAGGTCCACGCCCACGACCCCGGCCGCCCGCTCCAGCGGCGGCGTGTCGTCGGCGACGATGATCCCCAGCTCCTCGTACGAGGAGTCGAAGGTGGTCATCACCTCAGCCGTGGCGATGAGAGTCTTCGAGGGCACGCAGTCGGTGAGCACCGACGCCCCGCCCAGACCGTCGCAGTCGACGACGGTCACCTCCGCGCCGAGCTGTGCGGCGACGAGCGCCGCCTCATAGCCGCCGGGTCCGCCACCGATGATCACGATCCGAGTCACGTATTCCATTGTTCCGCACCCATCGAAGCGGCTCCTTCCGGGGCCTCCCTTAGCGACGTTCCCGCCGATCCGTACGAACGTCGACGGATAGTTCCCCACGAACCTCCCTTCGAGATTGCCACCCCAAATGCCGTTCCGCCTCACTCCCGTACCCTCGGAAGCATGTCGCTCTACGCCGCGTACGCCGGCAACCTCGACGCGCGGCTGATGACCCGCCGCGCACCGCACTCGCCGCTGCGCGGCACCGGCTGGCTCAACGGCTGGCGGCTGACCTTCGGCGGGGAGCAGATGGGCTGGGAGGGCGCACTCGCCACGATCGTGGAGGCCCCGCGCTCCCAGGTCTTCGTGGCCCTCTACGACATCGCTCCGATGGACGAGGACTCGATGGACCGTTGGGAGGGTGTCGGCCTCGACATCTACCGGCGGATGCGTGTCCGGGTGCACACCCTCGACGGTGAGGAGCCAGCCTGGGTGTATGTCCTCAACGGCTACGAGGGCGGCCTGCCCTCCGCCCGCTACCTCGGTGAGATCGCCGACGCCGCGGAATCCGCCGGCGCCCCCCACGACTACGTCATGGAGCTGCGCAAGCGCCCGTGCTGAAGGTGACGATTGCGTCTCGTCGCAAAGCACAAAGCAACAATCGGAACACCGTGACCAGCGACATCTACGCGCGTAGGCCCTGAGCGGTTACCCTCGTCCGCGTGAACGCATCAGTTACTCCGGACATCCAGGCCGACCCGTACGCCGCGGCCAACGACGCCGCCGCCCGCCTGCGCGAGCTCACGGGCGCCGAGACCCACGACGTCGCCCTGGTCATGGGCTCCGGCTGGGTCCCCGCCACCGAAGCGCTCGGCACCCCCGAGGCCGAGTTCCCGGTCACCGAGCTCCCCGGCTTCACCGCCGCCGCCGTCGCGGGCCACGCGGGCACCTTCCGCTCGTACAAGATCAACGACAAGCGCGTGCTCGTCTTCCTCGGCCGCACCCACTACTACGAGGGCCGCGGTGTCGCCGCCGTCGTGCACGGCGTCCGCACCGCCGTGGCCGCCGGCTGCAAGACCATCGTCCTCACCAACGGCTGCGGCGGCCTCCGCGAGGGCATGCGCCCCGGCCAGCCGGTGCTGATCAGCGACCACATCAACATGACGGCGACCTCGCCGATCGTCGGCGCCAACTTCGTCGACCTCACCGACCTGTACTCCCCCCGTCTGCGCGCGCTGTGCAAGGAGGTCGACCCCACCCTCGAGGAGGGCGTCTACGTCCAGCTCCCCGGCCCGCACTACGAGACCCCGGCCGAGATCAAGATGGTCCGCACGCTGGGCGGCGACCTGGTGGGCATGTCCACCACCCTTGAGGCCATCGCGGCCCGCGAGGCGGGTGCCGAGGTCCTGGGCATCTCCCTGGTGACGAACCTCGCCGCCGGCATGACAGGCGAGCCCCTCAACCACGAGGAGGTCCTCCAGGCGGGCCGCGACTCCGCCGCGCGGATGGGCTCCCTCCTGGCGCAGGTCCTGCCGAAGCTCTGACCCCTCGGGTCACCACTGCCACACCCGTGCCGGGGGCCTAGCGCCTCCGGCACGGGCGTTTCCACCAGCTGGTCCGGACCGGACCCCGAGGCGGCCCGGCCCGGACCAGACCGAAGGCGACCGCAGCCGCCGAGCGAACCGGCTCTGACCGGCCCCCGAGGCGGACGGCGGCCCGCCGAGCGGACCGGCCCGAACCGGCCCCCGAGACGGCCCGCACCGCCGAGCGGACGGGAGGGGGCGGGGCGGGGTGGGCCCTGACAGGGGGCGTAAAGGGGTATGTGCGGCGCTCGCCGGGCACGCTTTACGCCTGGCGGGCGCCGCACATACCCCAGCCCCCAGAAGGGCCCACCCCGCCCCGCCCCCGGCCCCCGCCACGGCCTGGCCTTGGCCACGGCCACGGCTCTGGCCCCCGCCCCGGCCCCGGCCACGGCTCTGGCCACGCTCTGGCCACGGCCACGGCCCCACCACGCACCCCAAGCGACCCCCGACACCCCGGAGGAACACCGTGGAGCGAGACCTCATCGCGCAGGCCCAGACCTGGCTCGCCGAGGACCCCGACCCCGAAACCCGTGACGAGCTCGCGCGGCTCATCGACGCCGGCGACCTCACCGAGCTGGGCGACCGCTTCGCCGGCACCCTCCAGTTCGGCACCGCCGGCCTCCGCGGCGAACTCGGCGCCGGCCCCATGCGCATGAACCGCGCCGTCGTCATCCGCGCCGCCGCCGGCCTCGCCGCGTACCTCAAGAAGCAGGGCCACACCGGCGGGACCGTCGTCATCGGCTACGACGCCCGCTACAAGTCCGCGGACTTCGCCCTGGACACCGCCGCGGTCATGGTCGGCGCCGGCCTGAAGGCCGCGCTGCTGCCCAAGCCGCTGCCCACGCCCGTCCTCGCCTTCGCGATCCGCCACATCGGCGCCGTCGCCGGCATCGAGGTCACCGCCAGCCACAACCCGCCGCGCGACAACGGCTACAAGGTCTACCTCGGCGACGGCTCCCAGATCGTGCCGCCCGCGGACGCGGAGATCGCCGCCGAGATCGCCGCCGTCGCCAGCCTGAACGACGTGCCGCGGCCCTCCGCCGGCTGGGAGACCCTCCGCGAGGACGCCGTCGTCGGCGCCTACCTGGAGCGCACCGACGCCGTCCTGACCGCCGGCTCCCCCCGCGACGTCCGCACCGTCTACACCCCGATGCACGGCGTCGGCCGCGACGTGCTGACCGCCGCGTTCGCCCGCGCCGGGTTCCCCGCCCCGGACGTCGTGGCCGCGCAGGCCGAGCCCGACCCCGACTTCCCGACCGTCGCGTTCCCGAACCCCGAGGAGCCGGGCGCGATGGACCTGGCCTTCGCCACCGCCCGCGAGGCGGCCGCGCGCGGCGAGACGCCCGACATCATCATCGCCAACGACCCCGACGCGGACCGCTGCGCGGTGGCCGTGCCGGCTCCGGAGACCGTCGAGGGCTGGCGGATGCTGCGCGGCGACGAGGTCGGGGCCCTGCTCGCCACGCACCTCGTGCACAAGAGCGCGCGCGGGACGTTCGCCACGACGATCGTCTCGTCGTCCCTGCTGTCGCGGATCGCCGCGGCCGCGGCGGGCGCCTCGTACGAGGAGACGCTGACCGGCTTCAAGTGGCTGTCCCGGGTGGACGGCCTGCGCTACGCCTACGAGGAGGCGCTGGGGTACTGCGTCGACCCCGACGGGGTGCGCGACAAGGACGGCATCACGGCGGCGCTGCTGGTGGCAGAGCTGACGGCCGAGCTGAAGGAGACCGGACAGACGCTGAGCGACCTCCTGGACGACCTGGCGGTGGAGCACGGCCTGCACGCGACGGACCAGCTGTCGGTGCGGGTGGAGGACCTGTCGCTGATCGCGGCGGCGATGCGGAGGCTGCGGGAGCAGCCGCCGACCACGCTGGCGGGGCTGCACGTGGTGTCCGCGGAGGACCTGGCGAAGGGGACGGAGTCGCTGCCGCCGACGGACGGCCTGCGGTACGCCCTGGCGGGCGACGAGGCGGGTGCGGTTTCGGGGGCGCGGGTGATCGTGCGGCCCAGCGGCACGGAGCCGAAGCTGAAGTGCTACCTGGAGGTCGTGGTGCCGGTGGGCTCCGCTGCGGGCCTGGTGGACGCGCGGGGGCGGGCGGACGCGGTGCTGGCGGCGATCAAGACGGACCTGTCGCGGGTGGCCGGCATCTGACGCTGCGGTGCGTGCCGGTACGTGCGTGCGTGCGCGTGCGTGCCGGTGCGTGCGTGCGCGTAGGTGCCCCGGTGCGGGTGTGCCGGGTACGTGCCCGGTGCGTGCGTGTCGGGCACGCGGTGGGGCGGGGGCGGGGTGGGACGGGGCCTTCTGGGGGCTGCGCTCTTTGCGGTTCCTGGTTACGTGTCGATACGTGCCCCGCACTCCCGCAAAGAGCGCTTTACGCCCCCTGCCAGGCCCCGTCCCACCCCGCCCCCTCCCGCCGCGCGGCAACTACCGCCCGGTGGGAGTGGGCCACCTCACCCCGCCCGTCAGGCCAGGCCCCCCAGCCCCGCCAGCAGCGCCAAGCCCACCAGCGACGGCACGATCAGCTCGAACGCCCAGCGCACCGTCGGCACCCCCTGCGCACCCTCCCGGGACGCACCCCGTTCCGCGAGTTCCCGGAGGTCCTCGATCGCCTGGTCGGACGGTGCCCGCAGCAGCCCCGGCGAAGGGGCCGTCGAGGACACCGTCCCCGTCACGTCCTCCGCGGCGGCCCGCGCAGCCGACCGCGCCGCCCGCTTGCGCTGGCGGAGGGACACGGGGATCGCCCACAGCTGGTACTTCGCGCCGCCGGCCAGCACCTCACTGGAGTAGCCGGCCCGGACAGCCTCGACGGAGGCCCACGGCACCGTGATCGTGCGGAAGGGGTTGCGCACCAGCAGCCGGTCCTCCCCCGCCCACACCGCCGGCCGCACCGTGAAGGCGATGATCAGCGGCACCGCGAAGAGCAGGCCGGCCAGGGCGAGCCAGGGCGTGCGGCCCTCGCCGCTCACGATCGCGTCGCCCCCCAGCCACGCGGCCAGCGCGAGGAGCAGGACACCACTGCCGATGCCTGCCGAGGAGCGGTAGCACCGCTCGGCGAATTCCGGTGCTGCCTTCGGGTCGCTCGTCATGCCGCCGATTGTGCCCCACACTGCGCGGGCGCCCCGGAGGTGTCAGCATGGGCGGTGGAGAGGCCCTGGGGGGTGACATGCGCTACGCGCGTAGATATGCTCATCCGGTGACCATGCCCACTGTTCCCTCAAACGGCAACGAGGCCGCGGAGCGACTGGCGTCGATGGCGGACGTGACCGCCTCCGACGGAGCGCTGCGCCGCTTCCTGCACGGCCTCCCGGGCGTCGACCCGGTCGGGCTGGAAGCCCGCGCCGCGGCGCTCGGCACCCGCTCGATCAAGACGACGGCGAAGGCCTACGCCATCGACCTGGCGATCTCGATGATCGACCTGACGACCCTGGAGGGTGCGGACACCCCGGGCAAGGTCCGGTCGCTCTGCGCCAAGGCCGTCAACCCCGATCCCACCGACCGCGACACCCCGCGCACCGCCGCGATCTGTGTCTACCCCGACATGGTGGCCACCGCCGCCGAGGCCCTGCGCGGCTCCGGCGTCAAGGTCGCCTCCGTCGCGACGGCCTTCCCGGCCGGCCGCGCCGCCCTGCCGGTCAAGCTGGCCGACACGGTGGACGCCGTCGCCGCGGGTGCCGACGAGATCGACATGGTGATCGACCGCGGCGCCTTCCTGTCCGGGCGCTACCTGAGCGTCTTCGAGGAGATCAAGGCCGTCAAGGACGCCTGCCGCCGGCCCGACGGCTCGGCCGCCCGGCTGAAGGTCATCTTCGAGACCGGCGAGCTGTCGACGTACGACAACATCCGCCGTGCCTCCTGGCTCGGCATGCTGGCCGGCGCCGACTTCATCAAGACCTCCACCGGCAAGGTCGCGGTGAACGCCACCCCGGCGAACACCCTGCTGATGCTGGAGGCCGTGCGCGACTTCCGGGCCACGACCGGCGTCCAGGTCGGCGTGAAGCCCGCGGGCGGGATCCGCACCACCAAGGACGCCATGAAGTTCCTGGTGCTCGTCAACGAGACCGTGGGCGAGGAGTGGCTGACCAACGACTGGTTCCGCTTCGGTGCCTCCAGCCTCCTCAACGACCTGCTGATGCAGCGGCAGAAGCTGAGCACCGGGCGCTACTCCGGTCCCGACTACGTGACGGTGGACTGATCATGGCTTTTGAATACGCACCGGCGCCCGAGTCGCGCTCGGTCGTCGACATCGCCCCCTCCTACGGGCTGTTCATCGACGGCGAGTTCCGCGAGGCCACCGGCGGGAAGGTCTTCAAGACCGTCTCCCCGTCGACGGAGGAGGTGCTCTCGGAGGTCGCCCAGGCGTCCGCCGAGGACGTCGACGCCGCCGTCAAGGCCGCGCGCAAGGCCTTCGAGAAGTGGTCGGCGCTGCCCGGTTCCGAGCGGGCCAAGTACCTGTTCCGCATCGCCCGGATCATCCAGGAGCGGTCGCGTGAGCTGGCCGTCCTGGAGACCCTGGACAACGGCAAGCCGATCAAGGAGACGCGCGACGCCGACCTCCCGCTGGTCGCCGCGCACTTCTTCTACTACGCCGGCTGGGCCGACAAGCTGGACCACGCCGGGTTCGGCGCGAACCCGCGTCCGCTCGGTGTCGCCGGCCAGGTCATCCCGTGGAACTTCCCGCTGCTGATGCTGGCGTGGAAGATCGCCCCCGCGCTGGCGGCGGGCAACACCGTCGTGCTCAAGCCGGCCGAGACCACGCCGCTGTCGGCGCTGTTCTTCGCCGACATCTGCCGTCAGGCCGGGCTGCCCAAGGGCGTCGTCAACATCCTCACCGGTGACGGTTCGACGGGTGCGGCGATCGTGGCCCACGACGGCGTCGACAAAGTCGCCTTCACCGGCTCCACCGCGGTGGGCAAGGAGATCGCCCGTACCGTCGCCGGCACGGACAAGAGGCTGACCCTGGAGCTGGGCGGCAAGGGCGCCAACATCGTCTTCGACGACGCGCCGATCGACCAGGCGGTCGAGGGCATCGTGGGCGGCATCTTCTTCAACCAGGGGCAGGTCTGCTGCGCGGGCTCGCGCCTGCTGGTGCAGGAGTCCATCCAGGACGAGCTGCTGGACGCGCTGAAGCGCCGCATGTCCACGCTGCGGGTGGGCGACCCGCTGGACAAGAACACCGACGTCGGCGCCATCAACTCCGCCGAGCAGCTGGCCCGCATCACCGCGCTGGCCGACAGCGGCGAGGCCGAGGGCGCCGAGCGCTGGGCCCCGGCGTGCGAGCTGCCGGGCAACGGCTACTGGTTCGCCCCGACGCTCTTCACGGGCGTCACGCAGGCCCACCGGATCGCCCGCGAGGAGATCTTCGGCCCGGTCCTGTCGGTGCTGACCTTCCGTACGCCCGGCGAGGCCGTCGCCAAGGCCAACAACTCGCAGTACGGGCTGTCCGCCGGCATCTGGACCGAGAAGGGTTCGCGGATGCTGGCCGTGGCCGGCAAACTGCGGGCGGGCGTCGTCTGGGCCAACACGTTCAACAAGTTCGATCCGACTTCCCCGTTCGGTGGGTACAAGGAGTCGGGCTTCGGTCGCGAGGGTGGCCGTCACGGTCTGGAGGCCTACCTCGATGTCTGATCGGCTCAGTGTCTTCAAGACCTACAAGCTGTTCGTCGGGGGCAAGTTCCCCCGGTCCGAGAGCGGGCGGGTGTACGAGGTGACCGACTCCAAGGGCCACTGGCTCGCCAACGCCCCCCTGTCGTCCCGCAAGGACGCCCGTGACGCCGTCGTGGCGGCGCGCAAGGCGTTCGGCGGCTGGTCCGGCGCGACCGCCTACAACCGCGGTCAGATCCTCTACCGCGTCGCCGAGATGCTGGAGGGCCGCCGGGACCAGTTCGTCGCCGAGGTCGCGGACGCCGAGGGCCTCTCGAAGTCCAAGGCCGCCGCGCAGGTGGACGCCGCCATCGACCGCTGGGTCTGGTACGCGGGCTGGACCGACAAGATCGCGCAGGTCACGGGCGGGACGAACCCGGTCGCCGGGCCGTTCTTCAACGTCACCTCCCCCGAGCCCACCGGTGTCGTGGCGGTCGTCGCGCCGCAGGAGTCCTCGCTCCTGGGCCTGGTGTCCGTGGTCGCCCCGGTGATCGCGAGCGGCAACACCGTGGTCGTCGTGGCCTCGGAGAAGGCCCCGCTGCCCGCCCTGTCGCTGGGCGAGGTGCTGGCCACCTCCGACGTGCCCGGCGGTGTGGTCAACATCCTGTCCGGCAAGGTCGCGGAGATCGCCGTGCCGCTCGCCGCGCACCAGGACGTCAACGCCATCGACCTGGCGGGCGCCGACGCCGAGACGGCCAAGGCCCTGGAGATCGAGGCGGCTGACAACCTCAAGCGCGTCGTCCGTCCACAGCCTGTGGACTGGTCCGCCGACCCCGGCACGGACCGCCTGACGGCGTTCCTGGAGACCAAGACCGTCTGGCACCCCACCGGGTCGCTGGGCGCGGGCGGCTCGTCCTACTGACGTGCGCCCATGACGGATGCCGGCCTCCCCCGAGGGGAGGCCGGCATCCGTCGTTCCGCGGATCAGTCGCCGGAGGGCGGCGCCAGCGGGCCCGGCAGCAGCTTCACCATCTGGCCGATCAGGGGCAGGTCGCTGATCTGCCCCGTCTTGGTGATGGTGTCGGTGACCGCCGTCGTGCCGACCGCGGGATAGTCGGCGACCTTCGTCCTGACGCCGTTGTCCAGCGGGTCCACGTGCGTCCCGGCCATCGGGTACGCCTTGAAGGACTTCACGACCGGCGAGATGCCCTGCACCGACTTCTCCACGGCGATGCCGGTGCCCTGCAGGGCCGCCCCGACGTCCGTACGGCCGAGCTCGGCCCGGGGGGCCTGGGGCGTGGCGCTCGCCCCGGCCGCGCCCCCCGCGACGAGCGCGGCGCCCGCGGAGAGGGTCAGCCCGACGCGCGCCAGGGTGCGCTGGAGCCGGGGCGGAGGGTTGGGCGCGGAACGTGCGTGACGAGCGTGGGAAGCCATGACCACCTGCCGGGGGGTGAGTTGACGGTTCGGTTCGGACCAGGATCGACTGCGCAGCGTAGTTGAGCAGTCACTCCGCGCGCACGCTCCGACCCAGGGGGATCCCCCATGCGGACCAATGCCTCACACTGGTGTCCCGTGACCTCCCTCCTGCCATCCGCGCGCGTCATCCTCCTGACCGGCCCCTCGGGCTCCGGAAAGTCGTCCCTCGCCGCCCGCACCGGGCTGCCGGTGCTGAACCTCGACGACTTCTACAAGGAGGGCGACGACCCGTCGCTGCCGCTGCTCACGGACGGCGGCACGGACTGGGACTCGCCGCGCTCGTGGGACGCGGACGCGGCTGTCGCGGCGATCGACTCGCTGTGCCGTACGGCCCGTACGACCGTGCCGGTGTACGACATCTCCACCAGCTCGCGCGTCGGCGAGAGCGCGCTCGACATCGGGCGCACCCCGCTGTTCATCGCGGAGGGCATCTTCGCCGCGGACATCATCGACCGGTGCCGTGACCTCGGCCACCTCGCGGACGCCCTGTGTCTGCGGGGCCGGCCGTCGACGACGTTCCGGCGGCGGCTGCTGCGCGACCTGCGCGAGGCGCGCAAGCCGGTGCCGACCCTGGTGCGGCGGGGGCTGCGGCTGATGCGCTCGGAGCGGGCCATCGTGGCCCGGCAGACGGCGCTGGGCGCCTTCGCCTGCGGCGGCCAGACCGCCATGGGGCGGATCGCCGCCGCTGCCGCCGGGCACCGGGAGACCGTGCGCACCTGAGGCGGCCGCGGACGTGCGAGAGCGGGCGCGGCAATCCCCCCGGCTGCCACGCCCGCTCTCCTCCCCCGTTCCCCCGTCGGCCTCGCGGCCGTTCCCCCCGTGGGACCTAGGCCACCAGCTCGCCGAAGGACTCCTCGGCGACCCGCCCCGAGCAGATGACCTCGTCGTCGCGGAGCCGGCGCAGCGAGCGCCAGATGCTGCTCTTGACCGTGCCGACGCTGATGTCCAGGATCTCCGCGATCTCCGGGTCGGTGCGGCCCTCGTAGTAGCGCAGGACCAGCATCGTGCGCTGGAGCTCGGGCAGCCGGGCGAGCGCCTGCCACAGGACCGCGCGCAGCTCGGTGCCGCGCATCGCGTCCTGCTCGCCCACCGTCTCCGGCAGTTCCTCGGTCGGGTACTCGTTGAGCTTGCGCCGGCGCCAGGCGCTGATGTGCAGGTTGGTCATGGTGCGGCGCAGGTAGCCGCCGATGGCCGCCTTGTCGGCGATGCGGTCCCAGGCGCGGTAGGTGGAGAACAGCGCGCTCTGCAGCAGGTCCTCCGCCTCGTGCCGGTCACCGGTCAGGTGGTACGCGGTCGCGTACAGGGAGGCCCTGCGCTCCTGGACGTATGCGGTGAACGCCTCTTCGGCGTCCGACGCCTTCGTCCGCGGCACCTGCGCGCCGCGCTCCCCCGTGCCCCCCGGAGCGCCCCCCTTGGGCTCCCCGTACGCGATCGCGTCGATCGCCGCCGTCAAGTAGACGTATTGCGGCCGTCCACGTCCGGTACCGCGAGCGCACCCCCGCCCGCCCACGGCACCGGACTTCTCCGGGCTCCGTCCGGCGTCGTGAAGGCGCGTGCGAACTGCGCTGGTCGTGGTGCTGTGCAGTGTGTTCATCTCGCGCCCCCCGTCGGTGGAGCCAGCTCGGTCCGTCAGTGATCCGGACCTCGAACTGCCCGGTGACGAAAAGCCTGCCGGGTCAGTTTCATCGCGCTGTCCGCCGACTGTCACAGCCCTGCAACAGCCCGCCGGCCCCCGCGGGCGTCGCTGCGACGTCCTTCTGTCGAACTACCGGCCACACTTAGGCCAGAATGACCACCGTGCCTTTCCTGTTGCTGATCGAGGACGACGACGCCATCCGCACGGCCCTCGAGTTCTCCCTGTCCCGCCAGGGCCACCGTGTGGTGACCGCGGCGACGGGCGAGGACGGCCTGAAGATGCTGCGAGAGCAGCGGCCGGACCTGATCGTGCTGGACGTGATGCTGCCGGGCATCGACGGGTTCGAGGTGTGCCGGCGCATCCGGCGGACGGACCAGCTGCCGATCATCCTGCTGACCGCCCGCAACGACGACATCGACGTGGTGGTCGGGCTCGAGTCCGGCGCCGACGACTATGTGGTCAAGCCCGTGCAGGGCCGGGTCCTGGACGCCCGGATCCGGGCCGTGCTGCGCCGCGGCGAGCGCGAGTCGAACGACTCGGCGGTCTTCGGTTCGCTGGTCATCGACCGGTCCGCGATGACCGTCACCAAGAACGGCCAGGACCTCCAGCTGACCCCGACCGAGCTGCGGCTGCTGCTGGAGCTGAGCCGCCGGCCGGGGCAGGCCCTGTCCCGGCAGCAGTTGTTGCGGCTGGTGTGGGAGCACGACTACCTCGGCGACTCCCGGCTGGTGGACGCCTGCGTCCAGCGGCTGCGGGCCAAGGTCGAGGACGTTCCGTCGTCGCCGACCCTGATCCGCACCGTGCGCGGTGTCGGCTACCGGCTCGACGCGCCGCAGTGAGCGGCCCAGTGGTGACGATCACGAGGACTGAGAGCGCACAGTGACAGAAGAGCCCGGTCGGGTGCGGGGCTGGGCGGCGGCGAAGAACATCATGAAGCTGAGCATGCGGTGGATCAGCCTGCGACTGCGGCTGATGCTCGTCTTCGCCCTGGTCGCCCTCGCCGCCGCCGTGTCGGCGTCCGCCATCGCCTACTGGCTCAACCGCGACGCCGTCCTCACGAGGACGCAGAACGCCGCCCTCGACGACTTCCGCAAGTCCCTCCAGGACAACACCGGGTCGCTGCCGCTGACCCCGACCTGTCCCGAGCTGCAGGAGGCCGCGGACCGGATGGCGGCCACCTCGCAGAAGTACGAGGTGCTGCTGATCGGCAAGGTCAAGGGCGGCGGCGACTGCGCCGCGCCCTCGGACCGCGACCTGTTCACGCTCGGGGTGGTGCCCAGGACGCTGGTCACCGCCGTCAACCGGGAACGCAAGGTCGACGAGTCCAATCCGTACCCGTACCACCTGTACTGGCAGCGGATCACGCTCGGCGGCAAGCCGTACCTGGTCGGCGGCGCCAAGGTGATCGGCGGCGGCCCCACCGGGTACCTGCTGAAGTCGCTGGACAACGAGCGGGCCGACCTGAACTCCCTGGCCTGGTCGCTGGGCATCGCCACGGGCCTCGCCCTCATCGGCTCGGCCCTGCTCGCCCAGGCCGCCGCCTCGACCGTGCTGCGGCCCGTCCAGCGCCTCGGCGACGCGGCCCGCAGGCTCGGCGAGGGCAAGCTGGACACCCGGCTCCAGGTGTCGGGCACCGACGAACTGGCCGACCTGTCGCGCACCTTCAACAAGACCGCGGAATCGCTGCAGAAGCGGGTGGAGGAGCTGAGCGCCCGGGAGGCGGCCAGCCGTCGCTTCGTCGCCGACATGTCACACGAGCTGCGCACCCCGCTCACGGCGATCACCGCGGTGACCGAGGTGCTGGAGGACGAGGCCGACAACCTCGACCCCATGATCGCGCCCGCGGTGCAGCTCGTGGTGAGCGAGACCCGCCGCCTGAACGACCTGGTGGAGAACCTGATGGAGGTCACCCGCTTCGACGCGGGCACGGCCCGGCTGGTCCTGGACGACGTGGACATCGCCGACCAGATCACGGCGTGCATCGACGCGCGCGCCTGGCTCGACGCCGTCGAGCTGGACGCGGAGCGCGGCACCATGGCCCGCCTCGACCCCCGCCGCCTGGACGTGATCCTGGCCAACCTCATCGGCAACGCCCTCAAGCACGGCGGCTCGCCCGTCCGCGTCTCCGTGCGGCAGACGGACGACGAGCTGGTGATCGCGGTGCGCGACCACGGCCCCGGCATCCCCGAGGACGTCCTGCCGCACGTCTTCGACCGCTTCTACAAGGCCAGCGCCTCGCGGCCGCGCTCCGAGGGGAGTGGCCTCGGGCTGTCCATCGCCCTGGAGAACGCCCACATCCACGGGGGCGAGATCACCGCCGCCAACTCCTCCGACGGCGGCGCCGTCTTCACGCTGACGCTGCCGCGCGACGACTCCGCGACCGTGGACGACGGCGAGGGCCCCCCGTCGGGCGACCGCGCCCCGGAAGGCGGTGCGTCATGAGCGTCATGAGACTGCCCGCCACCGTCCGTACGACCGCCGTCCGCGCCGCCGCCCTGGCGGCCGGGGCCGGACTGGTCGCCGGGTGCGGCATCCGCGGCACCGCCGTGCCCGTGGACGCCGGCAGCGCGCCCTCCCGGGCCACCTGTGTGGTGCGCCCGGCCGCCCCGCAGAGCGACCCGCTCCCGGGCAGTGCCGTGATGTCCGTCCAGCTGCTGTGCGGCTCCCAGCTCCTGCCCGTCCCCCGCTCCGTCGCCCTGCCGGAGAGCGGCGAGTCCGTCGGGACGGCCCGCGCGCTGCTCGAGGAGCTCCAGCGGCAGCCGTCGCCGGTGGAGGACGACGCCGGCTTCGCCACGGACGTGCCGCAGCGGCTGACCGTGCGGGGCTCCGGCCCCGGCGACCCGGCGGGGACCCTGCGCCTGGGCGTGAAGCCGGACGAGCTGCCCCCGGTCGCCCTGGCGCAGCTCGTGTGCACCTACGCCGGCACGGCCGCGGCCGACGGCAAGGGCACGGTCGTGCTGGGCGGCCCGGACGACGAGAAGCCCAGGGGCTTCACCTGCACCGAGGAGACGCGCACCCACCCGGAGCGGACCCGGAGCACCGGGGCCCCAGTGTCCTGACGCGGGGCGCTGACTCTCTGTACCCGTCGGCGGAACCGCGCGCCCCGCGCGCCGCGTCCTCGGGGGCGTGCAGCGTCATGGCTACGGCGGTACGCCCGCCCTCCGATACCGCTACCGCGTGGCGGGCTGTGTCCTCCTGACCGTCCAGCTCCTGGTGGTCGGCTGGCTCGCTCTGCGGCCGCTGACCGCACCGTGGGTGTCCGCCGCGCGTCTGGAGCCGCTGGCCACGATCCGTGCGGACCTGGCGCTGTCGCCCTGGGACGCGGCGCGGTCGATAGGAGCGGGGGTGCTGCCGTTCGCCCCGCTGGGGGTGCTGCTGCCGTGGGCGGGGGGCCGGATCGCGGTGTCGGCGCTGGGCTCGCTGGCGCGGACGCTCTTCACGGCGGTGATGCTCTCGCTGGCCCTCCAGGTGGTGCAGAGCGGTGTGGTGGGCCAGGTCCTGGACGTGGACAAGCTGCTGATGAACGTCACGGGAGTGGCCCTCGCCCACGTGGCGGTGGTGCCCGCCGTACGGGCCCGGCTCCGCCGCAGGGCGGAGGGGCGCCCCACTCCTCCCCTCCGGCGGAAGGAGCCGGACCGGGGTCTGACCCCGACGATCCCCAGGGTCGGGATCGCCCCGTAGAGCGACGCTTTGCCCGGGTGGCGGCCGTAGCGTTGAGGTCGTCGGGAGAACGTTCCCGCGAATGACGTCGATGACGCCGGCCTCGGTGCCGACGGCACCGAGAAGACGACGAAGGAGTCGCTGCCATGCCCGCTCCGCTGGTCCGCCCCCGTAACCACAGGATGATCGCCGGCGTCTGCGCGGGGCTCGCCGAGCGGTTCGGGATCTCCCGCACGACGATGCGGGTGATCTTCCTGCTCTCGTGCCTGCTGCCCGGTCCGCAGTTCGTGCTCTACCTCGCGCTGTGGATCCTGCTCCCCTCCGACAAGAACCACACGGCCACGGCCTGGTGACGGCCTGCCCCACGCGCGCACGCGGCGGCCGCGCACCCCGGGTAAGGGGGGCGCGGCCGCCGCGGCGCGCTGTTCTGCTCTCCCGTTGGCCCCGTCAGCGCATGTTCGGGGTGCCGATGCCGGGCAGGGAGATGCCGTTGGGGGCGATGGCCTTGGTGGGCAGGCCGCCGAGCAGGCCCGCGTTGCCCTTGTTGTCGGTCGGGGCGGCCAGCTTCTCGGTGGGCAGGTGGGGCGCCAGGGCGTGGTCGGCCGCCTTGGCCGTCTGCTCCAGGACGCCGGAGGCGATCAGGCGGTTCGTGGCGACGAGCACCGGCCCGCCCGCCGGGGCGATCGGCGCGACCTGCTCGATGGGGAGTCCCTTCGTCGCACCGGTGGCGGTGGTGGTGACCGATTCGAGCGTGCCGGCGGAGGCCGTGCCGGCGGCGCTGGCGGCGATCGCCGCGCCGACGGCCACGGCACCGAGAGCCTTGAGGGTTGCCTGCTTCATCTGAGATCTGTCCTCGTGACGGGGGAACGGCAGGGAAATGCCGGGCGCCCCGCAACCTAGCCACGTCCCCCGCGGCCCGCAAACAATGACACGGCCGGGACTTGAAGTCCCGGCCGTGTGCGGTGTATTCAGTTCGGGCCCGTCACCCGGAAGACCGAACGGGAATTGCTGGTCAGACCGTCCCGGTGCTGGTCTGGCGGAAAAGCCACTCGGACTTCAGCTCCGCGTAACCCGGCTTGATCACGTCATTGATCATGGCCAGACGTTCATCGAATGGGATGAAGGCCGACTTCATGGCATTGACGGTGAACCACTGCATGTCGTCCAGCGTGTAGCCGAACGCCTTCACCAGGTGCTCGAATTCACGGCTCATGCTGGTGCCGCTCATCAGACGATTATCGGTGTTCACCGTCGCCCGGAAGTGCAGCTTACGCAGAAGACCGATGGGGTGGTCTTCATATGAATTAGCGGCGGCCGTCTGGAGGTTGGAGGTGGGGCACATTTCCAGCGGAATGCGCTTGTCCCGCACGTACGAGGCGAGCCGGCCGAGCTTGACCGAGCCGTCCTCCGCGATCTCGATATCGTCGATGATGCGCACGCCGTGGCCCAGCCGGTCGGCGCCGCACCACTGGAGGGCCTGCCAGATGGACGGCAGGCCGAAGGCCTCGCCGGCGTGGATGGTGAAGTGGTTGTTCTCGCGCTTGAGGTACTCGAACGCGTCCAGGTGGCGGGTGGGGGGGAAGCCCGCCTCGGCGCCCGCGATGTCGAAGCCGACCACGCCGGAGTCGCGGTAGCGGTTGGCCAGCTCGGCGATCTCCAGGGCGCGGGCCGCGTGGCGCATGGCGGTCAGCAGCGCGCCGACGCGGATGCGGTGGCCGTTCGCGCGGGCCCGGCGCTCACCCTCGCGGAAGCCCTCGTTCACGGCCTCGACGACCTGCTCGAGGGTGAGCCCCGCCTCCAGGTGCTGCTCGGGGGCGTAGCGCACCTCGGCGTAGACGACGCCGTCCTCGGCCAGGTCCTCGGCGCACTCGGCGGCCACGCGGACCAGCGCCTCACGGGACTGCATGACGGCACAGGTGTGCGCGAACGTCTCCAGGTAGCGCTCCAGCGAGCCGGAGTCGGCGGCCTCGCGGAACCAGACGCCCAGCTTGTCCGGGTCGGTCTCGGGGAGCTTGTCGTAGCCGATCGCGGCGGCCAGCTCGACGACGGTGCCCGGGCGCAGGCCGCCGTCCAGGTGATCGTGCAGCAGCACCTTGGGCGCGCGGCGGATCTGCTCCGGGGAGGGGCGGGAGGTCGATGGGGAGGTGGTCTCGCTCGTCATTTCCGCACTGTAGCCCCTACGCGCGTAGATATCAGCGAACGATACGGAACAGTGACCGATCGGCGGGGTGGACAGCGCCCGTCCTTCTGTCATCGTTGTCTGCCATGGTGCAGCAAGCGTTGCCGCAGCGAGATCCAGAAGGTCCGGCAGGCACGTCGAGCACGCCCGTCGCGGCCCCGCGACTGGGCAGACCGCTGGGCGCCGGGCACGCCGGGAAGGCCGTGCACGGCGTGGCCCTGCTGCTGCCGGGCGGCCGCCCCGTGGGACTGCGGGGGCCGACGGCCCTGACGCTCGCGGCGCAGCGCCCGCTGGCCCGCCGGCTCACCCGGGCGGGCGGCGCGGAGGGGCTGGCCATCCATCTCGTGCGCTACCGCCACCGCGGCTGGAACGGTTCGTCGGCCGACCCGGTGCGGGACGCGCGGTGGGCGGCGGACGAGATGGTGCGGCGCTACGGCGACGTGCCGGTGTGCCTGATCGGCACGGGCATGGGCGCCCGCGCCGCGCTGCGGGCCGCCGGGCACGACGCCGTCGCGGCGGTGCTGGCCATCGCCCCGTGGCTGCCGGAGCCCGAGGCCGTCCTCGACCCGGATCCGGTGCGGCAGCTGGCGGGCCGGCGGGTGCTCATCGTCCACGGCACGAACGACGAGCGCACGGACCCGGACCTGTCCTACCGGCTCGCGGAGCGGGCCAAGAAGACCAATCGCGACGTCTGCCGCTTCGAGGTCCATTCCGACGGCCACGGCCTGAAGCAGCACCGCTCCGAAGTCCTCGCCCTCGCCGCCGACTTCGTCCGCGGCACCCTCTTCGGCCATCCCTACGCCCGCCCGCTGGCGGACGCGCTGGCGGCCCCGCCGCCCCTGGGGCTGCGGATGCCGCTGGCGTCGGGGTTCGGGGAGACGCTCGGACACTAGGGTGTGTCCGATGGGTCAGCGGTGGAGCAGCAGTTGGCCCCTGCGCGAGAGCAGGAACCGCTTGAACGCCGCCACCGGCGGGGTGTCCGGGTGCCCGTCCAGCCACGCCACGCCGATCTCGCGCACGGCGCGCGGCGCGGTCACCGTGAGTTCCACGACGCCGGGCCGCGGTACGGCCGGGGGCGGCAGCAGCGCCACGCCCAGCCCGGCGGCGACGAGGCCGCGCAGCGTCTCGGGGTCCTCGCCCTCGAACGCGACCTTCGGCGTGAACCCCGCCTCCGCGCAGAGCGCGTCGGTGATGCGACGGAGTCCGTAGCCCGGTTCGAGCGTGACGAACAGTTCGGAGGCCGCCTCGGCCAGCCGGATGCGCTTGCGCACGGCGAGGGGGTGGTCGTCGGGGACGACCAGGCGCAGCTTCTGTTCGTCGAGCCGGCGCGCCACCAGGTCGGGCTCGTCGGGGACGGGTGAGGTCAGGCACAGGTCGAGGTCGCCGTCGCGCAGCCGCTCGATCATCGCCTCGCCGTAGTTCTGGACGAGCTGGAAGCGCACCCGCGGGTGATCGGCTCGGAAGGCCCTTATGAGTTCGGGTACGGTCTCGGAGCCCATGGTGTGCAGGAAGCCGAAGGCGACCTTCCCCGTGGCGGGGTCGGCGTCGGCCCGTACGGCCTCGGCGGCGCGCTCGACTTCGGACAGCGCCCGTTCGACGGAGGCGAGGAAGGCCCGGCCGGCGGCGGTCAGGGAGACCGTGCGGCCGTGGCGGGCGAAGAGGGCGACGCCCAGGTCGTGTTCGAGGCGCGCCACCGACCGGCTGAGCGTGGACTGCGGCATGCCCAGCTGCTGGGCGGCCCGGGTGACGTGCTCGTGGCGGGCCACGGCGACGAACTGGGCCAGGCGCGGGGTGAGCGCGGTGGCCCAGGAGTCCTCCTCGACATCGATTGTTGCGGGGATGTCTTTTTCGTTGCCGGGCGGTGACAAGGGGGCCCGTGACCTGTACTGATGCGACACAGAATCGATTATCGGCATTCTGTGCATTGGACGCATCAAATGCAGGCTGCATACGGTTCTCGCATGCCTCCTGCCGATACCGGGGCATCCACCGTGGTCATGCGGTCGGATGCCTCTGCCTTGTCGTCTCTTCCCACCGCTTCCGCACCCGATGACACTCGGCTGGTCCCCGGCGGGCTCGGTTACCGCCGGATGAGCTTCGCGCTCTTCGCGGCCGGTGTCGCCACCTTCGCCCTCCTCTACTCCACCCAGGCGCTGCTTCCCGCGATCTCCGCCGACCTCGGTGTGACACCGGATCAGGCGAGCTGGACCGTCTCGGCGGCGACCGGCGGCCTGGCCCTCGCGGTCATCCCGCTCAGCGCCCTGTCGGAGCGCTACGGCCGGCGCGCGACGATGACCGCCGCGCTGTGCGTCGCGGCGTTCGTGGCCCTGCTCGTGCCGATGGCTCCGGACCTGGGCTGGCTGGTCGCGCTGCGCGCGGTGCAGGGCGCGGCGCTGGCGGGTGTGCCGGCGTCGGCGATGGCCTACCTCTCGGAGGAGGTGCGGCCGAAGGCGCTGATCGGCGCGATCGGCCTGTTCGTGGCCGGCAACTCCATCGGCGGCATGGTCGGCCGCATCCTCGCCGGCTGGGTCGCGCAGGCCGGGGGCTGGCGGGCCGGCCTCGCGGCGGTGGGCGCGCTGGCGGTGGTGTGCGCCCTGGTCTTCCGCCTGATGGTGCCGAAGGCACGTCACTTCACGGCTTCGGCGGTCTCGGCGCGGTCGCTGGCCCGCACGGTCGGGGCGCACCTGTCCGACCCGCTGCTGCGGCGCCTGTACGCGATCGGCGCGCTGTTCATGACCGTCTTCGGCGCGGTCTACACGGTGATCGGCTACCGCCTGGCGGAGGCGCCGTTCTCCCTCCCGCAGGGTGTGGTCGGCTCGATCTTCCTGATCTACCTGGTCGGTACGGCCTCGTCGGCGGCGGCCGGCAGGCTGGTGGGCCGCATGGGCCGCCGCGGGGCGCTGTACCTGGCGGTCGGCACGACGACGTCGGGTCTGCTGCTGTCCGTGTCGTCGTCGCTGGTGGCGGTGCTGGCGGGGCTGGTCCTGATCACGGCGGGCTTCTTCGCCGGCCACGCGGTCGCCTCGTCGGCGGTGAGCCGGGCCGTCACCCACGGCCGCGCCCAGGCGTCGGCCCTGTACCAGACCGCGTACTACGTGGGCAGTTCCGTCGGCGGCACGCTGGGCGCCCTGGCCTTCCGCGCGGCGGGCTGGGACGGCACGGTCGTGCTGGGCCTGGTGGCGATGGTGGCGGCGGCGTCGATCACGCTGTACGCGACGCGGCGGGCGCTCGTGGAGCGCCGGGTCGCCGTGGCGCGCCGCGCCTGATCCGCGGCCCGGCATCTTCTTGGAGGGCCCGTCCTGCCGCTTGTCCGGTGGGGCGGGCCTTTCGCGTGGGCGCCGCGAGGGGCGGCCCGGGGACGGCTGCGCCCCTCCGTGCGGTACCCGGAGGGGCGCAGGGCCCCGTACGGGGCCCGCGTTTTCACAGCGGTCACTTCGGGTCGCGGTTGAACACCGACTTCGACCACAGGTAGCCGAGGACGGTCAGCGCCAGGCACCAGGCGATCGCGAGCCACCCGTTGTCACCGATCTCGGTGCCGAGCAGCAGGCCGCGCAGGGTTTCGATGGCGGGGGTGAACGGCTGGTACTCGGCGACGGGCTGGAACCAGCCCGGCATCGCGTCGACCGGGACGAAGGCGCTGGAGATGAGCGGGAGGAAGATCAGCGGCATCGCGTTGTTGCTGGCGGCCTCGGCGTTCGGGCTGACCATGCCCATCCCGACCGCGATCCAGGTGAGCGCCAGGGCGAACATCGTGAGCAGCCCGAACGCCGCGATCCACTCCAGGACGGTGGCGTCGGTGGACCGGAAGCCGATGGCCACGGCGACGGCGCCGACGACGACCACGCTCATGATCGACTGGAGCACGCTGCCGACGACGTGCCCGACGAGCACCGAAGGGCGGTGGATCGCCATCGTGCGGAAGCGGGCGATGATGCCCTCGGTCATGTCGTTGGAGACGGACACCGCGGTACCGATCGTGGTGCTGCCGATGGTCATCAGCAACAGGCCCGGCACGAGGTAGGCGATGTAGTCGGAGCGGTCGGCTCCGCCGCCGCCGATGCCCGCGCTCATGGTGTCGCCGAAGATGTAGACGAACAGCAACAGCAGCATGACCGGTGTGAGCAGCAGGTTCAGGGTGAGGGACGGGTAGCGCCGGGCGTGCAGCAGGTTGCGGCGCAGCATCGTGGACGAGTCGCGCACGGCAAGGGACAGGGAGCTCATCGGACAGCCTCCTCGGGCTGGTGGGGGACGTCGCCGCCGGCGGTCAGGGCGAAGAACACGTCGTCGAGGTCGGGGGTGTGCACGGTGAGTTCCTCGGCCTCGATGCCGGCGGCGTCCAGCCAGTCGAGGAGGGAGCGCAGCTCGCGCGGGCTGCCGCCGGAGGGGATCTGCAGCATGAGGGACTCGTCGAGGGGGGTGTCCCCTGCCCGGGCGGAGCCGGGGCCTTGGAGGAGGGTGGCCTCGCGCAGGGCGGAGGCGGCACCCTGGTACGCGGCCGGGTCGGTGAAGCGGAGCCGGACGTGTCCGCCGGGGACGAGCCGCTTGAGCTCCTCGGCGGTGCCTTCGGCGGCGATCTTCCCGTCGTCGAGCACGGCGATGCGGTCGGCGAGTTCGTCGGCCTCGTCGAGGTACTGGGTGGTGAGGAAGACGGTGACGCCGTCGGCGACCAACTGGCGGACGATCTGCCACATGTGGTGACGGGAGCGCGGGTCGAGGCCCGTCGTCGGCTCGTCGAGGAAGATGATCCGCGGGCCTCCGACCAGGGTCATGGCGATGTCCAGGCGGCGCTTCATGCCGCCGGAGTAGGTGGACGCGGGCTTCTTCGCGGCCTCGGTGAGGCCGAAGCGCTCCAGCAGCTCGGCGGCGGTGCGCCGGCCCTCGCGGCGCGGGAGGTGGTGCAGGTCCGCCATGAGGAGCATGTTCTCCTCGCCGGTGATCAGCCCGTCGACGGCGGAGAACTGCCCGGTGACACCGATGGCGGCGCGGACCGCCTGCGGGTCGGCGGCCAGGTCGTGGCCACCGACGCGGATCGCGCCGGCGTCGGCCCTGATCAGCGTGGAGAGGATCTTGACGGCGGTGGTCTTGCCGGCGCCGTTCGGGCCGAGCAGGGAGAAGACCGTGCCCTCCGGGACGGCCAGGTCGACGCCGTCGAGCACGACCTTGTCGCCGTAGGACTTGCGCAGCCCGTTCGCCGCGATGGCCAGGTTGGTCATGAGAGGTGCTCCCTTTACCGGTCGTTGCAGGCTGCGGGTCTTTACAGGCTGCGGGCGGTGATGTCGCCGTAGGAGGTGGTGGCGCGTATGTCGAGTTCGGCGTTGCCGTCGCTCTTGAGGGCGTTGCCGATGCGGCCGTAGCTGGTGCCGGCGTCCAGGGAGGCGGAGACTCCGCGGGCGGCGCCGACCGAGATGTCGCCGGCCTGGGTGCGGAGCACGACCGCGCCGCGCACGGCCTCGGCGATCCGGATGTCGCCCTTCTGGGTGCTGATCTCCGCGGGGCCGTTGAGGCGGCCGACCGAGACGTCACCGGCGTGGGCGGTGAGGCGGACGCTCTCGGCCTCGTCGACCTTGATCGCGCCGTGCGCGCCGTCGAAGACCACGTCGCCGAGGCGTCCGACGGCCCGGAACTCGGCGGCGGCCGCCGTCACGTCGACGCGGGAGCCGGCGGGCAGCTGGACCGTCACCTCGATGGACCCGGAGGAGCCGAAGTACTGGTTCTTCGCCGCCTGGACCGCGATCCGCAGGACGCCGTCGCCGTATTCGACCGTGGTCTGCTCCGCCGCCTTCACGTCGCGGCCCTTCGAGGCGTCCACGGGCAGGACCTCGACCGTGGTGTCGGCCCGGTCGGCGGCAATGAACTGGACGCGCCCGGCGGGGACGTCGAGGACGGCGGCGATCGGGGCGGGGGTGGTGAACTTCTGCACGGTGCTCTCCTTGAGCTCGTCGTTTCCGATGAGGGAAAAGCTACGTTGCATTCGCGAGTGCGGCAACAACTTCGTTGCATCCCGCCTACATATATGCAGGTCACAGCCCCTATTTCGTTGCAACGTTCTGGAAACTAACGCAACAACCACCCTCCCTTTCGTTGCAATGGATGAAAGTGAACGCTATGCTGGGGGCCGTCAAGGAAGCGCACAAGGGAGATCGTGATGCCGGGAGGCAGGCTCACTCAGCGGGAACGCCAGCAGATCGCGCTGGGCCTGGCCGACGAACTCGCCTACGCGGAGATCGCCAGACGTCTCGACCGCCCCACCTCGACCATCACGCGCGAGGTGATGCGCAACGGCGGCCCCACCGCCTACCGCGCCGACCTGGCCCACCGCGCCACCGAACGCCGCACCCACCGGCGCAGGCAGGCCGCGCCCCAAGGGCCGCAGGCGCCCGCGCAGGCCCACGGACGCGACGCCGAGGCCCTGCACGAGTACGAGGAGACGTTCACCACCCTCCTCATACAAACGGGCCTGCCCAAGATGACGGCGCGGGTGCTGACCTGCCTCTACACCACCGACGCGGGCAGTCTCACCGCGTCCGAACTCGTCCAGCGCCTCCAGGTCAGCCCCGCGTCCGTCTCCAAAGCGATCGCGCTCCTGGAAAGCCAGGGCCTCGTCCGCCGGGAACGCGACGACCGCCGCCGCGAGCGCTACGTCGTCGACAACGACGTCTGGTACCAGGGGATGATCGCCGCCGCCCGGTCCCACGCCCAGCTCGCCGAGATCGCACGGCAGGGCGTCAGCGTCCTCGGCCGCGACACCCCCGCCGCCGTCCGCCTCGAGAACATCGCCCGCTTCGTCGACTTCGTCGGCGAGAGAATGGCCCACGCCGCGGAGCAGGCCCGCGACATCCTCTACACGAAGGCGGAAACGACCCCGGCCGGCGCTGCCGAGCCAGGTACGGATCAGTCAGGTCACGGGGGGTAGACAGCCGTCTCGACTGCCGATGAACGCCAGCCCTCCTTCACCGGTCGCATCCGCACGCATGCGACCGGTGGGCGGTCGGTGTCCCGGGCGCCGGGCGGGCGCGGGAACGGCTTGACCCTGCCCGGCGCCGGGCGTTGACTGATAGAAGAATCAATAAAAACGTTTTGCCACTTCAGAGAGGTTCCCGCCCTCAGGGGCGAGGTGAAGCGTCGTGACGGCCATGAACAACTCACGCCGCCTCCGGACGGCCGTGATCTCAGGCGCTGCCTGCACCGCCCTCCTGGCCGGCGGTGCGGCACCCGCGCTCGCCTCGGTAGAGGCTTCGCACGTCAACGGAGTAGCCGCTGTCGCGCACGACCCTCAGTCGAAGAGGGAGTTCATCACCATCCACGCGAACGCGAAGAGCGTGCGGCATGGCGGGACGGTGCGGCTCAGCGGCAAGGTCTTCCACATCAGGGACGGCAGCAGGCTCACTGTCGAGCACAGGAAGGGCAACAGGTGGGTCTCGCTGGAGACCACCACCGTCAAGCACGGTTCCTACAGCGTCAAGGTCAAGCTCAACCACAAGGGCACGGAACATCTGCGGGTGGTTCACGGCAAGACGCACTCTGCCGTGGTCACGGTGAAGGTGACCTGATCCCCCACTGATTCCGCCGCACGACTACGGCGCTCCGGCCGCCCGCCGGGGCGCCTCGTGATGCGCCGCCGGGGCGGTCTTGGCCTTGATGTCGCGCTTGAGGTCGCGGAGGAGGCCGGCGAAGGCCGCAGGGGAGGCAGTGAGGATGAAGTCGGGATCGTCGCTCTCGCGGACGCGTATCAGGCCGCCGGGATGCGGGGCGACTTCCACGCAGTCGCCGTCTTGCCCGACGCTGTACGAGGACTTACGCCATACAAGCTGGGGCATCTCGCCACCTATCTCAATTCGTAGAGCACATGTTGAATCAAGCTCAAGGAGTCTTCGGCTTCCTGGCTCTCAGGGGCGGTCTCCGGAAACTTATTACTACGGTCGACGCGACTCGCCAGGACGCTGGCGCGCGGAAGTGCACTCGCACCGTAGGTAGTTGGCGCGGGCAACGCCACCGCGAGCGGCCCCCCACCTCCCCAGGAGACGCCCCATGACAACTAGCCCGGCCAGCGACTGCTCCCTCGTCTTCCCACCCCACCCCGCATGGGTCCGCATCGTTCGCGAAGTGGTGCGTGCGCTGCTCGCCGCGGCCAAGCGCACCGATCTGACCGACACCGCCGTCGTCCTGTCCTCGGAAGCTGTCACCAACGCCGTCAACGCCTGCCGGGCCGGGGGCTGCGACACCCCCGTCACCGTCCTCGCCGAGTGGACGAGCCTCGATCAACTCCTCGTGCTCGTCCACGACAACGCACCCGGCGTGCCGGAGAGCCGTCGGCGCAGCGCCTCGGGCGAGGACGAGTCGGGGCGTGGCCTGACGCTGATCGAGGGCAGCGCGGACGCCTGGGGGTTCTGCGCACAGGGCGGCGGGGCCGGGAAGGCGATGTGGTTCACGCTGGGCGCGCCGGCACCCAAGGCCGAGCCGGCTTGGGCGCGTGACACGTGCGGCGAGTGCGCCCGACTCGGCGCCGCCCAGCGCCGGGCCGTGGACAGCGGCAGCAAGCAACGTGCCGTAGCAGCGACCGTCGCGATGCGGCGGCACGTCCACGACGCCCACCCCCGATGACCCGGCACCGGCAACGCCCCACAGCTCAGCGATCCGCGCTCCTCGGCCGTGAACCTCTCGTACGCACCACTGTCCGTGCTGCCCATGGAAGTCCCTGGGGTGATTCAGCGGCCACCCGGCTCCTCCCCCAGCCGGGTGCGCCCTCCGCCGGACGGCGGAGGCGGTCTGCCGGCGCGGCCGAAGCGGGGCCGGTACGTCCGCGGCCAGCATGTACGTCATGACCACCGCGACCGCCCCCGTCAGCGTCCCCGCTCCCCTCTGGGCCCGTCGGGCCGCCCACGCCATCGCCCTGTGCGCCCTCCCGTCCGGGCTGTGGCGCGTCGCCATGGCGTCCGGCGTCTACGTCGGTTACAGCGAGCAGGTCCTTCGGGACGTCTTCGCCATCCCGGGCTGGGGCATCGCCTACGTCGTCGGTCTCTCCGTCCTCTCCGAAGCGGCCGCCCTCTTTCCGCTGCTCCTCGTCAGCGACCGGTGGCGGCCGCTGCGCCCCCGGACCCTCGCCCGGCTGGCCTGGACGGCCTCGGCCGTCCTCGTCCTGGCCGCCCTGTGGCAAGTCGTGGTCGCCTTCACCGTCGAGAGCCGGACGTACATGACGAGCGGTACGGCACACACCGTCTGGGCCTTCGTCTTCGCCCCGCTGTTCGCCATCCCGGCCCTGATGACCGCGGTGACCTGGTCGTACGCGAAGCGGCAGCGGGCACACGGCCGGGCGGTGTCCGAACGGTGCCTCACCTCGCCCGTACGGTGAAATGAGTATCCGCACCCGCCCCTCCTGAGTACCCGGGACGAGGCCGGGCGGCCCGTGCGCGGGATTCACTGAGGGCATGAACAGCCACGGGACACTGACCGACGACGAGCTGCGGCGGGCGTGGGCCTCCGCCAACGCCGCGGACGCCGCCGACGCCACGGAGAACGCACCCGGGGACGGGCCCCTCGGACCCGCCGACCGTGACCGGCACCCCTGGCTCGCGCCCGGCTGGGCCACGGGGCTGGCCCTGCTGCTCGTGCCCGTGGCCGTGCTCTTCGGCGGGCTCTCCCCGATGGCCACGGACAGTTGCGGACCCGACCACTGCTCCCGGGCGCTCAACCAGGCCCTCGCCGGCATCGTCTGGTGCCTGTACGCGACGTTCACCGCCACGCCCCTGATGCTCCTGGTCTCCTGGGCCCTGCCGCCGCGCATGCGATACGCCGCCGCCCGCAGGCTCGCGGCGTGGTGCGCCCTGCTCCCGCCACTGGCCGTGATCCTCATGGTGTTCGACCTGCCTCAGGGGTGACGCGCCCCGCTCACAGCGGTGCGAGCGTCATGAGGACCTCGTCGCGCGTGTCGTCGGGGGTGAAGCGCAGCGCGGACGGCCAGCGACCGGTCTCGCGCCAGCCGAGCCGTTCGTAGAACGCTTCCAGGCCCTCGCCGCCGCGGGCCGCCAGGCGCAGCTGTTCCAGGCCCAGTTCGTCGCGCGCGACGTCCCGCGCCCTGCGGACGAGCGCGGAGCCGATGCCGCGGCCGCGGAAGTCCGGGTGGGTCTGGAGGTGGTGGAGCGTGCCCCAGTGGGCGACCAGCCGGTCGGGGTCGCGGCTGAGGAAGACCCAGCCCGCGAGGGCGTCGCCGACCCGCGCGAGGACGAGGCGGCTGTTCCGGGCGTCGAGGCGGCCGGCGAGCTTCTCCACCGCCGGCGCCACCTCGCCGTGGCCGACGGGCGGGAACGGGAACCCGGCGGCACCGCCCGCATTGGTGACCTCGGTCCAGCAGTCGGTCAGTTGCCGGCGGAGTTCCGGCGTGACGTCGTCGCCGTCGGCTATCTGCACGAGATCGAACCGGTGGGGTTCGGGGGCCTTGCGGGCGATCAGGAAGGCCTGCTCGACCTTCTCCACGCCGTCCTCCGGCTCGCGCACCATCCGTGCCGTCACGTCCAGTCCCGCCTCCCCGAGCAGCTCCGCGATGCGGTCCGGCCGCCGCCGGTGGAAGTCGAGCGACACGTCGTGGCCGAAGGGCCCCTCCAGGTGCAGAGGCTCGTCGCCGACCTGGAAGGCGATCAGCGCGTGGCCGCCGGGTGCCAGCACCCGGTGGAGTTCGGCGAAGAGGTCCGGCAGCCGCTCCTGCGGCGTGTGGATGATCGAGTACCAGGCAAGCGCGCCGGCAAGCGCGCCGTCCGGGAGGTCCAGGGCGAGCATCGACCCCACGTCGAACCGCAGGCCGGGACGGTCCCGGCGGGCCAGCTCGATCATCCGTGGGGACAGGTCGATCCCGCGCACGGACAGCCCCAGGGCGTGCAGGTGCGCGGTCACACGGCCCTCGCCGCATCCCAGATCGGCCACCGGTCCGCCGCCCCCACCCCGGACGAGGTCCGCGAAGCCCGCGAGCATCGCCCGTTCCAGCGGCTTGGCCGCCAACTGGTCGCGGTAGCGGTCCGCGTAGTCGACGGCCACGGCGTCGTAGAACGTGCGGACGGTGGTCAGGAAGTCCGGTTCGGTCATGGACCGGCAGCTTAGGGGCCCACCAGGGTGGGCCCTCTTCCGGTGCGGCGCCCCCGGCCCTCCCCCGACGCGCCTCCCCTCGCCTCTCCAGGGCCGTGACGATCCGTCCCTTTGCCCGTCCCCAGCCAACGGGTCCTCACTCCAGCGCGGCCGCCACCGCGGCCTCCGCGTGCAGGCGCGCGGTGGGGAAGACGGGCACCGGGCTGTCGGCCGGGCCGACGAGCAGCTCGATCTCCGTGCAGCCCAGGATGACGCCCTCCGCGCCGTCGGCGACGAGGTCTTCGATGACCTTCCGGTACGCGGCGCGCGAGGCGTCCTGGACCACGCCCAGGCACAGCTCCTCGTAGATCACCCGGTGGACCAGCGCGCGCCCCTCGGCGTCCGGCACGAGGACGTCGAGCCCGCCGGCCTCCAGGCGGCCCCGGTAGAAGTCCTGTTCCATCGTGAACGCCGTGCCCAGCAGGCCGACCCGGCGCAGGCCCGCCGCCCTTACGGCCTCGGCGGTGGCGTCGGCCAGGTGCAGGAGCGGGATCGACACGGCCGCCTCCACGCCGTCGGCGACCTTGTGCATGGTGTTGGTGCAGATCAGCACCATGTCGGCGCCGGCCGCGGCCAGGGACCGGGCCGCCGCCGCCAGCGTCTCGCCGGCCTCCGCCCAGCGGCCCTCCGTCTGCAACCGCTCGATGTCCGCGAAGTCCACCGAGTACAGCACGCACCGGGCCGAGTGGAGCCCGCCGAGCCGGTCGCGTGTCAGCTCGTTGAGGAGCCGGTAGTACTCCGCCGTCGACTCCCAGCTCATCCCGCCGATCAGGCCGATCGTCTTCATCGCGCACCACGCTCCTCACCCACGGACCATAAGGCGATCAGCATGGCAGAGATGGAGACATAAGGATCACTTTGAGCCGGGAAAAGACGACGGGCCGGCGGATGTCCGCCGGCCCGTCAGATCCGCAGCGACCGCTTACGCGATGCGGTCCAGCACGATCGGGTTCGGCGTGAACGCCGTGCCCGCCGCCGCGATCTCCACGCCGCCCTCCAGGGCCTTCAGCGCGTAGTCGAACTTCTCCGGCGTGTCCGTGTGCAGCGTCATCAGCGGCTGACCGGCGACCACCGTGTCGCCCGGCTTGGCGTGCATCTCGATGCCCGCGCCGGCCTGCACCGGGTCCTCCTTGCGGGCGCGGCCCGCGCCCAGGCGCCAGGCGGAGACGCCGACGGCGTAGGCGTCGAGCTTGCTGAGGACACCGGACTCGGCGGCCGTCACCACGTGCTGCTCGCGGGCCACCGGCAGGGTCGCGTCCGGGTCACCGCCCTGGGCGATGATCATGCGGCGCCAGTGGTCCATGGCCGAGCCGTCCGCCAGGGCCTTGGCCGGGTCGGCGTCCTTGATGCCGGCCGCGTCGAGCATCTCGCGGGCCAGGGCGATGGTGAGCTCGACGACGTCCGCCGGGCCGCCGCCCGCCAGGACCTCCACCGACTCGCGGACCTCAAGGGCGTTGCCCGCGGTGAGGCCGAGGGGGGTGGACATGTCGGTGAGCAGGGCCACGGTCTTGACGCCGTGGTCGGTGCCCAGGCCCACCATCGTCGACGCCAGCTCGCGCGCGTCCTCGATGTTCTTCATGAAGGCGCCGGAGCCGACCTTGACGTCGAGCACGAGCGAGCCCGTACCCTCCGCGATCTTCTTCGACATGATGGAGCTGGCGATCAGCGGGATCGCCTCCACGGTGCCGGTCACGTCGCGCAGCGCGTAGAGCTTCTTGTCCGCCGGGGCCAGGCCGTCGCCCGCCGCGCAGATGACGGAGCCGACGTCACGCAGGACCTGCATCATCTCGTCGTTCGACAGCAGGGCGCGCCAGCCGGGGATGGACTCCAGCTTGTCGAGGGTGCCGCCCGTGTGGCCGAGGCCGCGGCCGGACAGCTGCGGCACGGCCGCGCCGCACGCGGCGACGAGCGGGGCCAGCGGCAGGGTGATCTTGTCGCCGACGCCGCCCGTGGAGTGCTTGTCCGCGGTCGGGACGGGGAGGGACGAGAAGTCCATGCGCTCGCCGGACTTGATCATCGCGGCGGTCCAGCGGGCGATCTCCGCACGGTCCATGCCGTTGAGCAGGATGGCCATGGCGAGCGAGGACATCTGCTCGTCGGCGACCTCGCCGCGCGTGTACGCGTCGATCATCCAGTCGATCTGCTCGTCGGTCAGACGGCCGCGGTCGCGCTTGGTGCGGATAACGGAAATGGCGTCCATCAGCACATTTTCCTTAGGTTCGTAGTCCTCAGGTCTTCCCGGGGCCGGAAAGTGACCCGGACGGGCTGAAACATCAGCCCGTCCGGCGCTTAGGGACATCTTCAACGATTCAGGTCAGCGGGCCCAAACGCGTCGGGCAGCAGCTCCGACAGCGGGCGGACACCCTTCGTGGTGTCCACCGCCAGCTCCGGGCCGCCGTGCTCCCACAGCAGCTGACGGCAGCGGCCGCACGGCATCAGGATGTTGCCGTGGCGGTCGCAGCAGGTGAAGTGCGTCAGACGGCCGCCGCCCGTGGCGATCAGCTCGGAGACCATGCCGCACTCGGCGCAGAGGGCGACGCCGTAGGCGGCGTTCTCCACGTTGCAGCCGGTGACGACGCGGCCGTCGTCCACCAGGGCCGCCGAGCCGACGGGGAAGCGGGAGTACGGGGCGTAGGCCCGGGACATGGCGTCCCGGGCCCGCGCACGCAGGCTCTCCCAGTCCGGGGAGTCGGTCACTTGCCCTGACCCTTCCGGTACGGCTTGCCGTCGGCCTTGGGCATCCGCAGGCGTTGTGCGGACAGCGACAGGACCAGCAGCGTCGCGACGTACGGCGTGGCGTCGACGAACTCCAGCGGCACGGTCTTGGTCAGCGCGTACCAGAGGACGAGCAGCGCCGCCACGACGCCGCTGATGACCGCCGGCTTCTTCTTGCCGGCCTTGAGGCGCCACAGGGCCAGGCCCGCCAGCAGCACCGCGACGAGCAGCAGCAGCGCGTGGACGGTCGGACCGCCGGCGCGCAGCTGGAGGCTGTCCATGAAGCCGAACAGGCCCGCGCCCATCGCGACGCCGCCCGGACGCCAGTTGCCGAAGATCATCGTGGCGAGACCGATGTAGCCGCGGCCACCGGTCTGGCCGTCGGAGTACATGTGCGTGCCGATGGCGAGGAACGCGCCGCCGAGGCCCGCGAGGCCGCCGGAGACGACCACGGCCCAGTACTTGTACTTGTAGACGTTGACGCCGAGGGACTCGGCGGCCACCGGGCTCTCGCCGCAGGAGCGCAGGCGCAGACCGAAGGCGGAGCGCCACAGCACGAAGAACGTGACCACGAACAGCAGCGCCGCGACGATCGTCAGCCAGGAGACGTCGGTGACGAGGCCGTCGAGGATGCCGGCCGCGTCGGAGACCAGGAACCAGTGGTGCTTCTCGATCGAGTTCAGCCAGTCGGACAGGCCGGGGATCGAGAAGGTGCCCATGTTGTCCATGACGGGCGACTGCTTGTCGTTGCCGCCCGCCTGCTGGGCCGCGCTGCCCTCGGCGCCGAACCACATCTTGGCCAGGTACTGGGTGACACCCAGCGCCAGGATGTTGATGGCCACACCGGAGATGATGTGGTCCACGTTGAAGGTGACGGTGGCGACGGCGTGGATGAGACCACCGAGGGCACCGCCGACGACGCCGGCGGCCGCGGCGGCCCACGGGCCGTGCTGCCAGCCGATCCAGCCGGCGGAGAAGGTGCCGAGCATCATCATGCCTTCGAGGCCGATGTTGACGACACCGGCCCGCTCGGCCCACAGGCCGCCCAGGCCCGCGAGGCCGATGGGCACGGCCGCGCCGAGCGCGCCGCTCCACTGGCCGGAGGAGGTCAGGTCGCCCGCGTCGGTGATGACCCGGACGGCCGACAGCAGCACCAGGGCGCCGGCGATCATGAGCAGGACGACGGGGTAGGAGAGCTTCCGGCCCTTGTCCTGCTTGTTCTTTCCGCTCAGCCGCTCGGCGAGCGAGGAGGTGAAGGTCGTACTCATGCGGAGGCCTCCGCCTTGTCGCTCTTACGGGCCTGGGCGGCGAGCTCCTCGCCGACCTTGCGCTGCTGGACCTTGAGTCCGTACCGGCGCACGATCTCGTAGGCGATGACGACGCACAGGACGATGACGCCCTGGATCACGCCGACGATCTCCTGGGCGTAGCCCTCGAACTCCAGCTGGGTGCCGGTGCGCTCCAGGAAGCCCCAGAGCAGGGCCGCGAGGGCCATGCCGACGGGGTTGTTGCGGCCGAGCAGCGCGATGGCGATACCCGTGAAGCCGATGCCGGTGGGGAAGTCGGTGCCGTAGTTGTACGAGACGCCGAGCAGGGTCGGCATGCCGACGAGGCCGGCCATGGCGCCGGAGAGCAGCATGGCGGTGATCACCATGCGCTTGACGCTCACGCCGCTGGCCTGCGCGGCCGACTCGGACCGGCCGACGGTGCGCAGGTCGAAGCCGAAGCGCGTGCGGTTCAGGGCGAACCAGTAGGCGGCACCCGCGAGGGCCGCGATCACGACGAAGCCGTAGACGGGCTTGGGCGTGGTCGGGATCTCGAAGAAGTGCGCGGAGTCGGGCAGGTAGGGCGTGTGGATCAGGTTGCCCTCCTTCTCCGCGAGCCGGCCGTCCTGGAGGAAGTAGCCGATGACCGAGGCGCCGATGGCGTTCAGCATGATCGTGCTGATGACCTCGTTGACGTTGCGGGTCACCTTCAGCAGGCCGGCGATGCCGGCCCAGACGGCGCCGACCGCCATCGCCACGATGATGATCACCGGGATCTGGATGAAGCCCGGCAGCGTCAGCGCGCCGCCGACGACCGCGGCGAAGAAGGCCGCGATGCGGTACTGGCCGTCGACGCCGATGTTGAACAGGTTCATCCGGAAGCCGATGGCCACCGCCAGCGCCGACAGGTAGTACGGCGTCGCCTTGTTGATGATCCAGACCTGGCTGTCGGCCTTCGAGCCGAAGTCGATCATGACCTCGTAGGCGTGGAACGGGTCCCCGCCGGTCGAGGCGATGATGACCGAGGTGATCACCAGGGCGGCCACGATCGCCAGGAGCGGGGCGGCCAGAGCCAGGATCAGCTTGTTCTTGTCGAACTTCTTCACTTCGCGTCACCGCCTTCCGGCTTCTCGGTCGTGTCGTCGCCGGCCTCGGGGGCCTCGGCGTCCTTGGGGGCCTCGGCGTCCACCGGGGCGTCGGGGGTCTCCCCCGGCTCCTCGGCGGTCTGCGTGGCCTCGCCGTCCTCGGTGTGCTCGAGGTGGCCGGTCGCGGCACCGGTCATGGCCGAGCCCAACTCCTCCGGGGTGATCGTGGCGGGGTCGGCGTCGGCGACCAGGCGGCCGCGGAACATCACCCGCAGGGTGTCGGAGAGCCCGATCAGCTCGTCCAGGTCGGCGGAGATCAGCAGCACCGCCAGGCCCTCTCGGCGCGCCTCGCGGATCTGGTCCCAGATCTGCGCCTGGGCGCCGACGTCCACGCCCCGGGTGGGGTGCGCGGCGATGAGGAGCTTGGGCTCGTGGCTCATCTCGCGGCCGACGATCAGCTTCTGCTGGTTGCCGCCGGAGAGCGAAGCCGCGGTGACCTCGATGCCGGGCGTGCGGACGTCGTACTCGCGCACGATCCGCTCGGTGTCCTCACGGGCGGCCTTGATGTCGAGGAGCCCGCCCTTGCTGTTGGGCTTCTCGGTCACGTGGCCGAGGATGCGGTTCTCCCACAGCGGCGCCTCAAGGAGCAGGCCGTGGCGGTGCCGGTCCTCGGGGATGTACCCGATGCCGCCCTCGCGGCGCTTGCGCGTCGGGGCGGTGGTGATGTCGGCGCCGTCCAGGGTGACGGTGCCGCCGTCCGGCGTACGCATGCCCATGATGGCCTCGACCAGCTCGGCCTGGCCGTTGCCCTCCACGCCCGCGAGGCCGAGGACCTCGCCCTTGTGGATGGTGAAGGTGATGCCGTCGAGCACGGCACGGACGACGCCGTCGGAGTCGGTGGCCGACAGGTGCAGGCCGTCGACGGTGAGCATCGGCGTGTCGGTGACCGTGGACTCGCGGGTCTCGGGCGAGGGCAGCTCCTCGCCGACCATCAGCTCGGCCAGCTGCTTGGGCGTGGTCTCGCTGGGGACCGCGGTGCCGACGGTGGTGCCGCGGCGGATGACGGTGATGTCGTCGGCGACGGAGAGGACCTCACCCAGCTTGTGGGAGATGAAGATGACCGTCAGGCCCTCGGACTTCAGCTCGCGCAGGTTGTCGAAGAGCGCGTCGACCTCCTGCGGCACCAGGACGGCGGTCGGCTCGTCGAGGATCAGCGTGCGGGCGCCGCGGTAGAGGACCTTGAGGATCTCCACGCGCTGGCGGTCGGCGACGCCGAGGTCCTCGACGAGGACGTCGGGGCGCACGCCGAGGCCGTAGGCGTCGGAGATCTCCTTGATCTTCTTACGGGCCTTGTTGCCGATGCCGTGGAGCTTCTCGGCGCCGAGGACGACGTTCTCAAGGACCGTGAGGTTGTCGGCGAGCATGAAGTGCTGGTGCACCATGCCGATGCCGCGCCCGATGGCGTCGGCGGGCGTGTGCAGGGTGACCTGCTCGCCGTCCAGGGTGATGGTGCCCTCGTCCGGCTTCTGCATGCCGTAGAGGATCTTCATCAGGGTGGACTTGCCGGCGCCGTTCTCGCCGCACAGGGCGTGGACGGTGCCGCGGCGGACCGTCAGGTGGATGTCGTGGTTGGCCACGACTCCGGGGAACCGCTTCGTGATGCCCGCGAGTTCCACCGCTGGGGCGGTACTGCTGGACTCTTTGGTGGACGCTTTGATGGCGCACTCTCCTCGGGGAAGGGAGCGGGGAAGCCGGGTCGGCCGTGCGGGGGTCGGCGGATCCGGCTGGGCGGGGGCGACGCTACACGCGTCAAAGGGGTGCTACGCGCGTAGCGTTCTGCGCGTATATGCGGGCCCGGCGCCGGGGGCTCACCCCCGACGCCGGGCCCGCCGTCCTTACGGGCCGGTCAGTGCCGGCCTGCGATCACGGAGCGGTGCGGACCTTGACCTGGCCGTCCACGATCTTCTGCTTCGCGGCGTCCAGCTTGTCCTTGATGTCGTCGATCTGACCACCGGAGGTGGCCAGGGAGACGCCGCCGTCCTTCACCAGGTAGGCGTGCGGGCCCGTGAGCGGCTTGCCGTCCTTGACGCTCTTGATGAGGTCGAAGACGGAGACGTCCACGTTCTTGACGACGGAGGTGAGGATGGAGGCCTTGTACTTCTCCAGGCCCGGCTGCTGGTACTGGTCGGAGTCGACGCCGATCGCCCAGGCGCCCTTCTGACCGGCCACGGCCTCGATCGAGCCGTTGCCGGAGAGGCCGGCCGCGGTGTAGATCACGTCGATGCCCGAGTCGAGCATGCCCTTGGCCTTGTCCTTCGCGGCCGCCGGGTCGTTGAAGCCCTTGTCGTTGTTCGGGTACAGGTACTGCGAGGTGACCTCGACGCTCGGGTCGGTGTCCTTCGCGCCCTGCTCGAAGCCGGCCTGGAACTTCTGGATCAGCGCGTTGTTCACGCCGCCGATGAAGCCGACCTTGTGGCTCTTGGACTTCAGGGCGGCGGCCACGCCGGCCAGGTAGGAGCCCTCGTGCTCACCGAAGGTGATGCTGTCCACGTTGTTGCCCGGGACAACCGAGTCGACGACGGCGAAGGTCGTCTTGGGGTAGTCCTTGGCCACCTTCTCGATGGACTTGGCGTAGTTGAAGCCGACGCCGATCACCGGGTTGTAGCCCGCCTCGGCGAGGGAGTTCAGCCGCTGCTCGCGGTCGGCCTCGGTCTCGCCGTTCTTGGCGGTCATCATGCGGCTCTTGACACCGAGCTCCTTCTCCGCCTTGTCCACGCCACGGGCGGCGGACTCGTTGAAGGAGTGGTCGTCACGGCCGCCGACGTCGAACGCCAGGCCGACGCCCTTGTCCTTGCCGCCACCCGACTCGGTGGAGGACTCACCACAGGCGGTGAGAGTGAATGCGAGAGCCGCGGTGCTGATGCCCGCGACAGCGATGGTGGATACCCGGCGCACGAGGGGCCCCTTCACTCGAAGCGCCTCCGTTGGCGCTGGTTCGCGGGAATCGTAACGCGCGTAGATGCAGATAAAAGGGGTGGCTGCAAGCCGTTATCGATTCGTCGTTAACCGGACTTGACCATATTGCCTACATTCGGTTGCCATCCAGCAGGGCGGCGGCGGTGAACAGCTCCACTCCGACCCCGATCGCGTCCTCGTCGACATCGAAATCACCGCAATGCAGGTCACGGCGGGTCGTATCACCCACTGGGCGGACGCCCAGTCGGGCCATCGCGCCCGGCACGTGCTCCAGGTACCAGGAGAAGTCCTCGCCACCCAGGCTCTGCTCGGTGTCCTCCAGGGCGTACCGGCCCCGGCGCGCGGTCATGGCCCGCCGCAGCAGTGCGGTGACCTCCGGGTCGTTGACGACGGGCGGCACCCCCCGCATATAGGTGATCTCGGACTTGGCGCGGTGGAGCGTGGCGATCTCGTCGACCGCGGCGTGCACCAGGTCGGGGGCGTCCCGCCAGGTGTGCACGTCCAGGCAGCGGACCGTGCCGGACAGCTCGGCGTGCTGGGGGATGACGTTGCAGGCGTGACCCGTCTCCAGGCGTCCCCAGGTCAGGGACAGCCCCGAGCGGGCGTCCGCGCGGCGGGCGAGCACGGCCGGGACGTCGGCGGCGACCCGGGCAGCGGCCGTCACCAGGTCGGTGGTCAGGTGGGGGCGGGCGGTGTGGCCGCCGGGGCCGGCCAGGGCGACCTCCACCCGGTCGCAGGCGGAGGTGATGGCGCCGGTGCGCAGGCCGAGCTTGCCGACCTCGACCTTCGGGTCGCAGTGCACCGCGAGGATCCGGCCCACCCCGTCCAGGGCGCCGCACTCGATGGCGTCCAGGGCGCCGCCGGGCAGCACCTCCTCGGCGGGCTGGAAGATCAGCCGGACCGGGTGGGGCAGCAGCCCCTTCTCCGCCAGCTCGGCGAGGACGAGGCCGGCGCCGAGGACGACCGTGGTGTGCACGTCGTGGCCGCAGGCGTGGGCCATCTTGGGGATGGTGGAGCGGTAGGGGACGGTCTTGGTGTCCGGGATGGGCAGCGCGTCGAGGTCCGCGCGCAGCGCGAGCACCGGGCGGCCGCGGCCGGCGGGGTAGGCGGCACCGTCCCGTCCGACGTCACAGATGAGGCCGGTGCCCCCGGTGAGGGTGCGCGGTCTGAGCCCTGCCTTCTCCAGCCTCGCCCGCACCGCCGCGGTGGTGCGGTACTCACGGTTCCCGAGCTCGGGATGCATGTGCAAGTCCCGGCGGAACGCGATGAGTTCGGCGCGCAGCCCCGGAGGGAGCGCGCCGGGCAGTTCTCCGTCTGTGGTTTCGGGGTCGGCTTCGCAGGGCATCAGATGGTTCACCCTGTGAAGAGTAGAGCCCCGAATGGGGCAACTGCCTCTCGATCAAGAAAAGTTCAGCCGCATGGATGGGTCGGGCGGGGGGTATGACCCGTATTTAGGCCCCTGCGGAGCCGTGACGGGCGTGTACGGCAGGTGACGCACATCGCGGGCGGTGCCACTGACTCCGGAGAGGAAGTCCTCGGCGCGTGGCGAGGCGTCCTCGGTGAGCCAGGAGGGGTCGATGTCGCAGACCGCGACGGTCACGCCGGCGCCGGCGAGCGCGAGCGGCAGGGTGTGGACGACCGTGGACGGGAAGCTCAGGACCGTCCGCCCGACGGGGCCCCGCCGGGCGACGAGTTCGAGCGGCAGCTCGGGTCGTACGACCTCCAGGCCCAGCTCGGTGGATATGCGGCGCAGCTTGTCGGTGTGCTCGCGGCGGTGGGCGAAGTAGCGGGTGGCGCCGTGGGCGCGGGCCAGGGCGGCGACGGCGGCCAGATAGCGCTCGGGGTCCACGACCTTGGTCTCGACGAGGTTCGTGCCGACGAGGTCGGTGCCGCGGGTGAGGCGGGGCGGGCCGTAAGTGGCGCGCGTCCAGGCGAAGTCGTTGGGCGTGACGGTCACTCCGGGTGGCGCCTCGACGGGCATCGAGGTGAAGATCTCCACCCTCCGGCGGTTCTTCGGGGTGAGCTTCCGGCGCGCTGAAGCGGACACCGGCGCGAAGAGCAGATCACGCGCCCCCCAGCTCGCGCGCCGGTGCCAGCGCACGAGGCGTTCCCCACGGGCGAGTTGGGAGACGAACTCCATGGTCGCGGTGCCGTCGTCCACCACGATCAGCTCGCGGGCGCGGGTGAGGGTCAGCAGCAGCTGGACGTACCGCGAGAACGGGTCGCCGATGACGACGCGCCGCGCCCGGCGCAGCGGCCCGGCCAGCGAACCGATCGTGCTCACCGGCGCCCCGGGTCCGCTTCTGGCCTCCTCCCAGCGCACCCGGTGGCCCTGGTCCCGGGCCAGCTCGCACATGCGGCGCAGCTGGCCGCGCGTCATGGGGTCGTGGGGGGCCAGGACCACGACGAGGAGGTCCCCGGCGAGGGGGGTGAGGTCCCGGGCGGCGGGCTGGCGGGGGACGCCGTCGCGCAGCGGGCGGGGTTCGGCGTCGGGTGGGGGCGCCAGGGCGTTGCCGGCGCCGCGGTACGCCCATTCGAGGACGTTCAGCAGCTGCACCGGGCTCTCGACGAAGGCCAGCGTGCCGGCCGGAGGCGCCTTGGGCCCCCGGCGGCGGGCGGCGGGGGCGTCCGCCGCCGCCGGGGGTGGGCCGGTCACCGGCCCCTCGGCTGGGGTCACCGTCGGCGCCCGCTCAGACCGCGACGGGTTCGCGGTCGGCGGAGGCGGCCACGGTGCCCGCGACGCGGCGCAGCTTGCGCATGGGGCCGAGCTCGCTGTCGTACACCCGCTTCACCCCGTCGCCCAGCGACTCCTCGACGACGCGGATGTCGCGCACGAGCCGCTGCAGGCCGCCCGGTTCGACGGATGCGGCCTGGTCGGAGCCCCACATGGCGCGGTCGAGGGTGATGTGGCGTTCGACGAAGGCGGCGCCGAGGGCGACGGCGGCGAGGGTGGTCTGCAGCCCGGTCTCGTGACCGGAGTAGCCGATGGGGACGTTGGGGTACTCGGCCTGCAGGGTGTTGATCACCCGGAGGTTGAGCTCGGCGGCCTTGGCCGGGTAGGTCGAGGTGGCGTGGCAGAGCACGATGTTCTCGCTGCCGAGCACCTCGACGGCGTGCCTGATCTGCTGGGGCGTCGACATGCCGGTGGACAGGATCACCGTGCGGCCCGTGGCGCGCAGGGCGCGCAGCAGCTCGTCGTCGGTGAGCGAGGCGGAGGCCACCTTGTGGGCGGGCAGGTCGAACTTCTCCAGGAAGGCGACCGACTCGGTGTCCCAGGGCGAGGCGAACCAGGCGATGCCGCGCTTGCGGCAGTGCTCGTCGACGGCCCGGTACTCCTCCTCGCCGAACTCGACGCGGTGCCGGTAGTCGATGTACGTCATCCGGCCCCAGGGCGTTTCCCGTTCGAGGTCCCACTGGTCACGCGGGGTGCAGACCTCGGGGGTGCGCTTCTGGAACTTCACGGCGTCGCAGCCGGCGTCGGCGGCCGCGTCGACGAGGGCGAGGGCCTTGGCGAGGTCGCCGTTGTGGTTGATGCCGATCTCGCCGGTGACGTAGACGGGGTGGCCGGGGCCTACGGGACGGTCGCCGAGGAGACGGGTGCGGGTTCCGCTGCGCGGGGCTGCGTTCATGACGGGGCGGTTCCTTCGGTCATGGGGTGGGGACGGGTCGGGGAGGGGAAGGGGCGGGCGGTGGGGTCAGGCGCTGGGGGCGAGGTGCTCGCCGAGCAGCCACCCGGCGATCTCGCGCACGGCTCCGCGGCCGCCCGGGGTGGCGGTCACGGCGCGGGCCGCGGCGCGGACGGAGCCGTGGGCGTCGGCGACGGCGACGGGCCAGCCGACGAGGTCCAGGCAGGGCAGGTCGTTGACGTCGTTGCCGGCGTAGAGCACCCGCTGGGGGTCGATGCCGTGCTCGTCGCACCACCGTTTGAGCGAGAGGTCCTTGCGCTCGCTGCCGTGGATCACGGGCACGCCGAGCTTGCGGCCGCGGGCGGCGACGACGGGGTTGGTCTCGGTGGAGAGGATCAGCACCGCGAGCCCCGCCCGGCGCAGCGCAGCGACGCCGAGCCCGTCCCCGCGGTGGACGGCGACGAGTTCCCGGCCGTCGGCGTCGATGAGGACGCGGTCGTCGGTCTGGGTGCCGTCGAAGTCGAGCACGACGGCGTCGACGTCCTCGTGGCGGGGCAGCGCGGTGGGGGCGGTGTCGAGCAGGGGGGCGAGCGCGCGGGCGCGGGCGAGGTCGTGCGGGTCGTCGACCTCCAGGACGCGGGCGGCGTCGGTGCGGACGAGCTCGGTGCGGCCGAAGAAGCGGTGGCGGGCGGCGCGGAAGCCGTCGGCGCGCATGGCGTAGGCGGCGCCGGTCTCCAGGAGGTCCTGGGGGCGGTCCTGGCGGCGGGGGCGGGTGGCCTTGTCGTGGTTGACGCCGTGGCCTCCGGAGGACCGCCCGCCCGCCGGCGGGGCGGGGTCCGGGGCGGAGCCCCGCCACACGAAGCCGTGGAAGGGCGCCACCGTCAGCGCGCTGTCCGCCCCGCCCTCCACGACGGCGGAGGCCACGCCGTCCACGTCCTGCGCCGTGAGGAACGGGCTGGTGCACTGCACGAGCAGGACGGCGGCGACCGGGCGCGCCCGCGTCGACTCGTACGCGTCCATGGCGTGCAGCACGGCCGCCTCGCTGCTCGCGGTGTCGCCGGCGAGGGCCGGTGGCCGGTGGACGACGACCGCGCCGGCGCCGCGCGCCACTTCCGCGATGGCCGGGTCGTCGGTGGAGACGACGACGTCGGTGACCAGGCGCGCCTCGCGGCAGGCGCGGACCGCGCGGGCGACGAGCGGCACGCCGCCGACCGGGGCGAGGTTCTTGGCGGGGACGCCCTTGGAGCCGCCGCGGGCGGGGATGACGGCGAGGACTGCACGGGACACGGGATGCTCCTTCGGGGACGCGGTCACAGCTCTCCCAGCCGGCGGATGACGGGCGCCACGCGCTGCACCCCGTGCCGGTAGGCGCTGCGCGCCGCGTCGCGCAGCGCGCCGCGGGTCAGGCGGGCGAGGGCGCTCTCCGGGCGGCCGGGTGCGGCCCGTCCGGGCAGGGGCCGGCCGGTGGGGTCCAGGCCGTGGCGGGCGAGGACGCCGGGGAGGTAGCCGGGTGCGGTCCGCGCGGTGTAGTAGGGGGCGAGCGGGGGCAGGACGGGGCGGGCGGCCAG